>CAMAYC010000004.1 GCA_945862125.1 Reyranella massiliensis 521
GACGAAGGTGCCGGTGTAGATGCCGTAGACCTTGCCGAGGTTGGCGAGAAACCCGCCTTGCATTGCAGCCATGGTTGTTCTCCCCTAGCCCTTTATTCGTCCTGGACGCCGAATTCGTTGTCGATCCCGTCCTGCGCCTTGGCGTTCCACACGCACATCAGGACGAAGGCGATCAGCGATCCTTGGGCTGCCATGTAGTAGCCCAGCGGGAAACCCAGAATTCGAATGGTATTCAGCTGCGGCGCGAAGAAATGAATCACGAAGCTGAAGAGGAACCATGCGGCGAGAATCACCCACATGAGGTTCCGGGTCTTGTGCCAGTAGGCGGCCTGTTGCTCGCCTGTCAGTCTTTTTTCAGCCATTGTCCGCTCCCTCCAATCGACCTTGTTGGGAACGCTCGAGTCGTCACCGCGATGTAGTAAGTGCCGCTGTTTCCGGCTTAGTTTCTTCCCATCGCCAGCGCTTCTCGGGCGCTTGGTCGCTTTTTCGCCTCATTTCACTACACGAGGGGTTGTATGCACACAATGTGAGACGTCTTAGACTTTAGTCTAATGGGCTGGATAATCCCGGGTGATAGGCAGGTCTCATGTTGCAGCAACTAAAGGACCGGTTCTTCCCCAGCCGGATCGCCACACAACCGGCGCTCCGCCGCTTCATCAGCGGTGAGGCCTCCTACCTCGCCCAGCGTGCGACCTACGAATTCTCGCGCAACACGCTGGCCTGGCACGGGCAGCACATACTGGGTGAAAAGGGTTTCAATCAGGTCTTCGCCATCTGCCGTTGGGAATCCTTCGCCGCCATTGCCGCCGACATGGTCTTCATCGTCCGCGCCCATCTCGCGGCCGGCCAAAGCCTCGATCCGCCGTTGATCAAGGTCTACGCCGACATCCTGGGTGAATATCCCAACCCTGTGCATCGCCCCGAGGGTTGGGGCGACTGCCTTGCCGCCCTGCTCGCCCGCTTCGGCGGCATCTCCGACGAGCGACCGCTCGACCTCAAGGCCATGGGCTACAAGACCGGCGCGATGATCCACAGCAAGGCCCCGGTCCACTCCAAGAACCTCAACGAAGAGCGCGCCGTTCTCGGCGCGGCGATGACCTTCGGCCTGATCTCGTTCAACGACCGGTTGCCGCGGCGGCTCGAAACGGCGGCACTGGTCCAGGACCTCTCCAGCCCCGCGACATGACGATCTCCGATATCTTCGATCGCTATCTCGGCCAGCCAAAGCCGCTCAAGCGGCTGCGCGTCGCGACACACACGCCTCTCGAACGTCTGCCCATGGTGGCGATCGATTGCGAGACCACCGGCCTCGACGCGCGCCGGGATCGCATCGTGTCGATCGCGGCGGTCAGGATTGCCGCAGGTCTCAGCGTGGTCGAACCGCCGGTCCTCGATACGTTGATCGATCCCCGCGTGCCCATCCCGGCCCGCGCCGTCGCTGTCCACGGCATCGACAATGCGCAGGTTGCGGGCGCGCGGACCATTGCCGAGGCCTACGACGATATCCTGGCGGCCCTGTCCGGGTGTGTCGTCGTCGGACACTACGTCAGCTTCGATCTGGCGATGCTTGCCGGCGAGGCTCGGCGCAACGGCTGCGATTGGCGTGAGCCGCCCCATTTCGACACCTTTGAGCTGATGGCCGGCCTTGGCCTCGCGGCGGACAATGCCGACCTCGCCGAGTTGCTGACACGAGTGGGCGTTGAACCGAGAGGGACGCGGCACAGCGCGGCCGGCGATGCAAGGATGGCCGCCGACCTCTTCGTGGCGCTTGCCCGCAAGCTCGTCGGCCAGGGACGCGGCACGTTCGGCGGCGCAATGGCCGCCCATCGCGCGCCGAGGCGCTGAACGCCGTGGACACCGCCCCCCTGGAGCGGCTCGACAGTTTCCCCTACCGCCACCGCGTGGGCGACCTGATGACTGCCCCCATCATCGCCGTCGCCGCGACGGCAACGGTCGCGGAGGCTGCGCGCACGATGATGGAGCGTCACGTGAGCTCCGTCGCAGTGCTGGATGACGACGGCCGGCTGCAAGGCATAGTCACCGAACACGACGTGATGCGAACGGCCGTCCGCAATTCGTCCCATCTCGCGCTCGGCGTGGCCGAGGTCATGGGAACGCCGGTCCACGGCATCGATGCCGATGCTCTGGTGTATCGCGCCCTTGCCCGCATGGCGCGTCTCGGCGTCCGGCACCTGCCGGTCATCGACGAGGCCGGCCGGCCGCTCGGAATGCTCACCGCGCGCGGCCTCCTGAAGCAGCGCGCGTCGCTTGCCCTGACGCTGGGAGACGAGATCGACCATGCGGCAGATGCTGCGACGCTGCGCGTGGCCTTCGCCAAGCTGCCGGCGCTGGCCGGGGCCCTGCACCGCGAGGATGTCGCTGCCATTCAGATTTCCGCCGTTATCGCCGGCGTCACGCGCGATGTCACCGCGCGCGCCGGCGAACTGGCGCTGGCAGCGATGCGTGACCAGGGCGATGGCGAGGCGCCGGCGCGATGGTGCCTCCTGGTCCTCGGCTCGGCCGGCCGCGGCGAGACCCTGCTGACGCCCGACCAGGACAATGCGCTGATCCACGATGGCGACGAATCCGTCGACCCTTGGTTCGCCACCTTCGCCGGGAAGCTGACGACCCTGCTCGACGCCGCTGGCGTGCCCTTCTGCAAGGGCGGCGTGATGGCGAGCAATGCAGCCTTCCGCCGGTCGCTCAACGAGTGGTGCGGAACGGTGGATTCCTGGATCGACCGGCCGCAACCCGGCGCGCTGCTGAATGTCGATATCTTCTACGACTTCGTCCCCGTCCTGGGAGCGCGCGCGCTGGCGCACGAGCTGCGCCGTCACGCCGTGGCCGCCGCGGCGAAGTCGCCGATGTTCCTGCGGCTGCTGGCGGCGGCAAGCGAGGGCCGCGGAAGCACCTTCGATCTGCTGGGCCGGCTCCGCACCGAGAACGGTCGCATCGACCTCAAGCTGCGCGGACTTTTTCCCATCGTTGCCGGCGCGCGGGCGATCGCGCTCGCCTGGGGGGCGGCCGCAACGTCGACCGACGCGCGGCTTGCCGAGGCGGTGGCAAAAGGCGCCCTGCCGGCCGACGCGGCGGCCGACCTCACGGCGGCGCGGGCAACGATCGTCGAGGCGGTTCTCGGCCAGCAACTCGCCGACATTGCAGCCGGCCGACCGCCATCGACAAGTGTCGAGCCGGCACGGTTGAAGCGCGCCGGCCTGCGCCGGCTGCGCGCGGCGATTTCCGTCGCTGCCGGCGTTCCGGACCTTTTGCGCGAGGCGCTTACCAACCGCACACCGGAGCGAGCGCCTTGACCCTGCCGAGCCCGAGTGGTCAAGCTTTCAGGATGGCAAATGCCGAGCGCTTCCTCGTGGCCGACGATCACCCGATGGTGCGCGACGCGCTGGGCACGGCGCTGCGCCAAAGCTTCGTTGGTGCGGCGATCGCGGGGGCCGGCACGCTCGATCAGGCGCTGTTCGCGCTGGAGCGCGAGCCCGAGACCGACGCCGTGCTGCTCGACCTCGACATGCCTGGCATGGACGGCCTCACCGGCCTGGCACTCATCCGCTCCAGCCATCCCGCAGTGCCGGTCATCGTTGTCTCCGCTGCCCGCGAAGCGGCCGTGGTGCGACGCGCCTACGAATTCGGGGCCTCGGCCTACATCGACAAGTCGGCGTCCCTCGAAGAAATCGCCAGGATCGTGGGCGCCGTCCTCCGCGGCGAGATCTTCGCGCCGCCGGACGCGGGCCCCGTCGATTCCTTTGCCCAGCGCGCGGCGCAACTCACGCCGCAGCAGTGGCGCGTGCTCGCGCTCATGATCCACGGCGACCAGAACAAGCAGATCGCCCACAAGCTCGGCGTCGGCGAGGCGACCGTGAAGGCGCATGTGACGGTGATCCTGCGCAAGCTCGGCGTCCGTTCGCGTACCCAGGCCGTGATCGAGGCACGTGGCCTGGCAATTCCCGTGGCCGAGCCGGTCAGGCCGTAAGCCGGCCCCCTCCCATAGCAGTGCCCGAGGCGCGCATCCGCAGCAGCGCCCGCAGCGACGCCGGCTTCACCGGCTTGTGCAGCAGTTCAATGTTTCGCGTCCGCGCCCTGAGGCGCAGCGTCGGATCGCGATCGGCGGTGATGAGGGCTGCCGGCACGGCACGGCCCCAGGCCTGGCGGAGGGCATCGACGACTTCCAACCCGTCCGGCCCCTCGTCGAGATGCAGGTCGGCCAGCACGAGATCGGGCAGCCGGCCGGCCCGCGCCACCTGCTCCAGGGCCTCGGCGTGGCTGGCGGCGACCGACACGCGGCAGCCCCAGCCACCGAGCAGGGTCGCCATCGCCTCGCGCACGCGTGCCTCGTTGTCGATGCAGAGCACGAAGCTCTCGGCCGCGATCGAGAGGGTGGGCTGCGGTGCCGGCGCCGCGATGGGAGCGGCCAACACTGCAGGAACGCGCGGCACGATCACCGAGAAGGTCGAGCCGCGGCCCGGCGCCGAGGCGAGGCCGACCGGCAGGTCGAGCATGCGCGCGATGCGGTCGACGATGGCGAGGCCGAGGCCAAGCCCCCGCTCCTCGCGCGGCGCCTCGTCCTCGGGCTGCAGCCGAACGAATTCGTCGAAGATGATGACCTGCTTGTCGGATGCGATTCCCGGACCGTTGTCCTTGACCTCGATGCGCAGTTCCTCGCCGCCGCCTTCCCCGATGACCCGGCGGCAGCCCAGCACCACGCGCGAAGTCCGGCCTTCGGCCCGGCCGTAGCGCAAGGCGTTGGACAGCAGGTTCTGCAGGATGCGGCGCAGGAAGGCCGGGTCGGTCGACACGAAGGCGCGCGTCGGCACGACGACCAGCTCGACGCCGCGGCGGGCGGCGACAGGCGCGAAGGCGGTGGCCAGCGATTCGAACAACGGCTGCAGGGCGAACGGCCGCTTCTCCGGCTTGAAGGCGCCGGCATCGAGCTTGGAGATGTCGAGCAACGCATCGAGCAGCGATTCGACGGCGCCGAGGCTGGTGTCGATCTTGCCACCGAGATCGTTGCCGGGATCGCGGTCGATCATCGCGGCCGTGAACAGGCGCGCGGCATGCAGCGGCTGCAACAAATCGTGGCTGGCGGCGGCAATGAACCGCGTCTTGCCGAGGTTGGCGGCCTCAGCCTCAGCGCGACTGGCTTCCAGTTCCGCCGTGCGCTCGATCACACGCTGTTCCAGCGTCTCCGTCGACTGCCGCAACTGGCGATCGCTCTCACGCAGCGCCTGGGCGGTGTGGACGCGCGCCGTCACGTCGTTGCAAGTCGCGACGAAGCCGTCGCCGGGCAGCGGATCGAGCCGGAGTTCGATGACCCGGCCCTCGCGGGTGGCGATCTCGTGCGTCTGCGGCGTTTCCGGCCGGCGCAGCAGGGCCACGATGTCCGCGGCGGCACCGAACTGTTGTGGAGTGGCACCGACCGCGACCGCATCGTCGTCGAGCGACAACAGGGTCGTGAAGCGGTCGTTGAAGATCTCCAGGCGGCCCTCGCGATCGAAGGCGGCGATGCCCATGCCGACATGGTCGAGCGTGTTGCGCAGGATCTCGTAGTTGTAGCGGATCGCCTCCGAGGCCTCGTCGATCAGCGCGCGTGCACTGCGCGGCAGCAACCGGCCTCGACGCCCGAAGGCGGCGATGATGATGCGGGCCGAGGCCGACCCCAGCGTTCCCGACAGCATGCGCTCGGCCCGTGCCAGCGCCACCTCGATCGACAGCCGTTCGCCGGAGAGCGCGCGAAGCGCGCGCTCGGAACCGACGAAACGCGTCAGCAGTTCGCGCAGTTCATCGATGCGTGCGGCATCGGCCGGCGCCTGCTGCTCCGGCTGTTCCGGCTCGGCCCCCAGCACGAAGGAGCCGGCCTGCTCTCGGTCGCGGGCGATCGGCCGCGCCAGCAACGAGACGCCGATCAGGAGGGCGGCATTGACCAGGATGCAGACGACGAAGCCCTGGCCTACGGCATCGAGATCGGACAGCGGCGCCGGCAGGTAGGGTTTCAACGGTGCTACCTGAGCGGCGCCGACGTTCTGGTGCAGGGTCGGCAGCAGGAGCGCGTAGAGCCAGACGACGAAGCCGCCAGCCAGCCCGGCCACGACGCCATAGCGGTGGGCACCCCGCCAGTAGAGCCCGAGCACCAGGCCCGGAGCGAGGTTGGCGACGGCGCAGAACGAGATCAGGCCGATCGAGGCGAGCGGCAGGTAGCCCGAGATGATCCGCTCATAGGCATAGCCCGCCATGAGGATGAGCACGACGGCGGCGCGGCGCACGAACACCACCAGCGGTCCCATCTCGCGCGCGACGCCTGCCTGCCGCCGGAGCAGATAGGGCATGACCAGTTCGTTGCCGATCATGCCCGACAAGGCCATGCAGGCCACGATCACCATCGATGTCGCCGCGGACAGGCCGCCAATGAAGACGAAGGCCGACAGCCAGCCCTCGCCGTTGGCCAACGGCAACTGCAGGACGAAGAGATCGGGGCTGACCTGCGGCCCCAGCAGCAGCAAGCCCGCGGCCGCGATCGGCACGACGAAGAGATTGATCAGGACGAGGTAGACCGGAAACAACCAGCGCGCGGTCTTGAGGCTCGCCGGATGGCCGTGCTCGACCACCGCGACATGGAACTGGCGCGGCAGGCAGAGGAACGCCATCGCCGAGAGCAGCGTCATCACGATCCAGCTGAGGGGCGTGCCGTCGTGGGTAAGTCGTTCGGCGATGGCCGGCGCCAGCGCGAGCCGCGCCATCAGGTCGGACGGACCGTCGAACAGCACCCAGAGGACGAACGGCCCGACCGTCAACAGGGCCAGCAGCTTGACCACCGATTCGAAGGCGATGGCCAGCATCATGCCGCGGTGCTGCTCGGAGGCGGAGACGTTGCGGACGCCGAACAGGATGGTGAACACCGCCATCAACGCCGCGACGATCAACGACGTATCGGTGTGCACGACGCCGCCGGCGACCCCCGGGATCGGCTCGGCGATAGTGCGGAAGGAAGACGACACCGCCTGGAGCTGCAGCGCGATATAGGGCAGCACGCCCACGGTGGCGAACAGCGTGGCGCTGACGCCGACGGCGCGGCTCTTGCCGTAGCGCGAGGCGAGGAAATCGGCGATCGAGGTGACGTTGTGGCGCTTGGCCACGCGCACCATCTTGGCGACCATCGGGTAGCCCAGGACCACCACGATGACCGGGCCGGTATAGATGAAGAGGAAGTCGATGCCGCTGGTGGCGGCACGGCCGACCGCGCCGTAGAAGGTCCACGAGGTGCAATAAATGGCCAGCGACAGGCCATAGACGGCCGGCGCCACCGAGCTGGTCGACCAGTCGCGGGCGTAGCGGTCGCCGATATAGGCCACGGCGAACAGCAGGCCGAGATAGGCCAGCGACAGGGCCAGGACGGTCGGTTCCGCCAGCATGCGTGCGCGTTTCTCCCGTAGTCATTGAACCCGTTCGACGGGGTCGCTACAAGCTCGCCATGGCTTCCTACCAGTACATCTACGTAATGAAGGGTCTGAACAAGACCTTCCCCGGCGGCAAGCAAGTCCTGAAGGACATCTGGCTGTCCTTCCTGCCCGGCGCCAAGATCGGCGTCCTGGGCCTCAACGGCTCGGGCAAGTCCACCCTGCTGAAAATCATGGCAGGCCAGGACGACAGCTTCACCGGCGAAGCCTGGGCGGCCGAGGGCGTCAAGGTGGGCTTCCTGGAACAGGAGCCCAAGCTCGACGAGACCAAGGACGTGTTGGGCAACGTCATGGACGGTGCCGGCGACATGGCCAAGATGCTGGCCCGCTTCGAGGAGGTCTCGAACGCCTTCTCCGACCCCGACGCCGACATGGACAAACTGATCGCCGAGCAGGCCGAGTTGCAGGAGAAGATCGACGCCGGCAACGGCTGGGATCTCGGCCGCACGGTCGAGATCGCCATGGATGCGCTGCGCTGCCCGCCGTCGGACGCCAAGGTCGACGTGCTGTCCGGCGGCGAGCGCCGGCGCGTGGCGCTGTGCCGGCTGCTGCTTTCCAAGCCCGACATCCTGCTGCTCGACGAGCCGACCAACCATCTCGATGCCGAGTCGGTGGCCTGGCTGGAACGCCACCTGGCCGAATTCCCCGGCACCGTCGTGGCCGTCACCCACGATCGCTACTTCCTCGACAACGTGGCCGGCTGGATCCTCGAACTCGACCGCGGCGCCGGCATCCCCTGGGAGGGCAACTACTCCTCATGGCTGAAGCAGAAGGACAAGCGCCTCGAGCTCGAAGAAAAGACCGCCGACGCACGCCGACGCACCATGCAGCGCGAGCTCGAGTGGATGGGCCAGAGCGCCCAGGCGCGACGCACCAAGAGCAAGGCCCGCATCGCGGCATACGAACAGATGGTCGAAGAGGACAAGCAGGAGACGCTCGACCGGGCACAGATCGTCATCCCCGCCGGTCCGCGCCTCGGCGACCATGTCATCACCGCCGAGAAGATATCCAAGGGCTTCGGCGACCGCCTGCTGATCGACAACCTCTCCTTCAAGCTGCCGCCGGGCGGCATCGTCGGTGTGATCGGCCCCAACGGCGCGGGCAAGACGACGCTGTTCAAGATGATCACCGGCAACGACAAGCCCGACACCGGCATCTTCACGGTCGGGCCGACGGTCAAGCTGGGCTATGTCGACCAGAGCCGCGAGACGCTCGATCCCAACAAGACGGTGTGGGAGGAACTCTCGGGCGGTCTCGACATCATCAAGCTCGGCAAACGCGAAATCTCCAGCCGCGCCTACTGCGGCTCGTTCAACTTCAAGGGCGGCGACCAGCAGAAGAAGGTGGGCCAGCTCTCGGGCGGTGAACGCAACCGCGTCAACCTCGCCAAGATGCTGAAATCAGGCGCCAACGTCCTGCTGCTCGACGAGCCGACCAACGACCTCGACGTCGACACGTTGCGCGCGCTCGAAGAGGCGCTGGTCGAGTATGCCGGATGCGCCGTGGTGGTGAGCCACGATCGCTGGTTCCTCGACCGCATCGCCACCCACATGCTTGCCTTCGAGGGCGACAGCCATGTCGAGTGGTTCGAGGGCAACTACCAGGACTACGAAGCCGACAAGCACCGTCGCCTCGGCACCGACGCCGACCAGCCGCACCGCATCAAGTACAAGCCGCTGGTTCGCGCCTAACGCGAGGCATGAACCCCTTCGACTACATGGAGTGGGGGGCCGACTGGGCATGGGGCGTGCCGTTGATCGCGCTCAACGTCGTCATCCACGTCTTCTGCCTCGCGCTGTTCACGCAGAAGGTCGAGGGCGCGCTGCACGGCTTCAAGTCGCATCGCCACTTCGTGCCGGTCTTCGCCCTGGTCGTGGGCATCGCGGTGATCTTCGTGACCGCCCTGCACATCATCGAGGCCGGTGTATGGGCCGCCGCGTACCGCGTCACCGGTGCCGTCGCCGACAACAAATCGGCCATGCTCTATTCGTTGGGCGCGCTCACCACCTACGGCCATGACAAGGTGCATCTCGAAGCCCGGTGGCAGATGATGGGCGCCCTGGAGGCCCTGAACGGCATGCTGCTGTTCGGCCTCACGACAGCGTTCCTGTTCGCCATGATCCAGCGAGTCTGGCCCACGGTGCGGCGGTAGACGCGCTCAGTTGCCGATCAGGCGAACGGCGTTGAGATGCGGGACCTCTTCCGCCAGGATCTTGCTCATCATTTGCGCGAGGTCCTTCCGACGGTAGGGCTTCACCAGCAAATGGTTGTTCGCGGCGATATTGCCCTGCCGCACCAGGGCGCCCTCGAAATAGCCTGACTGGAACAGGACCCTGATGTCCGGCCGGATCAGCCTGGCCTTTTCGGCAACCTCGCCGCCATCCATGCCGCCGGGCATGACGACATCGGTAAAGAGCACGTCGATGTCGCCGTCGCGCGCGAGAATGTCGAGGGCTTCGATGCCGCTTGTGGCCACGAGCACGTCGTAGCCGAGCGCCGTCAGCAGATCGACGGAGGTCGCTCGCACAGCACCGTCGTCGTCGACCAGCAGCACTTTCTTCCGCCTTCCGGACGCCAGCGCGCGAGGCGGCGCGACCGCGGTGCCGGCTGGGGCCCCCAGGGAGCGCATCATGAGGCCGAAGGCCAGAAACTGCAGTTGCGGGTCATAGAGCGGGATTACGATCTCCCAGACCTCGATTTCGGCGCCGTTGCCGTGGCGCCGCCGGCAAATCTCCCCGTGCCTGCCCAGTTGCCGCGCCATCGCCAGCGCGGCTGGCGACCCGGCCAGGCCGGCGAAAGACCGCCCGATCGTCTCCACCTCGGTGTATCCCAACAGCTCCTCGGCGCCGACATTCCAACTCAGCACGTTGCCTTCGGGGTCGAGCACGACCAGCGCGCAGTCGGGCAGGCTGTCAACGAGGAGCTGCTTCAGGTGACCATGATCGGAACTGTCCATGTGATGATCCCCCAGCGTCAGGCGGAGAGCCGCAAACCGGCTTCTCGGCGCTATCGGACGCTTGGGGGACAACGCTCGCCACCCGCGATGGTTGCGGTTCCCGGGAACCTTTTTGCCGGTCCCGGCGTTGGGCTCACTTGAGGCACTTTCACTGTCACAAGCGGATGCAGGGCGGCGGGATACGCACGCGCCTGCACGCAGCGGTTGGCCTTCTCGGGTATCCAGATGCCAACAGGCTCGCTCGCTCTAAACCGGCTCTCCATCCGCAAGCGCGTCGTCGCCCTGATCGCCGCTTACGCGTTTCTCACGGCAGCGGTGCTGGCAGCCCTCCTGCTCTATCTCAGGACCGATGCCATCGCTTCCGGCCAGAAGGTTCTGGCCGGTTTCGCGGAATTCGCCAACAACCAGACCACCGGCACCTTGAAAGCCATCGAACGGACCCTGAGTGACGCCGAGACAGCTCTCTCCGCTGCCACCACCACCGGGACCATCGACGTCGACCAACTGCAGCCGCAGCTGGAGGAGCTGCTCAAGGATCGGCCTTTCCTGACGTCGATCCAGATCGTCGACCGCCAGGGCCGGTTTATTCTCGGCCGAACCGCTGCCGACACCGGTCGGGACGTCTCCGACCGGGACTACTTCATCCGCCAACGTGAGCAGCCCGGGTCGACGCTGCTGTGGGGAACGCCGATCAAGGCCCGCTCGAACGGGGAGTGGCTGATCACGGCGACACTGCCGATACGCGGGGCAAATGGCGATTTCGACGGGCTGATCGTCGGCACCGTGCCGCTGGCGTACTTCGACGAGGTCTGGAAGGTCGACAACGAGGTCGAGGGTCTGTCGATATCGCTGTGGCGCGACGACGGCATACTGCTGATGCGCAGCCCGTTCGACGAGCGAGCCATCGGCTCAGCCACGGAGGGCGGTGCGCTGTTCGCCAGGATACGCGCCGGCCAGGCGAAGGGGCGGTTCGAGACCATGGCTGGCATGGATGGCGTGCAGCGGATCGTCGTCTTCCGCCGCCTCGACGCCTATCCCACCTTCATCATGTCCTTTGCCCAATCGATCGACGAAGCCCTCGCACCATGGTGGCGCACCGTCTGGATCGTCGTCGCCGGCTGGACCATCGCCGCGGCGATGGTCGGCGGCCTCGCGATCCGGGTGGCTCGCGAATGGAACGCGCGGCTTGCCCTGGAAGAGCGCTACCGCATCCTGTTCGACGCCAATCCCTCCTCCATGGTCGTGTTCAATCGCGAGACGCAACGCTTTCTCGCGGTCAACAATTCCGCGGTCGCGCAATATGGCTGGTCTCGGGGCGAACTGCTCAAGATGACGATCGATGATCTCTATCTGCCCGGGGATCTGCCGACCGTCACGGCTTTGCGGCGGCAGATCATGCCCGGCGCCGGGGCACTGTTTACGGAGCTGCGGCATCAGAAGAGGGATGGCACGGTCATCAATGTCGAGGCGAACGAGTGCATGATCGACTTTGAAGGCAAACCCGCTTTTCTCTCGATGGCGCGCGATGTCACCGAACGCAAGGCCGTCGAACAGAATCTGGCGCTGATGGAGAGCCGGTACCGCGGCCTGCTGGAGGCGGCGCCCGATGCCATGGTGGTCGTGAACCAGGCGGGCGAAATCGTGCTGGTCAATGTCCAGGCCGAGACGCAGTTCGGCTACCGCCGCGACGAGTTGCTGGGCCAGAAGGTCACGAACATCATCCCCGAGGGATTCGCCGAGCGCCTGGTCACCGACGCCACGCGCAGCACGACCGACGCGCTGGCCCAGGAGATCGGTACTGGCATCGAGCTGTCGGGCAAGCGCAAGGACGGCACCGACTTTCCCATCGAGATCATGCTGAGCCCGTTGACCAGTGCCGAGGGTGTCCTTCTGGTGACGGCGGCGATCCGCAACATCAGCGTCCGCAAGGCTGCCGAGAAGAACCTGACCAAGGTCGAAGACCAGTATCGCGGCCTGCTGGAGGCGGCGCCCGATGCCATGGTGGTGGTGAACCAGGCGGGCGAGATCGTGCTGGTCAATGTCCAGGCCGAGACGCAGTTCGGCTATCCCCGCGACGAGTTGCTGGGCCAGAAGGTCACGAACATCATCCCCGAGGGTTTCGCCGAACGGCTGGTCACCGACGCCACGCGCAGCGCGACCGATGCGCTGGCCCAGGAGATCGGCACCGGCATCGAGCTGTCGGGCAAGCGCAAGGACGGCGCCGAGTTCCCCATCGAGATCATGCTGAGCCCGCTCAAGAGCGCCGATGGCATCCTTCTGGTGACGGCGGCGATCCGCAACATCAGCGTCCGCAAGACTGCGGAGAAAAATCTGGTCCAGATGGAGGGCCAGTATCGCGGCCTCCTGGAGGCCGCGCCCGATGCCATGGTGGTCGTCAACCGGGCGGGCGAGATCGTGCTGCTGAACGTCCAGGCCGAGAAGCAGTTCGGCTACAGCCGAGACGAGCTGCTCGGCCAGAAGGTCACGAACATCATTCCCGAAGGCTTCGCCGAGCGTCTGGTGACCGACGCCACGCGTAGCGAGACCGATGCGCTGGCCCAGGAGATCGGCACGGGCATCGAACTGCTGGGCAAACGCAAGGACGGCGCCCAGTTCCCGATAGAAATCATGCTGAGCCCGCTCACCAGCGCCCAGGGCGTTCTCCTGGTGACGGCGGCGATTCGCAATATCAGCGTGCGCAAGACCGGCGAGGAGCAGTTGCGCCAGTCGCAGAAGATGGAGGCTGTCGGTCAGCTTACCGGCGGCATTGCGCATGACTTCAACAACATCCTGTTCGTGATTCTCGCAAACACGGATGCCCTGCTGGAGGACGAGAGCTTTTCTCCCAGCGTGGCCGACCGCCTCGGCCAGATCGACAAAGCCGTGCAACGCGCCGCCGACCTGACCCGTCAGCTCCTGGCTTTCTCCCGCAAGCAGCCGCTGCGCCCGCAGCAAACCGACCTCAACGATCTCGTGACCGATACCGGCAATCTGCTGCGCCGTTCGCTGGGCGCGCAGATCGAGATCGATACCGCGCTTGCCCCCGAGCTGGGCGTCGTCAGCGTCGACCGGTCCCAGTTCGAAACGGCGCTGGTCAATCTCTGCCTGAACGCACGCGACGCGATGCCCGGCGGCGGCCACCTGCTGATCGAGACGCAGAACGTCGTGCTCGACGAGGAATACTGCATCTTCAACACCGGCGCCGTGCCAGGCGCCTACGCCATGCTTTCAGTCACAGATGCGGGCGCCGGAATTCCCGCGGCCGCACTGAACAGGGTCTTCGAACCGTTCTTCACGACCAAGGAGGTCGGCAAGGGCACAGGCCTCGGCCTCAGCATGGTCTATGGCTTCATCAAGCAGTCCAATGGCCACATCAGCATCTACAGCGAGGTGGGCCACGGCACCACGGTCAAGCTCTTCCTGCCGCACAGTGAAGGCGTGGTGCAGGAGTTGGCTGCCAACGACAAGACTCCCGTGCCGGGTGGTACCGAGCGGATCCTGGTCGTCGAGGACGAAATGCAGGTTCGGGACAATGTCGTGCGGCAGCTGCGCAGCCTCGGCTATTCCGTCACCGAAGCGCCCGACGGTGCGGCAGGCCTTGCGGCCTTCGAAGCGGCATCGCCGCCCTACGATCTGTTGCTGAGCGACGTCGTGATGCCCGGTCTCCTGAGCGGCAAGCTCCTTGCGGCCGAGGTGGCGCGTCGCTGGCCGAGAACCAGGATCGTGTTCATGTCGGGCTTCACCGAAACCTCCAGCGTTCGTCATGGACGACTCGACGAAGGCTCCCTCTTGTTGAGCAAGCCATTCCGCAAGGCCGACCTCGCCCGGATGATCCGCCACGCGCTGGATGTCGCCCCGCTTCCGGCCGATCTTGCGCCGGCCGCATAGCCCGTTCGTGCGCGGCGGGCTATGCTTGCTTTCAATCAGGAGAGCAGCATGAAAATCGGAGTCTTCGCCACCTTCATGTCGCCCCAGGCGACGCCGCAGATGATCCGCGACTTCGGCCGCCGCGCCGAAGGCATGGGCATCGAGTCGATCTGGATGGGCGAGCATGTGGCCCTGTTCGACAAGAACACCTACGGCTATCCCGGCTCGAAGGACGGCCGCATTCCCGTGCCGGACGGCGGCGGCATGCTGGATGTCACAGCCACCTTCGGATTCCTCGCGGCCGCCACAACCAAGATGCGGCTCGGCACCGGCGTCGCCCTGGTGCCGCAGCGCAACCCGATCTACACGGCCAAGGAGATGTGCACGCTGGACTGGCTGACCGACGGCCGCATCGATTTCGGCATCGGCGTCGGCTGGAACAAGGAAGAGGTCGAGGCCTGCGGCTACCGCTGGGAGGATCGCGGCGCACGCTGCGACGAATTCCTCGAAGTGATGCGCCGGCTGTGGACCGAGCCGGTCGTCGACTTCGCCGGCAAGTGGGTAAAGTTCGAGACCATGCGGCTCGATCCCAAACCGATCCAGAAGCCGCACGTGCCGATCATCGTCGGCGGCTATGCCGATGCCGCCTTCCGCCGCGCCGTGCGCTTCGGCGCTGGCTGGTATGGCTTCAACTTAGACCCCGAGCGCACCAGGAGCATGCTGGCCAAGCTCGACGAGGCCTTCGCCAAGGCCGGCCGCAAGCGCGACAGGAAATTCGAGATCATCATCACGCCACCGATGGGCGCCTCGGCCGATTCGCTCAAGGCCTATGCCGACCTCGGCGTCGATCGGCTGGTCGTGATGCTGGGCAGCCAGCGGCCGGAGAAGGTCGACCCGCGCCTGCTCGAAATCGAGCAGCTTGTGAAGAAGGCCGCCTAGACGCCGGTGAGGCCGAGGCGATAGACGCGGTTCGCGGTGCCGCTGAAGATCGCCTCCTTCTCGTCGGCCGATGCACCCGTGGTCATGCGCTTGAAAGCGTTCCAGAGGGCAGCCGGCCCGATGCCCATCTTGTCGACGGGATAGTTGCTCTCCACCATGCAGCGACCGGCGCCGAACAAGTCGATGCAGGTTTTCACGTAAGACCCCCAGTACGCCGCGAGTTCCGCCGACGACGGCGGCGCCGGTGCCTGCATGTAGTCGAAGGCGGCCAGCCGCATCATCACGCCGCCCAGCTTCACCGACACGTTGGGGCAGGCGGCGAGGCCCTTCATGCTCGCCTTCCAGGTGGCGAACACCTCGTCCTTCTTGCCGGCATAGGGTCCGTAGCCCAGCGGTCCGCCCATATGACACATGACGATGTTGGCGTTGGGGAAGGCTTGCGCGAGGTCGACCACCTCGGCGAGTTGCGGGTGGAAGACCCAGGCGTCGAGCGAAAGGCCGAGCGCCGCCAGCCGGGCCATGCCGGCGCGGAAGTTCGGCGTGAGATAGAGGCCAGGCCCGTCATAGGTATGGCTGTTGCCGATGATCGGATCGGCATCCCACGCCGCCGAATGGCGCACACCGCGGAAGCGCCCGCCACCCGCCGCGATCTCGGCCTCGAGAACGGCGGCAACGCGGTCGCCGAGGGTCAGGTCGGCAAAGCCCACGATCCCGGCGCCGACTTTCGTCGCGCCGTAGCGGCCGCTCGCGCTCATGGCGGCGACGCCGGCCACGAACTCGACCTCGCCCACCGGCTTCATCTCCTCGGGTCCGTGCGCGTGATACATCGACCGGCACTCTTCGAACACGGTCGCCACGACATTGTGGCCGCAACCGATGTCGGCCAGCAGCTCGTCCAGCAGGTATCGGAAGCCCGGGAAGTCCCAAAGGTGATGGTGGGTATCGACGATCGGCAGTCCGGGCTCGAGGATCTCCTCCTTCGGCGCCTTGGCCAGCCATGCCTCGTCGGGCTTGAAGATGCGGCCGTACTTGGTCGGCTCGCCAGGCTTGCGGCTGGCCAACATCGAGCCCAGTGACGAGGCGCCTTTCTGCTCCGTCATGGCCGTCATCCCTCCGCGATCAGCCGCGCCAGAGCCTCGGGCTCGGTCAGCATCGGATAGTGGCCGGTGTCCAGCTCATGCCAGCGGCCCTTCAGCTTGTCGGCCGTGCGGCGCTGGTGCGCGACGGGCGGATTGGAACTCTTTCGGCAATAAATCACCGAGGCATTCCACGCCTGATTCCAGAAGCGCTCGAGCTTGACCGGCGCCTGCATAGCGGCGATCGGATGCGGCGTGCAGCGGTCGAGCGCCCAGGCCCGCACCTTCGGATCGAGATCGGCAAACAGGCGGGTCTCGAAATCCTGCCGCGACGGGCCGGTGCCGAGCTCGGTATTCACCGCGGTGGGCCGCTTCACGATGTCGGGCAAGGCCTCGCCGTCGAGCAGCGCCAGCGCATCGGCGAACACCACCCGCGCCACCCGTTCGCGCGCCAGCTCGGCCACGCGCGCCATCACCATGCCGCCGGTGCTGGTGCCGGCCAGCACCACGTCCTTCAGGTCGTTGTAGAACAGGAGCCCGGCAACTTCGTCGGCATGAGTCTCGGTGTTGATGCCGGCGCGGAGCTGGCCCTTGCGTTCGGCGCAGCCGTCGAGGGTCGGCGCCAGCACAAGATGGCCTTTGGCACGCAGCTGCTCGGCAACGCGATTCCAGATCCAGCCGCCCTGGTAGGCGCCGTGGATCAGCACGAAGGTGGTCATCGCTCAGCTCCCCTTTTTCACTGTCACACCGGCCATTTGCTCGAAGACTTTCACGATCGCCGAGCCGTCCTGCTTGTTCAGTCCCTTGGCGCGGGCCATCTGGTAGACTTGCTGCGTCACGTTCGCGAGCAGGAGCGGCACGCCCAGCCGCTTGGCAAAGGCGGTCTCCAATTCCTGGTCCTTGTAGGAGATGTCGATCGTGCCGCCCGGCTCGAAGTCGCCGCTCAGGATCCGCGGCACGCGCAGCTCCCACGCCGCACTGGCGCCGGTCGAGACGCGCACCACGTCGTAGATCATCTGCGGATCGAGGCCGGCCTTGACGCCCAGCACCATGGCCTCGGCGACCGCCACGGTGTTGACCTGGACCAGCATGTTGTTGACCAGCTTCATGGCGAGGCCGCTGCCCAGCGGCCCGACATGGAACGAGCGACTGCCCATGGGCTTGAACAGGTCCTCGCATTTGGCGAACACGGCTGCATCGCCGCCCACGATCACCGAAAGATCGCCCGACTGCGCACGGCCCGTGCCGCCGCTCACCGGCGCATCGAGCATGGCGATGCCCTGGGCCGCCAGTTGATCGGCCAGGGTCCGCGCGGCGAAGGGATCGATGGTGGCCATGCAGAGAACGATGTGGCCCGGCTTGGCGCCCTTGATGATGCCGCGCTCGCCCGCGATCACCGCCTGGGCCTGATCGGTCGTCTCGACGATGACGATGGTCCGCTCGACCTCGGCCGCGACGGCCTCGGCCGTGCCGGCAAGTTCGGCGCCCTTGGCCCGGAGCGGCGCGGTCTTGGTCTGGTCGATGTCGTGCACCACCAGCTTGAAGCCGGCCTTCACGAGATTGAGCGCCATCGGCCCGCCCATGGCGCCCAGCCCGATGAATCCGACCTTGCCCGCCATGTTCTTCTCCCAGACTTAAATGCCGCCAGTCACATCGATGGTGAGGCCGGTGACGAAATCGGCGTCGATCGAGGCGAGAAAGCAGATCACGCGCGCCTGGTCGACCGCCTCGGCGACACGGCGCAGCGGCGTGCGGTCGATCTCTTCGGCCTGGACCGCCTGCGAGCGCTTCTCCCAATGCGGCCGGATGCGCTCGGTCAGGGTGACTCCGGGAGCGATGGCATTGACGTTGATGCCGTCGGGCCCGAGCTCGTAGGCAAGCTTGCGGGTAAAGGCGATGATGCCGCCCTTGGACGCGGCATAGGCGCTGGAACTGTTGGGGCTGAGGCCGCGCCCGGCGAACGAGGCCAGGTTGACGATCTTGCCGCTGCGCTGCCGCTTCATGTGCGGGATCACGGCGTGGGTGAACAGAAAGGTGCCGTCGAGGTTGAACGCGATTAGCTTCTTCCAGTCCGCCAGGCTCAGTTCCTCGGTCTTGCGCGCCGGGTTGTCGATCACCGTGCTGCCGCCGACACCATTGACCAGAATGTCGATGCGACCATGGTCGCGGATCACATCGGCAATCAGCGCATCTACCTGCACAGCATCGAGCGCGTCGGCGAGTTTGCCTTCGGCCCGTCCCGGCCCCTTGCCGCCGGCCTGGCGCAGCGCCGGCACGGCCTCATCCAGCCGGCCCTGGTGATTGTCGACGACGATCACCGTGCCGCCCTCGCGGACCATCATCTCTGCGGTGGCGCGTCCGATGCCGTTGGCGGCGGCGGTGATCACCGCCACCTTGTTCGTGAAGCGCATGGTTTCCTCGCCCCGATCTCTTTCTTGGTTGCCGCGATTGTGCGGCCCCGGCCGGGGGAGTCAATCAGGCCGCCGCCTGTCGTTTCGCTGGCGGCCATGCCACGATCGCGGGCGTAAAAGACACCTGGAAAGCGCGGAGGACAGCATGCAACCCGGGAAGAGACTGGTTGGAAAGGTCGCGATCGTAACGGGCGGCGCGTCGGGCATCGGTGCGGCGACCGCAAAGGCATACGCCCTGCACGGCGCCTCCGTCGTGCTCACCGACAGCAACGCCGCCCTCGGCAAGGCGATGGAAAAGGAGATCGTCGAGTCGGGTGGGACGGCGACCTTCGCGCCCCAGGACGTGCGCAACGAGGCACGCTGGGCGGAGATCGTGGCCGATACCGAGAAGGCCTACGGTCGCCTCGACATCCTGTGCAACATCGCCGGCATCTCGGGCCGCGATCCCAAGCTCAACATCCAGACCAGCCTGACCGCCGGGCCGCGCCTCGCCGACCAGACTCTGGAGCAGTGGAACTGGGTCATGGAGATCAACGCCACGGGTGTCTTCCTCGGCACCAAGGCCGCTGTACCGGCCATGCTGCGGGCCGGCGGCGGATCGATCATCAACATCTCGTCGATCTGCGGCATCATCGGCTCGCACGCCAATGCCGCCTACCATGCCTCCAAGGGCGCGGTGCGCATCTTCTCGAAGGCCGCGGCGATCCAGTACGCGCGGGACAAGATCCGCGTGAACTCGGTGCATCCGGGCTTCGTCGACACGCCGATGACCGTGCCGGGCCACTCCAATCCCGACGTCGCGCGCCAGCGTCTGGAGGCGACGCCGCTCGGCCGCTTCGGCACGCCCGACGACATCGCGGCCGGCTGCCTCTACCTCGCCTCAGACGACGCCGCGTGGGTCACGGGCAGTGAACTCGTGATCGACGGCGGCATGACCGCCAACTAGGCCAACGACCTCTAGGCGACGGGATCGAGCACCACGACGGGGATCTCGCGCGAGCCCGCCTTGACCTGGTAGTCGGCATAGGGCGGCCAGAAGACGACGCCCTCCTTCCACAGCCGCGCCCGTTCCTCGCCTGAAGCAATCCGGGCCCGCGCCTTTAGCTTCGCGGTGCCAACCTGGATCTCGACGTCCGGATTGGCGAGCAGATTGCGATACCAGCCCGGATGCTCCGGCGCGCCGCCCTTGGACGCGATCACGAAGTAGCCCTTGCCGGCGCCCTTGTCGTCGCTGCGTCCGTAGAACAGCGGGAACAGGAACTTCTGTCCCGACTTGCGGCCCTTGGTGATCAGCAACAGCGAAGGAACGGTGAGCTCCGGCATGTTGGGCAGGGTGATCTTGTACATGTGCCCGTCGGTGCCGCCGCTCGAGAGGTAGCGATCGACATGGTCCTTCATCCACTGAGGAAGATTGGGAGCGATCTGGGTCTCGGTCATTCTCTGTCTCCTATGCCGGCAGTCGCGTCGACTGCCACGTTACCATTTGCCAGCGGCCGTCGCGTATCGTGTAGACGTCGGTGAAGCGGACACCGAAGGCGTTGGGTGTGCCGTTCGACACGACCTCGATATGCGCGATGCCGGTCAGGACCACCGTGTCGCCCAGGTCCTGCGCCTTCACATCGGACGGCTTGATGCTGGTGTAGACCGTCGCGCCCGACACCATGGCCCGGATCAGGCTCTTCTTCGTGTCGAGGCGCGCCGAGGAATGCGTGTAGATCAGATCATCGGCCAGCAGGCTCTCGAGAGTCTCGACATCCTTCGCCGCCATCGCCCGCATGCGCTTCCGGTCGAGATCGATGATGGCCCGTTCGTTGCCCGCCATGGTGGCCTCCTCTCAATTGAAGTTGAGCTTCAGGCCCGGCGTCGGCCAGGTCATGGTTGCGAGCTGGCCCTTGTCGGACAGGGTGATGTAGGCCGTGCGCATGTCGGCGCCGCCGAAGCAGATATTGGTCGGATAGATGTCCGGCATCTTCACTTCGCGCACCACCGCACCGGCCGGCGAGAATTCGGTGATCATGCCGGTGTTGAGCGTTGCCACCGTGATGTTGCCGTTCTCGAGCACCGCGAGACTGTCGAAGCGCGCGTTGCTGCCGACAGCGCCGACGACGCGGCCACTGTGATGAGCATTGCCGCTGGGCTTGCGCAGCTCGCCCGGGCCTTCGATGTCGAAAGCCCACAGCCGCGCACTTTCAGTGTCGGCTACGTAGAGGATCTTGCCATCGGGGGACAGGCCGCAGCCGTTGGGACTGAGAAACGGATGGACGAGGCACTTGATCGAGGAGCCATCCGGCTTGGCATAGTAGATGCCGCCATGGTCTCGCTGCCGGGCGTAACGCTTGCCGAGGTCGGTGAAGTAAAAGCCGCCCGTCTTGTCGAACACCAGATCGTTGGGCGCCGAGAGTTTGTGGCCGTCGCACGCGGTGTAGAGCTCGGTCATCTTGCCGCTGGCACGGTCGAGGCGTTGCACGAAGCCGTGCTTGTAGTCCGGATGCGGCGCCACGCCCATCGAGTTGCCCTCGACGTAGCGGCTGCCGCCGTTGTTGCAGAGATAGAGCGCACCGTCGGGTCCGACCGCGAGACCGTTGGGCCCGCCGCCGGTCGCCGAGAACAAAGACACCTTGCCGTCGGGCGCGACGCGCGAGCAGCGGTTGTTACGGATCTCCGTCAGGATCACCGATCCGTCGGGCATGGCCACCGGTCCTTCGGGGAAACCGAAACCGGTCGCCAGAATACGCACGTCGCTCATCGCGTTCCTCCGCCTCCTTCGTCTTGGGGCGCGATGATCGAGCGCCGTGGGTCGCCGGTCAATGCTGGCGGGCGAAGGCCTTAGCCAGCGCGCCGCGTGTTGCCTGCGCACCTTCGGCGGCAACATCGGCGGCGCGCCGTTCCCAATGGGCGGGATTGGGCGCCTCATAGCTCACATAGCCGTCGTAGTTCTTGGCGGCCAGCAACTGGAACAGTTCGGTCCAGCGCACGACGCCCTTGCCGGGCGGCAGGCGGTCGACCGGCGGCGGGCCGTTGGGCGGTGCATCCGGCACGTCGCTGTACTGCACATAGAAAATCTCTTCCCCGGGCACATCGGAGAAGCCGGCGCCGGGTCGGCCGCCGCGCTGGAGATGATAGGCGTCGAGAAGCAGGCCGACGCTCTTCTCGCCTGCCCTGGTGACGAGATCGCGCAGGATGTCGAGGCTCTTCACGACCGGATGCTGGAACTGATACTCGACCGCCAGCCGCAGCTTGAATTCGGCGGCGACCGCACCGGCGCGGCGGATGTTGGCGACCACCTCGTCGAGGCTTGCGGCGCCGGGCCCGATGGCGCTCATCAGTGTCGGGCAACCGAGTGCCACGGCGGCCTGGCAGCTCTCGCGGAACACGCCGAACAGTCGCTCCTGCTCTTCGCCCTTCGAGGAGAAGATCCAGCCGGGCTCGACACCGACGCAGGCAACCGGCAGGCCACCCTTCTTCACGAGATCGAGCGCGTCCGGATGGCGCACGAAGTCGACACGCCGCAGCTCGACGGCATCGAAGCCGCCAGCCTTCGCCGCCGCCAGAGCCTGTTCAAGCGGCGTTGTGTCGATCGTCCATGTGTGAAGCGCGATCCCGCGGAACTTGTGATCCACGGTCATCTAGATCCGCTGATCCATCTCCAGCGCCGGTTCAGGCACGTCGACGCAGCCGATGATGCGCGCCGGCACGCCGGCCGCAGTGCAGCCGGCCGGGACCGGGTCCAGCACGACGCTGCCGGCCGCGATCTTGGCGCAGGCGCCGATCTCGATATTGCCCAATACCTTTGCACCGGCGCCCAGGAGGACGCCGCGCCGCACTTTCGGATGCCGGTCGCCGCGCTCTTTGCCGGTGCCGCCCAGGGTCACGCCGTGCAGCATGGACACGCCGTCTTCGACGACGGCGGTCTCGCCGATCACCACGCCGGTGCCGTGGTCGATGAAGATGCCCTTGCCGATCACGGCGCCGGGATGGATGTCTAGGCCGAATAGCGCACTGGCGCGGCTCTGCAGGAAATGGGCGAGCGACTGCCGGCCCTGCAGCCACAGCCAATGGGCGGCGCGATAGGTCTGCAACGCGTGATAGCCCTTGAACCAGAGCAGCGGATCGAGATGGCTGGTGCAGGCGGGATCGCGGTCGACGACCGCCACGATGTCGGCACGGGCGGCGACGGCGATAGCGGGATCGGCGGAGAAGGCCTCGTCGAAGGTCTGACGGATCAGGGCGGCGGGCACTTCGGTCGTGCCGGCGAGCCTGGCCAGGTGGTAGCTCAGCGCGCTTTCGAAACGGGGCTGGCTGAGGATGGTGGCGTGCAACGTGCCAGCCAGAACCGGCTCGGCCGCAGCAGCAGCCTGGGCGGCCTCGCGGATGCGGGCCCAGACAGGGTCGACAGAGCGAAGCTCGGCCGGGTTTTTCAGCAGTACGCTATCCATGGCGCTCTCCTCCGATCCGCTGCCGTCCCTGGCGGCCCGCGGAACGACTGACACGCCTCCCTCAGGAAGCTTACGTCGGTTGCGTTACAGGCGCAATTCAGCGGCCGGCACGGGCTTCGAGCTCCTGGACCAGGGCCTCGACCTTGCCGCCGTTGTTCTGGATGTAGGAATTGAAATCCGAACGTCTAGTCATGACCATGCTGACGCCCTCGACCTTCACATCGGTGATGCGGTCGCCCCGGACTTCCCAGTCAATCTTGATCGGCTGGCCGGTGGCCTGGTTCAGCTTGCTGTCGACGATGGCCACGCCGTTGGGACGCGACGTCACCTTGCCCACTGTCAGCGTCTGGCCGGCGTACTGGCCGAAGCGCTCGCTGTAGGCCTTGGCCTCCGCCGTGGCGACGGCCTTGAGGAAGCGCGTGCGCTCCTCTTCCGTCGCCTGGTTCCAATGAGTGCCCAGCGCCGAACGGCCCATCGCGGGCATGTCGAAGCTCGCCTGCAGCACCGCCAGGATCGCGGCCTGGCGATCCGCGCCGGTCTTGTTCTTGACGATATCGATCACCTGCTGCGCCGTGTTCTGCACGAGCTGAGAGGGATCGGCTGCCGAGGCCGACGGACCGAGGGCGGGAAGGACGAGAAGAAGGACGGCGCCGACAAGACGCATAGCGACGCGACGAAAAGCGAGCAGCGACACAGGTTCGCTCCCTGAAAAGGACTTCGGACGGGGGAGTCTTAGCGTACCAGAGCGAGATTGTCGCGACGTTCCAATTCGCTCTTGGTGTCGGTCTTTTCGCGCCGCTGGCGGATCTGGTCGGCGCGGTTCTGCGTATAAGCGCTTCGCAGCGCGGCGTAGTAGTCGACGCTGTTCTTTTCGAGGTCGTCGAGCGCGAAGATGGTGCGCGAACGGTAGTCGACCACGTTCATGCCGTAACGCGCCGCCTGATAAGCGGTCCAGTCGACGGCCAGGTTGAAGGTCAGGATGCGGAACGGATCGGCCAGGTAGTCGATCATCAGGCCGGTGCCGTCGCGGGCATTGGAGGGGCCGATGACCGGCAGCATCAGATAGAAGCCGCCGTTTTCCGGCTCGACGCCGGCATAGAGGCCGATGGTCTTGCCGGCGTCTTCCTTGGTCCGCTCGAGGCCGAGCATGGTGGCCACATCGAACAGTCCGGCGACACCAATGGTCGAATTCACCAGAAAGCGCGCCATCGTCGTGGCGGCGCGGTTCGGATCGCCCTGGAACACCTCGTTGATCGCCGTCACCGGCTCACCGAGATTGTCGAGGAGGTTGCGCACGCTCTTCTGTGCTGGCTCAGGCACCCAGTCGCGATAGATGACGGCGACGGGGCGCAGCGCGATGATGTCGACGACGCGGTTGAGCGAGAACAGGAAGCGGTTGGGTGTCTCGATCGGGTCCCAGACTTCGGTGGCGCCGGTGTCATTCGTCGCACATCCGCCCATCAGCATGGCGGCAACCGCCACCGCGACGAGCGAACGGCGCGCCTTGCGCCTCATCGTTCCAGTCAAACCTTCGACCATCAACACTACCCTGGTCCATCCCGCCGGCCCGGATAGGCTGGGGCCAAAAACATGAAGCGGCGTTCGGTCGCCGCTATTCTGCCGCAGTGTTGCACACGCGCGCGTCGGTTTGAAGTGAATAGCCAAAAGACCGCCCCCTCTGTGCTCTCGGAGCCACAGAGAGCCGGTCTAATTTCCCCCTTGCAAACATAAAGATATGCTTATATTGAGAATTTCATGGATCACCTTCTCACCCTTCTGAGGGCGGCCGCCGAAGACACAAGGCTGCGCATTCTGGCGCTGGCAGCGCGCGAAGACCTGACGGTCAGCGACTATGTCCATGTGCTGGGCCAGAGCCAGCCCAGGGTGTCGCGCCATCTCAAGCTCGTGGTCGAGGCCGGCCTCCTGGAGCGTTTCCGCGAGGGTCAGTTCACCCGTTTCCGCCTGGTCACCGCCGGTGAAGACGCTGCCTTGGTGCGCGAGTTCGTGCGCCGGCTCGACCCCAAGCACCCCCGTATCGCCGCAGACCGGTCCCGGCTCGACGCCCTGCAGCAGCGCCGCCAGAACGCCGCGGTGCGCTTTTTCCGCGACAATGCCCAGCGCTGGGACGAACTGCGGGCCCTGCACGTCGCGGACCGCGAGATCGAGCGCGCACTCGCCCATCACCTGCCGCTGGGCGCGCGCCGGCTGCTCGACATCGGCACCGGCACCGGCCGCCTGCTCGAAGTGCTGGCCCCCAGGGTCGCCCAGGCCGTGGGCGTCGACCAGTCGCGCGAGATGCTGGCGCTGGCCCGCGCCAATCTCGCTCGCGCCGGCCTCGACAATGTCGAGATCCGCCAGGGCGACATGTATGCGCTGCCGTTCGAGGCCGACGGGTTCGATGTCGTCACCATCCATCACGTCCTGCACTACGCCGACGATCCGGCCGCAGCGCTCGCCGAAGCGGCCCGCGTCGTACGCCCGGGCGGCACCGTGCTGGTCGTCGATTTCTCGCCGCACGACATGGTCGAACTGAAGCGCGACCATGCCCATGTCCATCTCGGCTTCGCCGACAATCAGGTCCAGGGCTGGCTGAGGAGCGCCGGCCTCAATGTGCTGGAGCCCATCCACTTCCCTGGCCGCCGGTTGATGACCGGCATCTGGCGCGCCGAGCGCGAGCTCGTGCAACGCCCCGCCCATGCCGCCGACCATTCGCACGGAGTTCAACGATGAGTCCCGATACCGGCCCGCTCGGCAGCCCGATGAGCACGTCCACGACGGAGTTTCCCGCGCGTGCGCCGCAGCATCTCGCCGTGTCGTTCGAGTTCTCGCCGCCCAAGACGGAGGCCGCGGAGCGCACCCTGTGGGAGACGGTGAACCGCCTCACCCCGCTGCAGCCAAAGTTCTTCTCGGTGACCTACGGCGCCGGCGGCTCGACTCGCCAGCGCACGCACGACACGGTCGAACGGCTGAAGAAGGAAACCGGCATTGACGCCGCCGCGCACCTCACCTGTGTCGCCGCGACCAGGGGCGAGATCGACGACATCGCCCGCGCCTACTGGGATGCCGGCATCCGCCACATCGTGGCGCTGCGCGGCGACCCGCCGGCCGGCATGGGTGGCCAGTACACGCCCCATCCCGGCGGCTACGAGAATGCCGCGGCCCTGGTCGGCGGGCTCAAGAAGATCGGCGACTTCCAGATCAGCGTCGCGGGCTATCCCGAGAAGCATCCGGCCTCGGCCGACGAACGGGCCGACCTCGAGAACCTGAAGCGCAAGGTCGATGCCGGCGCCGACCGCTGCATTACGCAGTTTTTCTTCGACGCCGACGATTTTCTGCGTTTCCGCGACCGCGCGGCGGCGGCCGGCATCCACGTGCCGATCGTTCCCGGCATCATGCCGGTGTCGAACTTCCAGGCGGTTACGCGGATCGCCGGCCTGTGCGGCTCCAAGGTGCCGCCGTGGTTCGCCAACATGTTCGAGGGGCTCGACGACGATCTCGAGACACGCCGTATGATCGCCGCGACCGTCGCGGGCGATCTCTGCCGCCGACTGCACGCCGACGGCGTCGACCAGTTCCATTTCTACACGCTCAATCGCGCCGATCTCACCTTCGCGATATGCCACCTGTTGGGAGTACGTCCGCGATGACCCGCGAGGAAAAGGCCCAGCAGCTCCGCGAGATCGGCGCCGAGCGGATCCTCGTGAAGGATGGGCCCTACGGCTCGATGATCCAGAGTTACAAGCTCGACGAGGAAGGCTTCCGCGGCGGACGCACGTTCAACCACGACCAGAAGGGCAACAACGACCTGCTCAACCTGACGCGGCCCGACGTCGTGGGCGAGATCTGCAACGCCTATCTCGATGCCGGCGCCGACATCGTGGCGACCAACACGTTCAATTCGAATTCCATCAGCCTCTCCGACTACGGCATCACCGGCATGGCGCGCGAGATCAACATTGCCGCGGCCAAGCTCACGCGCGCCTGCGCCGATGCCGCCACCGCCCGCAACCCGTCAAAGCCGCGCTTCGTGGCAGGCGCGCTGGGGCCGACCAACAAGACGCTCTCGGTGTCGCCCAAGGTCAGCGATCCCGGCTTCCGCGCCGTCACCTTCGACGAGGTGAAGGACATGTATCGCGAGCAGATCGACGGGCTGCTCGACGGTGGCGTCGACTTCATCCTGGTCGAGACGGTGTTCGACACATTGAACGCCAAAGCGGCGCTCGTCGCCGCCGACGAAGCCGGCGAAGCGCGCGGCGAAGTTCTCCCGGTGATGGTGTCGATGACCTTGACCGACCTGGCCGGCCGTAACCTCTCGGGCCAGACGGTCGAGGCCTTCTGGCATTCGGTGCGGCATGCCAAGCCGATCACCATGGGCCTCAACTGCAGCTTCGGCGCGACCGAGCTGCATCCTTACGTGCAGGCGCTGAACCCGCAGGTCGACAGCATGCTCTGCGTCTACCCCAATGCCGGCCTGCCCAACGAGCTCGGCGCCTATGACGAGCCGCCGGAGATGACGGCCAAGTTGGTCAGGGGCTGGGCGCAGAATGGCTGGCTGAATGTGGTCGGCGGCTGCTGCGGCACGACGCCGGCCCACATCAAGGCGATCGCCGAGGCGGTCAAGGACGTGACGCCGCGCACATGGCATGTCCTGCCACCTGCGTTGCGTCTCAGTGGCATGGAACCGGCGAGCTTCTTCTGATGGCCCAGGATATCGACACCGACAGCAAGCCCGAGACCCGCGCGACGTTCATCAACATCGGCGAGCGCACCAACGTCACGGGCTCGGCCAAATTCAAGAAGCTGATCCTGGAAGGCGACTATACGGCCGCCGTCGAGGTCGCCCGCCAGCAGGTCGAGAGCGGCGCGCAGATCATCGACATCAACATGGACGAAGGCCTGCTCGACGCCGAGCTGGCGATGGACACGTTCCTGAAGCTGATCGCCGCAGAGCCCGACATCGCCCGCGTGCCGATCATGATCGACAGCTCCAAGTGGAGCGTGATCGAGGCCGGCCTGAAATGCGTCGCCGGCAAGCCGATCGTGAACTCGATCTCCATGAAGGAGGGTATCGCGCCCTTCATCGCGCAAGCCCGCAAGGTCCGCCGCTACGGCGCCGCGGTCGTCGTGATGGCATTCGACGAGAAGGGCCAGGCCGACACCAAGGAACGCAAGGTCGAGATCTGCGCCCGGGCCTACGACATTCTGGTGAACCAGGTCGGCTTCCCGGCCGAGGACATCATCTTCGATCCCAACGTCTTCGCGGTGGCGACGGGCATCGAGGAGCACAACAACTACGGTGTCGACTTCATCGAGGCCACGCGCGAGATCAAGCAGCGCTGCCCCGGGGCCAAGATCTCCGGCGGCGTCTCCAACCTCTCCTTCGCCTTCCGCGGCAACGAGCCGGTGCGCAAGGCGATGCACTCGGTGTTCCTCTACTATGCCATTCAGGCGGGCATGGACATGGGCATCGTCAATGCGGGCCAGCTCGAGGTCTATGACCAGATCCCCCAGGAGCTCCGTGACGCCTGCGAGGACGTGATCCTCAACCGCAGTCCCGACGCCACCGAGCGACTGCTCGAGCTTGCGCCCAAGTACAAGGGCACCGGCGAGGTCGCCGAGACGCAGGACGCGGAGTGGCGGAGCTGGCCGGTCGAGAAGCGGCTGGAGCATGCGCTGGTCAAGGGCATGGACCAGTTCGTGGTTGCCGACACCGAGGAGGCGCGGCTGCAGATCGCGCGGCCGATCGAGGTGATCGAGGGCCCGCTGATGGCCGGCATGAACGTGGTCGGCGATCTTTTCGGCGCCGGCAAGATGTTCCTGCCGCAGGTCGTGAAGAGCGCCCGCGTGATGAAGAAGGCCGTCGCGCACCTGCTGCCCTACATCGAGGCGCAGAAGACGGCGGGGTCGCGTCCCAAGGGCAAGATCGTGATGGCGACGGTCAAGGGCGACGTTCACGACATCGGCAAGAACATCGTGGGCGTGGTGCTCCAGTGCAACAACTTCGAGGTCATCGACCTCGGCGTCATGGTGCCCTTCCAGGACATCCTGAAGAGCGCCAACGACAACAAGGCCGACATCATCGGCCTCTCGGGCCTGATCACGCCGTCGCTCGACGAGATGGTGACGGTGGCCGAAGAGATGACGCGCCAGGGCATGAACCTGCCGTTGCTGATCGGCGGCGCCACGACCTCCAAGGTTCACACCGCGCTCCGTATCGCCCCGCGCTACAACGGCACGACGGTGCATGTCCTTGACGCCTCGCGCGCCGTCGGCGTCTGCTCGGCGCTGGTCTCGGAGTCGGGCTCGCAGGCCGAGGATTTCGCGATCAAGGTCGCGGCCGAATACGAAGCCATCCGCGTCGAACGGGCCGGCGGCACCAAGGAAAAGGTCATCGCGCTGGAGGCCGCCCGCGCCAACGCCTTCAAGATCGACTGGCAGGCCTACACGCCGCCCAAGCCCGCGATCACCGGCACGCGTGTCTTTGCCGAATATCCGCTGCACGAGCTGATCGAGCGCATCGACTGGACGCCCTTCTTCCGCGCCTGGGAACTGGCCGGCAATTATCCGGCGATCCTGGAGGATCCCGTGGTCGGCGACAGCGCCAGGAAGCTCTACGCCGATGCGCGCAAGATGCTGGACCGCATCGTGCGCGAGAAGTGGCTGACGGCGAAGGGCGTCGTCACCTTCTGGCCGTGCCGCCGCGACGGCGACGATGTCGTTCTCTACAGCGACGAGACGCGCACCAAGGAGATCTCACGCCTATACTTCCTGCGCCAGCAGATCGAGAAGCGGGCGCCGCGCGCCAACATGTGCCTGGCCGACTTCATCTCGCCCGAGGCCGACTGGATCGGCGGCTTTGCCGTCACTGCCGGTCACGGCATCGAGGAGCACCTCAAGCGCTTCAAGGCCGACCATGACGACTATTCGGACATACTGCTGAAGGCGCTGGCCGACCGCCTGGCCGAGGCCTTCGCCGAGCGCCTGCACGAACGCGTGCGCAAGACTTTGTGGGGCTATGCCCCTGACGAGGCGCTGACCAACGACGAGCTGACGCGCGAGAAGTACCGGGGCATCCGCCCGGCGCCGGGCTATCCCGCCTGCCCCGACCACAGCCAGAAGCCCGAACTGTTCCGGCTGCTCAATGCTGGCCAGAACGCCGGCATTACGCTCACCGAAAGCTTCGCGATGATCCCGACATCGGCGGTGTCGGGCTACTACTTCGCCCATCCCGACGCGCAGTACTTCGGCGTGGCCCGCATCGGCCGCGACCAGCTCGAGGACTACGCCCGACGTCGCGGCGTTTCGATCGAGCAGGCCGAGAAGTGGCTGCGCCCCAACATTGGCTACTGATCCGTTCCTGACCTACGCCCTCGTGCTCGTCGTAGGCTTTGTGGCCGGAACGGTAAGCGGCATTGTCGGCACCGGCGCCACCATCATCCTGCTGCCGATCCTGGTCCTGACGTTCGGCCCGCGCGAGGCGGTGCCGATCATGGCCGTCGTCGCGCTGATGTCGAACTTCGCCAAGATCACCTCGTGGTGGAAGGAGATCGACTGGCGCGCCTGCAGTGCCTATGCGCTGGGCGGCGTGCCGGCCGCGGCGCTGGGCGCGCGGACCTTGCTGGTGCTGCCGGAGCGCGCCGTCGACGTGGCCCTCGGCCTCTTCTTCCTGGTGATGGTTCCCGGCCGCCATTGGCTGGCAGCCCGCAAAATCACCTTGGGCTATGGCGGCATGGCGCTGGCCGGCGCCGTCATCGGCTTCCTCACGGGAATCGTGGTGTCGACCGGGCCGCTCAGCGTGCCGGCCTTCGCCGCCCATGGGCTGGTGAAGGGTGCCTTCATTGCCACCGAGGCGGCGGGTTCGCTCGCTCTCTACATCAGCAAGGCCGCGACTTTCCAGCAATTCGGTGCGCTGCCGCTCGACATCGTGGCCAAGGGGCTGATCTCGGGATCGTCGGTCATGGCCGGCACCTATACCGCGCGTTTGATCGTGGATAGGTTGAGCGTCGCCACTTTTCAGCGACTGCTCGACGTCGTAATGGCTGTGTCTGGACTGGCGCTCCTGTGGGCGGCCATTCGCTAAAGGAGTGCTTGATGAAGAAGATCGCCATGGCCGCCGCGACGGTCGCCCTCGCCCTGACCGCCGGCGCCTGCATGCAGCAGTCGACCCCGCAGCAGCTCAATACCACCAACGCCAATTCCCGGATTTTCATCGGCTCGCTGAGCTGCAACATCGCCGGCGGCACGGGCTACGTCCTGGGCTCGAACAAGAACATGGACTGCGTCTTCCTCGCCAACGACGGCGTGCATAGCGCGGAGTATACCGGCTCGATCACGAAGGTCGGCATCGACATCGGCTATACCAAGGCCGTGCATACGATCTGGCGCGTCTACTCGCTGGGCTCGACCCGCGGTCCGCGCGATCTGAGCGGCAACTACATCGGCGAGCAGGGCACCGCCGCGGTCGGTAGCCAGGCCGGTGGCAATTGGATCTACGGCGGTCCCAACGCCGAGATCGGCATGATCGCCTCGGGCATCGTCAAGGATGCGGGCTACAATCTCGCGATGGGCATCGGCGAGATGTCGCTGAAGCTCAAGCGCTAGGCCCGACCGTCACACCGCGGCCGTCGCCGCCTGCAACACGCAGCCGGCGACGGCCTGTCTCGGGCCGCCAAGCGATAGCGGGCCACCGACAGGCGCCGCGGATCGCGCTATACTGCCGGCTGCTTTCTGCTCCACGGAGGATCGCATGCTGGCCAATACGACCCGGGCTCTGACCGAGGCACAGCGCGAACAATGGGCGGTTGACGGCTACCTGCAGCTCGAAGGCGCGCTGTCGCCGGCCGAGGTCGCCTTCTTCTCCGATCTGCTGGACAACACGGTGCGCACCCAGCCGGGCTACGAGCCCGCGGCGACCGAGCTGCAGCGCGGCCACTACGCCTGGAAATTGCCCGACCAGAACAAGGACGCGTTCATGGACCGGCGCGACCTGCTTCCTTACCATCAGGCGTTCATCGACCTGATCGATCGGCCGGCCATCTTCGACCTGATCCTCGATCTGATGGGCCCGTACATCCAGTTCTCGATGAGCCAGGCGATTATCCGCGCGTCGACCGACACGTTCCCCGGCTACATCCATACAGACGGCGGGGAAGCGCAGAAGAGCATCCGCGTCACCGAGACCAGCCGGCCGCTCGCCGTGAAGGTGATGTACCTGCTGACCGACGTTACAGCGCCGGACAGCGGCAACTTCACGGTTTTGCCCGGCAGCCACCTGCGGCCGTTCCCCGAGCGCGCCGAGCGCATTCCAGGGCCGAAGTCGCCGGGTACGGTGCCCCTGCTCGGCAAGGCAGGCGACGCCTATGTCTTCCCACACGCGATCTGGCATGGCCCGTCGCCCAACCACTCCGGCAAGGCACGAAAGACCATCCTGTACAATTATTGCCAGATGTTCATGAAGCCCTACGATTTCGGCGGGCCGGTGAAGGCGCTGTTCGAACGCTGCACGCCGCGTCAGCGCCGACTGCTCGGCGACCTCGGCCACGACTTCCGCCCCGGCGATTTCTTCTACGCGCCGCTCGACCAGGAAGCGCTGATGACTGGCCGCGCCTGACTGTTTGTCAAGGGATGGGCATCAGGCGCCGGCGGCCTCGAGCTTGCAGCCGGCGACAGTGATGCGGTGCATCAGCCGCCGCTCGCCGTGATAGTCGTTGGCGGCGTAGTGCCAGGTGGCGCGATTGTCCCAGAAGGCGATCGAGCCCTCGCGCCAGCGGAAGCGGCAGGTGAACTCCGGCCGGGCGGCATGCTGGTAGAGATAGTCGAGCAGCGGCTTGCTGTCCTCGGCCGTCCAGTCCTCGAAACGCAGGGTAAAGGCACGGTTGACGTAGAGCGCCTTGCGGCCGCTCAGCGGATGCCTGATCACGACCGGATGCACGACATCGGCGCCCACCTTGTCGTGGTTCTCGTAGCGGCTGGCGCCTTCCGGATTCTGGTCGTTGACGCCGCCCTTGCCGAAGATATGCGCGGAACCATGGACCGCCCGCATGCCTTCGAGCGTGCGTTGCAGTCCGGGCGAGAGTGTCTCGAAGGCGCGATACATATTGGCGAATAGCGTGTCGCCACCCTCCTCCGGCAGCTCACGCGCCAGCAGGATGGAGCCCATCGCGGGTTCCCGGTCGTAGCTGTGGTCGGTGTGCCAGCCGCCGCCGATATTGGTCTTCTGCTCGGGCTCCTTGCGGACCTCGGCGATCTCCGGATGGCCCGGCACCGCCTTGAAGAAGCGGTTGACGTCGATCGGGGCCCAGCGCCGCGCGAAGGCGAGATGCTGGTCGGGTGTCAGCTCCTGGTCGCGGAAGAAGACCACGCCATGTTCGACGAAGGCGCGCTGGACCTCGTCCCACTGGCGATTGCTCATCGCCCTGAGATCGACGCCCAGAATCTCGGCGCCGCAGCCGCCGGTGAGCTTTCGCACCTGAACCGTTTCATCAGTCATGGCCTTACCTCCGTATCGAAGTCTAGCGCGGCTGCACGCCCAGAAGCAGCAGTGCAATCGACAGCGTGAACACGCTGGCTGCCGTCGAGATGACAACGGCATTGGTCGCCCGCGCGACGCCGATGCCGTACATCTGCGCGACCAGGTAGACGTTGGCCCCGGCCGGCAGGGCGGCATTCAGCGTCGCCACGGTAAGCCACAGCGGATCGAGCGGGAAGACGTAACGTCCCAGCGTCCACACCAGCAGCGGCAGGGCCGCCAGCTTGAACGCGGTGGCAACCGCGGCCGACTGCCAGTGGCCCCTCAAGCCGACGTGGGCGAGCGAGGCGCCGACCATGATCAGGCCGCAGGGCGGCGCCGCCATCGCCAGCGCCTGCAGGATGCGGTCGATCACGACGGGTGTCGCGAGGCCCGGCACCAGCCGCGTAAGTTCGCCCCAGGCGAGCCCGGCGAAGATCGCCGGAATGACAGGATGCTTCAGCATGTTGAGCGCCGCCCCGCCCAACCGGCCGAGCAGCCGCCGGCGGACGCCGCCCGGGGCATCCATTTCCATCAGGAAGGACGAAAAGGTGAGCAGGATCAGCGAGTGCACACTGATGATCATGAGCAGCGGCACCAGCCCCTGTTCGCCGAAGGCGTAGGTGATGAAGGGGATGCCGATGCCGACGCCGTTGGAGAAGACGCCGCTCAGCGCCAGCACGGTGCGGTCGCCCATGCCCATGCCGGCAGCGCGGCCGAGCAGCATCAGGGCGCCATAGAGCAGGAAGACGGCGCTGAAGAAGACCAGCAGGATGTCGGGCTCGAGCGCCTCGATCCGCACCTTGGCCATCGAGCGGAAGAGCAGCGCCGGAAACAGCGCATAGAAGGTAACGCCGGTCAGGCCGCGCAATCCCTCCGCGCTCAGCAGCGGCGTGCGGCCGATCACCCAGCCGATCAGCACCATGCCGAAGACCGGCACGATGATGTCGACGATCGCGCTCATTGACCGGCCGCCGTGAGGCGGCCGGTCAGGCCGCCATCGCGAGGTTGCTGTAGCGCGTCAGGTGATGCTGCTGGTTGCCGAACATCAGGTCGATCATGGTGAGCCGCTTGAAGTAGTGGCTGACCGAGAGCTCGTCGGTGACGCCCATGCCGCCGTGCATCTGCACCGCACTCTGGCCGCAGAACTTGCCCGACTTGCCGATCTGAACCTTGGCACCCGACGCCGCCTTGGCACGCACGACGGGATCCTTGTCGTCGATCTTGAGCGACGCCATCAGCGTCATCGAGCGCGCTTCCTGGGCGTTGGTGAAGCAATCGACCATGCGATGCTGCAGCACCTGGAACTTGCCGATCGCCACGCCGAACTGCTTGCGGGTCTTGATGTATTCCAGCGTGGCCGCGTTGATCGCGTCCATGCAGCCGGTGGCCTCGGCGCAGAGCGCCACGATGGCACGGTCGACACCGTCCTCGACGATGCCGAAACCCTCGTCGACTTTGCCCAGCACGGCGTCGGCGCCGACCGAGACCTTGTCGAAGGTGAGCTCGGACGCACGCAGCGCGTCCTGGGTCGGGTAGTCGCGACGGGAAAGCCCCTTGGCCTTGCCATCGACGATGAAGAGCGTGAGCCCCTTGGGCTCGCGCGCGCTGCCGGCGGTGCGGGCAAGCACGATGATGTGGTCGGCGGAAGCCGCATTATAGACCACGCCCTTGTGGCCGGAGAGCGACCAGCCGGCGCCTTCCTTGGTGGCCTTCAGCGAGACGTCGGCCAGATTGTAGCGGCTCTGGCGTTCGAGCCAGGCCAGCGCGAACTGCTTCTTGCCCTCGATCATCGGGGCGAGCAGCGCCTCCTTCTGCGCCTTCGAGCCCGAGCGCGCGATCATGCCGCCGCCCAGCACGACGGTCGGCAGGAACGGCTCCAGCACCAGGCCTTTGCCGAACTGCTCCATCACGATCATGGTCTCGATCGGACCGCCGCCGTAGCCGCCGTCCTCTTCCGAAAACGACATGCCGAGCCAGCCCAGTTCGGCGAACTGCGCCCAGTTCTCGGGCAGCCAGCCGCGCTCCGTCGCCGCGATCTTGCGGCGGGCATCGAACGCGTACTTGTCGCGCACGAAACGCTCGGCCTGCTCTTGCAGCTGCTTCTGTTCGTCGGAAAGGGACAGATCCATGGTTCTCCTCCGGAATTCTTTGATGCCTTATAGCCCCAACGCCTAGAGGCCCAACACCATCTTCGACACGATATTCTTCTGAATCTCGGTGCTGCCGCCGTAGATGCTGGTCTTGCGCATGTTGAAATAGCGCGGTGCCGCGGGCGGCGCGTGGTCGGGGCCGACCGGCGTCTCGTTGGTGTCGTGGAACAGCATGCCGGGCTGATACGGGGCGGCGTATTCGCCGACCGCCTCCATCGCCAGTTCCGCGATGCGCTGCTGGATTTCCGAACCGCGCACCTTGAGCGTCGAGACTTCCGGTCCCGGCGCGCCACCCAGCGCCATGGTCGAGAGCGCGCGCAGCTCGCTCATCTCCAGCGCCTGGACCTGCAGGTCGAGGTCGGCGATCTTTTCGTTGAACGAAGGATCGTCGTTGAGCTCGTACAAGGACCGCACGCCGCGCTTGGAGGACGGCACTTCGGCGATGCCCAGCCGCTCGTTGGCGAGCAGGAATTTGGCGCAAGTCCAGCCCTCGTTCTCCTTGCCGATCAGGTTGGCGACGGGAACCTTCACATTGTCGAGGAACACGTCGTTCACGTGATGGGCGCCGTCGAGCATGATGATCGGCCGCACCGTGACGCCTGGCGTCTTCATGTCGATCAGCAGGAAGGAGATGCTTTCCTGCGGCTTGGCATCGGGATTGGTGCGCACCAGGCAGAAGATCCAGTCGCCCCAGTGGGCGAACGACGTCCAGGTCTTCTGCCCGTTGACGATATAATGGTCGCCCTCACGAACCGCGCGCGTGCGCAGGTTGGCGAGGTCGGAGCCGGCGCCCGGCTCGGAATAGCCCTGGCACCATGCGACGTCGGAGCTGCGGATGCCCGGCAGAAAGCGTTCCTTCTGCTCGTCGGTGCCGAAGGTGTAGATGACCGGACCCACCATCTTCACGCCGAACGGAATGATGCGCGGTGCACCTTCCTCGGCCAGCACGTTCTCGAACAGGAAGCGCTGCGTCACGTCCCAGCCGGGACCGCCGTATTTCTTGGGCCAGGTATAGGGAAGCCAGCCCTTCTTCCCGAGCGCCTGCTGCCAGACGACATGGTCGGCCTTGTCGTAATGCTTGCCAGAGAAAGTCTTCTCCCGGGTCGCGGGCGAGAGATTCCGGCGCGCGAAGTCGCGGACCTCGTCGGCGAAGGCCTTGTGCTCGGGTTTCAGGGCGAGATCCATCCTAGAGCCCCAACACCATCTTGCTGATGATGCCCTTCTGGATTTCGTTGCTGCCGCCGTAGATCGTGGTCTTGCGCGTGTTGAAGTAACGCGGCGCCGCGAGATGGGCATACTCGGGCCCGACCGGCGCCTCGTTGGTGCCCTGCCACAAGAGGCCCGGCAGGTACGGCGCCGAATATTCGCCGACCGCTTCCATGGTGAGCTCGGTGATGCGCTGCTGGATCTCCGAGCCGCGGATCTTCAGGCCCGACACTTCCGGGCCCGGCTGGCCGCCATGCGCCATCGACGACAGAACGCGGAGCTCGGTGTACTCGAGCGCCGTCACCTGGATTTCCAGATCGGCGATCTTCTCGGCGAAGCTCTGGTTCTCGATCAGCGGGCGGCCGTTGTCCTGCTCGGCGCGGGCGATGTCCTTCAGCGCCGCGACACCGCGCTTGGACTGCGGCACGGCGGCGATCCCCAGCCGCTCGTTGGCCAGCAGGAACTTGGCGCAGGTCCAGCCCTCGTTCTCCTTGCCGACCAGGTTGGCCACCGGGACCTTCACATTGTCGAAGAAGACCTCGTTCACCTCGTGGCCGCCGTCGGCCATGATGATGGGCTTCACGGTGATGCCGGGCGTCTTCATGTCGATCAGCAGGAAGGAGATGCCTTCCTGCGGCTTGGACTTCGAATCGGTGCGCACGAGGCAGAAGATCCAGTCGGCCCAGTGGCCCATCGTGTTCCAGGTCTTGGACCCGTTCACGATGTAATGGTCGCCCTCTTTCTCGGCCTTGGTGCGCAGGCTTGCAAGGTCGGAGCCGGAGCCGGGCTCGGAGTAGCCCTGGCACCACCACACGGTGCTCTCGCGGATCGCCGGCAGGTACTTGGCTTTCTGTTCTTCAGTGCCGAATGTGTAGATCACCGGTCCCACCATCTTGGTGCCGAACGGGATGATGCCGGGCGCGTATTCCTCGGCGCAGATATTCTCGAAGATGTAGCGCTCGGCCGGCGTGAAGCCCGGGCCGCCGTGCTTCTTCGGCCAGGTGTAGACCAGCCAACCCTTCTTCCCGAGCGCCTGCTGCCAGCGCATGTAGTCGTCGCGTCCGAGGTGCTTGCCGTTCTTCACCTTGTCGCGCACGTCGGCGGGCAGGTTGGCGCGCACGAAGGCGCGAACTTCGTCGGCAAACTTCTGTTCTTCAGGCGTGAAAGCGAGGTCCATACGCCCCTCCCGGGCCGGGTTTTCGATTTGGCCGGAGTTTAGCCACGAGCCCGTTCCGGACAAGCGTCACGCTATCGGCAGGCGGCTGGATACGCCGCGCCGCGGAACAGGTTTACGTAGGAAATCCGTTACGTCAGGCCGTAGCGCTCCGGCTGCAGGGCGACGGCGAGCCCTTCGCGCAGAGGCTCCCCCCGCGCCATACGGCCGCGATTGTCGTCGCCGACCCGGCGATAAAGCCCGAGGGCCGCGCGATCGTCGAGTGAGGCAGCGTCCTCACCCACGCGGCGCGATACCAGCCGGCGCAGGAGATCGCGCGCGACGGTCTCGTCCCAGATCGAGGCATTCATCTCGCAGTGCCCGTTCAGCGAAAACGCATGCAGATTGCACGAGCCGATCGTCACCCAGGCATCGTCGACGATCATCAGCTTGGCGTGGACATAGAGCGGGTCGGGATCGCCCGCGTCCCGGCCGGCGATGCCCGCGAGCAGGAAATTCGGATAACGGCCGAGCAGCTCGACACCCTCGAAACGCGAACGCTCAGACGGGTCCTTACGGGCAGCGAAGACATAGGCTTCAGGTTTCGTGGGCACGAGCAGCACGACATCCACGCCGCGCTCGAGCGCACGCGCGAGCGGCGCCGCGATCTCCATGGTCGGAATGGCCTGGTTCTCGAGGTAGATGCTGCGGCGCGCGGCGTCGATCGCCCGCACATACTGTTCGGCAATGGAACGCTCCCCGCGTGCCGCATCGAAGGGCCGCCCGTCGGGCGTCGGGTGCCCGTCGAAGTATCGGTCGGCGTGCAGCATCCTCTGGACCTGGACCCTGCTCGCACCGCGGGGCGCCGAGGCCACGGCGGGAAACGGCAGCTGGTCCGCGCCGCCGCAATTCCAATTGCCGTCTTCCGCCTCGCGTTCGCTCGCCTCGTTCCAGCGTTGGACGAAATTGTGATGAACGTCGGTCGCCGACGGGCCCGTCACCTCCAGGTAGACGTCATGATGACGCTCATAGGAGCGCGCGGTGAGATTTGCGCCGCCGACGAACGCCGCCTCCGACGGAAAGCCCGCATCGACCACCCAGCTCTTCTGGTGCTGGCAATAGCGGTCTATCGCCCGGTCCCAGCGCATCTTCACGCGCGTGCCGCTCTGGCGAAGCATGTCCATATGCTCGGCGGTGCCGCCGAACATGATGGGATGGTGGGTCGCCTCCTTGTTCGGACGCCAAATCAGGAGACGGACATCGACGCCGCGCGCCACGGCGCGACTGAGGACGTCGAGCAAGCTGCCGCGGCCTTCGGGAAAAAGAAACTTCCGGTCCCAGAAAGCGACCGTGATCCAAACGCTGTGCCGCGCGGAGTCGACGGCGTCGCAAAGGCGCGAGAAGAACGTGGCGGCGCCGACCATCGGCAGCACCTTGTTGCCTCCGCGGATCGGGTAGGAACCCGAGGCCGCAATTGGAATGTAGGACGCCACGCTCACGCCGGCACGATCAGCGCCTTGTCTGCCTTCAATTTCTCGATGTCGGCGTCGCTCAGCCCCGCTTCGCGCAACACTTCGACGCCATCGCCGCCGATCAGGGGCGCGTGACGGCGGAACTCGACCTTGGTCTTCTCGAAGTCGAGCGGACTGGCGAAGGTCGTGATCGGGCCTTCGGTCGGATGCTCGCGCTCGGTGAAGAAGCCGGTGGCTTTGAGATGCGGATCCTCGAGCAGTTCCTCCAGCGTGCGCACCGGCATGGCGGGAATGTCGGCCTTGTCGAACATTTCGAGCCACTCGCCGGTGGAACGGTGCTTCAGCAGGTCGCCCAGCACCTGATAGAGCTCGCTGAAATGCTTGGCGCGCTCCATGCGGTCGATGAAGCGCTTCTCCTTGGCGAGGTCGGGCCGCTCGGCCAGCTCGAAGAAGGTGATCCAGTGCTGGTCGGTGTAGGGCAGCGCGCAGATGTAGCCGTCCTTGGTCGGAAACGGATGGCGGAACTTGTTGATGATGCGGTCGTAGCCCATGGTGCCGCGCTCGGGCCGCCAGGTCGCGCCGAACAGATGCTCGGTCAGCCAGAACGAGGCCAGCGTCTCCAGCATCGGCACCTCGATCATCTGGCCCTCGCCCGTGCACTTGCGATGGTAGAGCGCGCCCAGCACGGCGATGCAGAGATGAAGCCCCGTCGTCTTGTCGGCGATCAGGCTCGGCATGAAGCGCGGCGGCAGGCCATCGACCCTGGACTGCAGCGAGGCCGCGCCCGAGACGCCCTGGACGAGGTCGTCGAATGCCGGCTTGTGGCCGTAAGGTCCGCGGCGGGCATAGCCCAGCGAGTAGGCATAGATGATCGACGGGTTGATCTTCTTCAGGTCGGCGTAGCCAAGGCCCAGCCGCTCGATCGCCTGCGGCCGGCTGTTGTGGATGAAGAGGTCGGCCCCCTTGATCATGTCCTTCAGCACGGCGCAGGCAGCGGGCTTCTTGAGATCGAGGCAGATCGAGCGCTTGTTGCGATTGGCCGCCATGTAGATCGGCCCCATGCTCTTGTCGCGGCCGAGGCTGCCGCCCGAGGCGCGCAGCAGGTCGCCTTCCGGCGGTTCGACCTTGATCACGTCGGCGCCCATATCGGCCAGGTGCTGCGTGGCGAACGGCCCCAGCAGCACCGCCGTCAGATCGATCACCCGCACGCCCGTCAACGGTCCCGGCATTGCTCTCCCCGTCTCTTCATTCTCGACCCGGCGCGGACTATGGCATAGCTCGGGAGGCTAAGGCATGTTGCGGGCCCTGAACGGAAAGAAGAGCTGAAATGTCTGGAGCGTTGGACGGCCTCCTGGTGGTGAGTGTCGAACAGGCGGTGGCCGCCCCCTACTGCGCAGCTCGCCTGGCGGATGCCGGCGCCCGCGTCATCAAGATCGAGCGGCCCGAAGGCGATTTCGCCCGCGCCTACGACGGCTACGTGAAGGGCGAGTCGAGCTATTTCGTCTGGCTCAATCGCGGCAAGCAGTCGGTCGCGCTCGACTTCAAGAAGCCCGAGGATCTGGCGCTGCTGCACCGCATGATCGCCCAGGCCGATGTGCTGATCCAGAACCTGGCGCCCGGCGCCGCCGACCGCGCGGGCTTCGGCTCCGCCGCGATGCGGGCCAAGCACAGGAAGCTCATCACCGTCGACGTTTCCGGCTACGGCGACCACGGTCCCTACAAGAACCGCCGGGCCTACGATCTGCTGGTGCAGGCCGAGAGCGGCCTCGCCTCGATCACCGGCACCGAGCATGCGCCCGGCCGCGTCGGCATTTCCGCCACCGACATCGGCACCGGCATGTATGCCCATGCCGCCGTCCTCGAAGCCTTGCTGGCGCGCCACAAGACCGGCGAGGGCCGCGCCATCTCCGTCTCGCTCTTCTCCTCCATGGCCGAGTGGATGACGGTGCCGCTGCTCGCCATGGACTACGCCGCCTACGAGTGGCCGCGACTCGGTCTCACGCACCCGTTCATCGCGCCCTACGGCGTCTACCCCAGTTCCGACAAGGTGCCGCTCCTGATTTCGATCCAGAACGACCGCGAGTTCGAGCGCCTCTGTCACGGCGTGCTCGACCGGCCGGGCCTCGAGAAGGATCCCGACTACGCCACGAACAAGGATCGCAATTCCCGGCGCGACGCCACCAACGCCATCGTCGCCAAGAGTTTCGGCGCCCAGAGCTTCGAGGCACTGGCCGCCAAGCTCGATGCCGCGCAGATCGCCTGGGCGCGCGTGAGCTCGGTCGGCGATCTCTCCAAACATCCGCAGCTTCGCCGTACCGTCTTCACCTCGAACAAGGGCGAGGTTTCTATCCCGGCGCTGGCCGCTTCCTACGTGGGCGAACCGGAGCGGCTGGGCGACGTGCCGGCGCTCGGCCAGCACACCGACCAGGTGCGCCGCGAGTTCGCTGCCTGATGGCCAAGTGGCTGACCGGCCTGCGGCTCGCAGGCTATGGCGGCGCCTACTTCTTCGCCGCCGGCGCCTTCATGAGCTACTGGCCGGTGTGGCTGCGCGACCGCGGCGTCACCGACACCGAGATCGGCACGCTGTTCATGTCGCGCCAGATCGTCTCGGTGGTGGCCACGCTCTCCGTGGGCTGGATCGCCCATCGCCTGGGCGGCCCGCGCGGCGTGATGGTGACGCTCGGCCTCGCGGCGGTCGTCATGATCGTGGCCTACGACTTCTCCACCACGTTTTTCGCGATCTTCATCGTCACCATGATCTGGGGCTTCATGTGGTCGCCGCCGATGCCGCTCTACGACGGCGTGCTGGTGACCGAGACCAAGCGCCACGGCCTCGACTATGCGCGCGTGCGCATGTGGAGCTCGGTCGCCTTCATCGCCGGCACCTTCGTGGCCGGCATCGCCGTCGAGCGCTACGGCCCGCCCTGGGTGCTCTATGTCGGCCTGGCCAGCATCGTGCTTCTCGCGCCCTGCGCCCTGCTGCTGCCTGCCGCACCCGCCCGGGCGCGCGGCGTCGAGCCAAGCCACGCCGCGATCAAGATTGGCGGCCTGCTGCGCCAGCCGGCGTTCCTCTTGGTCCTCGCCGCGACCGGCCTGTGCGCCGCCAGCCACTCCGTCCTCTACAGCTTCGGCACGCTCACCTGGCGTGCCGCCGGCATCGACGACATCACCATCAGCGCCCTGTGGGCCGAGAGCGTCGCCATCGAGATCGTGCTGATGCTGTTCGGTGGCTGGCTGCTCGCAAAGCTCGGCGTCTGCGGCCTGATCGGTCTCGGGCTTGCGGCCGGGGTTATGCGCTGGACCGCCATGGCTTTCACGACCGAACTGTGGGCCCTCGTCCTCCTGCAGGCGTTGCACTCCTGCACCTTCGCCGCCAACCATCTCGGCGCCATGGCCTTCCTGCAGCGCGCCCTGCCCGCCCACGGCGCCGCCATCGGCCAATCCCTCTACTACGCGCTGGGCACCGGCCTCACCCAGGCGCTGGTCTACCAGTTCTCCGGACTGCTCTATGCCAGCTACGGCCAGCACGCCTTTCTCGCCATGACGCTGGTCAGCACCATCGGCCTGTGTGCGCTGCTGCTGCTCGCGCGTACCTGGAAGGGCGGGCTGCTGGTCGGTCAGACCTAGCGGGTCGCCTTCAGCGCGACCGACCGCGGCCGGTGACGGGCCAGATCTCGACCAGCGTCTCGCCCTTCACCACGTGATAGCTCTCGTACATGTTGACCGTCGGGTCGCAATGCGGCGGCACCAGGATCACCTGTTCGCCGAGCGCAGGTGCGGCCTTGCCCTCGGGGGCGATCACCGCCAGATGCTCGTCGCCCATGAAGCGCGTGGTCGAACCTTCGACCGCGCCTTTCAGGATCATCGGCGGGCCCTTCTCGGTGGCCATCGCCTTCAGCCCTGCATCGACCGTCACCATGCCCGGGGTGTTGGCGCTCACCACGCGCGCGTCGATCTGCAGCGCCTGCTCGAAAGTCGGCTTGTCGAGGCCGCGCAGGTCGCAGACGTTGTAGTCGTGGTCCATGAACACATAGGAGCCGACCTGCAATTCGGTGAAGACACCGAGCTTGGCATCGATGAGATGCGTGCCGGTACCCGAGCCGGTGATGATCTCAGGCTTCAATCCGGCGGCGCCCAGCTTTGCGAGGATGCCCTTCAGATACTCCGTGCGCTCCTCGATCTCGGCCTTGCGCTGGGCGAAGTCGACGATGTGCTGGTGCCGGCCGCAATAGAACTGCACGCCGCCGTACTTCAAGGCCTTCTGCTTGGCGACCAGTTGCGCCAGCTCGACCGCGGCCTCGGGCGAGGCGACGCCGGTGCGGTGGATGCCGGGATCGATATCGACGATCACCGTGAGCACCTGGCCCGCCTTCTCCGCCGCCGCGGCCAGCGCCGCGACGTTGGCCGGATGGTCGACCACGACCATCAGCCCCTTCACCTTGGCGTTGAGCGCGATCAGGCGCGTGATCGCCTGCGGCGTCACGACCGGCGAGGTGATGTGCAGCCCTTCTATGCCGGCCTCGCCCAGCGCCTCGGCCTCGCCCAGCTTGGCGCAGCAGACGCCCAGCGCCCCGGCCGCGATCTGGCGGCGCGCGATGTCGGCCGATTTGTGCGTCTTGGAATGCGGCCGAAGCTTCATGCCATGCGCCTTCGCGAACGACGCCATCTCGGCGATGTTGCGGTCGAGCATGTCGAGATCGAGCACCAGCGCCGGCGTGTTCAGCGAGCGCCTCGACCCCTGCTGGCCGATGAGATGTCCGTGCAGTTTTTGCGCTTCGCTCGTCATTTCTTCTGATCCCCGGATTGAAGGTTGCGCACGACCATGGCCTCGCCCGTCGTGCCGCGGTTGACGCCCGCGCTTTTCATGAAAGTGTTGTCGCGGCCGGTGCCCCACAGCGCCACGCCCTGCGCCAGCAGGCCGCCGTCGACCCTGACCGTCTCGCCGGTGATGAAGCGCGCCTCGTCGGAACACAGGAAGGACGCCACATCGGCAACGTGATCGGGCTCGCCGCGGTCGGGCCACGGCTGCTGGCTGAACTGCTTCTCGAATTTCTCCGGCCGGCCGCGATGGACCAGCGGCGTCGAAATCACGCCGGGGGCGATGCCGACGACACGGATGCGGTCGGGTCCGAGCTCCGAGGCCACGTTCTCGATCAGGCTGATGAGGGCGGCCTTGGCCGCCGAATAGGCGTGGCTGCCGCCGCCGCCCACCATACCGGCGATCGAGGCCGTCACCAGAATGACTCCGCCGCCGTACTTCTTCATGGCCGGCGAGGCGTGCTTCATGCCGAGGAACACCGACCGCGTCAGCACCGCGAAAGTATAATCCCAGTCCTCGACGCTGATCTCGGCGATCGGCCCGAAGGCGCCGCCTACGCCGGCATTGAGATAGGCGATGTCGAGCCGGTCGAAGCGCGTTTCGGCGGCCGCCACCGTGGCCGCGACATCGGCTTCGTTCGCCACGTCGCAGCGCACGAAGGCGATGTTGTCGCCGAGGCCCTGGGCCTTGGCCACCGCCAGCGTCTCGGCGCCGTTCGCCTCATTGAGGTCGGCCACCACCACCTTCGCGCCGTCGGCGAGAAAGCGCATGACGGTCGCACGGCCCATGCCGCTCGCGCCGCCGGTGACGATCGCTACCCTGCCTGAGAGTCGTTTGCTCATGGCCTCATCCTACCTCGATCACGCCCTCGCCACCGGCATAGAGTTTTTCGACCAGCGCCTTCCGCCGCTCCAGCGTGGCGCGCTGGTTGATATAGCCCTTGTCGGTGATCTCGTGGCCGTCGACCGCGGGCGGCTCGGCCATCAGCAGCACGCGTCGCACCCGCATCGAGGAGCCCTTGCCGCCGGCGTTCATGCGGGCGAGGCCGTCGCGCACCGCGGCCACAACGGCGGGATGGGCGAGCAGCTGGTCGGCTGTCAGCCGCGCTTCCTGATCACCGGCGATCTGGCGGCAGGCCGCCATATTGGGAAAGCCGAGCAAGCCGACATACTCGCGGTCCTGGCCGCAGACCACGGCGTCCTGCAGCACCGGCGTCGCCGCCGCAATCGCCGTCGTGCGAAGCGTCCCCACCAGCACGAAGGTGCCGCTGGTCAGCTTGAAATCTTCCACGACCCGGCCGTCGAAGATCAGGCCCCAGCTCGGATCCTCGGGATCGACGAAGCGGCCGGCATCGCCGATCTTGTAAAAGCCCTCCTCGTCGAACATCTCCGCGGTGAGGTCGGGCCGGCGAAAATAGCCCGGCGTCACGATCACGCTCTTGAGCCGGAGCTCGTAGCGTCCCTCTTCTCCCGTCGGCACCATTTTTAGCTGCACGCCGGGATACGGAAGGCCCACGAGACCGACGCGATCCGACGCCCAGTGCACCGACGTCGCGGTCGGCGCCGTCTCGGTCGATCCCCAGCCGGTGACGAAGGGGATTCGGTAGCCGGTATGCTTCACCGCCAGCGTCTCCATGCGCTCGTAGAGATCGTTGGGCAGCGTGGCGCCGCCATAGGACAGCACGTTGATGTTCCTGAAGAAGCGCTTGGCCAGGCTCTCGTCCTTCTCGAGCGCCGTCGCCAGCATGGCGTAGCCCGCCGGCACGTTGGAGAACGAGGTCGGCGAGACCTCGCGCAGGTTGCGCAGCGTCTCCTCGAACAGGCCGGGCAGCGGCTTGCCGTCGTCGATCCAGGTCGTGCCGCCCTCGTTGAGATTGCCCTGGAAGGTGGCGTTGCCGCCCATCGTGTGGTTCCACGGCAGCCAGTCGAGCATGACCGGGGCGGGATCGTCCGGCTTGCGGATGCGCGCCATGCTCATCATCGCCACGTTGGCGCACATCATCTCCTGGGTGTTGATGACGGCCTTGGGCATGCCGGTGCTGCCCGAGGTGAACAGGAATTTGCCGACGGTCTTGGGCTCGATCATCGCGACCGACTTCGCCACCGCATCGGTCGTCCTGGTGGCCACCAGTTCGCTCCACGGCAGCGACTGCATCTGGGGCGGTGGCTTGTCGACATGGACCAGCAGCACGCCCTCGAGGTCGAGCGCCGCCAGCGCGCGGGCATAGATCTCGCCGTTCTGCACGAACACCAGGCCGGGCCTGACGAGGTCGAAGACGTACTTCAGCTTGGCGTGATCGGCGCTCATCACCGAATAGGCCGGCGACACCGGTGCCACGGGCGCGCGCGCCTGCATGGCCGCCAGGGTGAGCAGCGCGAACTCGATCGAATTCGACGACAGGATCATCACCGGCCTGTCGGGACCGAAGCCGCGATCGAGCAGCGCCTGCGTCACGGCATCGACCTGCTTCTTGGCCTCGCCGTAGGTGACCTTCAGCCACTCCCGGTCCGGCCCGCGGCGCTGCGCCAGCCACAGCCGGTCAGGCACTTCGCCCGCCCATTTCGCAAGCAGCGCCGGGATATGCGGGGCGTAGGGCTTCAAGGGATGGTTCGACTGAAGCACGACGGTGCCGTCGGCGCGCCGCTCGACCTTTACGTCGCGGCTCAGGAATTCGATGGGCTTGAACGGAACCTTGATGACGCTATCCAATCCGCTTCTCCCGCGAATACCTTCACCTGAATTAAGAAGCGTCGTCCGAGCTTCGGCAAGAACGGAGCTATGATCCGCCGAGCAGCCGCTCGCAGAAAGAAATGAATACAATCGCTTCATCGCGCGCTGCGCGTGCATGTTCGACTGTCAGCGTGTCTTGAGCCTCGTAATCGGCAATCAAGCGGCGATCCAATGCCCGGCTCAACCGACCGACCTCTGCCTTTGCCTGCAAGGAAGCCTCGCGATCGAGCTGACTAAGCCGAGTGATCAAGCCGCTGTGCGTCTTGGGCAACGGCAATTCGCGGTCGACAAATAGAGGCAAAGTGGCGTGATGCATCGCATAGTAAGCGGTATGAGCGATCACTTCGGGAATTTCGATTTCCGCGCGAGCTTCGACCATCGCCAACAAACGACGCGCTCGCCGCAGATGCTGCCCGGTTTCTCCCTTCAAAGAGAGACGCCCTCCGATCGGATCGCTCTCAAGAGGCAGCTGTCCTCCTCCAACCGACGTCCTGCAATGGGTAGCGGTTGGATGAATTGCCCAGTCTCGTAGAGAAGGTCTGTTCCCAGGTCAGCCAGACGGTTCAGATCGTCCGACGACGGCTCCCCCGTCAGAAAGACCGCAATATCCCAGTCTGAATCCGGACGCGCCTCACCGCGCGCCCGTGACCCGAACAGCACCATCTTGACCACACGGCCGTTGAAGGCGCTGTCGACGCGGCGCTTGTATTCGCGCGCAAGCGAGAGAGCTGGGTTCATAATCTCAATATAACACGTCGCCTTGGGGAAGGCTGCGCCGGACCCTAGGCCTTGAACCTCGCGATCGCCTTTTCGTCGAACTTGAGGCCGAGGCCTGGCTTGGTCGGCAGCACCAGCTCGCCGTTCTCGATCGCCGGCGTCTCCTCGTAGAGCGCCAGCATCCACGGCATGTATTCCACCGTGAGGCCGTTGGGGCAGGCGGCCACCATGTGGCACAGCACCTCGGGCATGACATGGCTCACGATCGGCAGGTTGAAGGCCTCGGCCATGGCCGCGACCTTCATCCACTGCGTCGGACCGCCGACCCGCGCGATGTCGACCATCACGATGTCGACCGAGCGCGCCTCGATCATGTGACGGAAGGGCACGATGCCCCAGACATACTCACCGCCCGCGACCGGGGTCTTGAGTGCTGCCGTGACGCGCGCGAGGCCCGCATAGTCGTCGGCCGTCGTCACGTCCTCCAGCCAGAACAGGCCGATACCCGCCTGCTCGACCCGGGAGCCGATGTCGATCGCCTGCTCGGGCCGCCAGCGCTGGTTGATGTCGCACATCAGCGGGATGTCGGGGCCGATCGCGTCGCGCACGACCCGCATGCGGCGAAGCTCGTCGGCCGGCGTCGGATCGCCGGGCAGCGCCATCTGGGTCTTCATCGAGCGGAAGCCCTTCTGCACCAGGATGCGCGCGGCCTGCTCCGTCTGCTTGTCGGTGAGGCCGCGACGCAGCGAGCCCGAGGCATAAGTCGGCACGCGGTCGCGATGGCCGCCCAGCAGCTGCCACAGCGGCTGGTCGAGCGCCTTGCCCCTGATGTCCCAAAGCGCCGTGTCGATCGCCGACAGGGCGAGGGTGAAGATGCCGCCCGGTCCGCCGACATCGCCGGCGCGCAGCTTGGCGAGAAGCGCCTCGTTGCGCATCGGGTCTTCGCCCACGATGCCCGCACACAGGTCTTCCATCATCGCATGCAGGCTGCGTGTCACGCGGCCGCCATAGAGCGTGACACCGATGCCCTCGATGCCGCTGTCGGTGCGCAGGCGCAGGATCACCGTCGGCCGCTTGCGGTTGGCGTCCTCCGGCATGTTGGCCAGCGGATCGTCCTCCGGCACCGCGAGTGTCATGACCTGGTAACTGGCTATTTTCATTGCATTTCCTCCCTCATCCCGGCCGCGATCCGAAACCCCGGACCTGAGACATGGGTGCGGCCTGAATGCCCGTTCACATTGCCCCCATTTTCGGCCAGAGTCCGCCGCAGCACAAAGGGAGAGAGCGATGGACTTCGAATACTCGGATCGCAGCAAGGCGCTGGTCGAGAAACTCAACAAATTCATGGACGAGGTCATTTATCCGGCCGAATCCGTCTACGAAGAGCAGATGGAGAAGGCCAAGGATCGCTGGCAGCTCCCGCCCGTGATGGAAGAGTGCAAGGCCGAGGCGAAGAAGCGGGGCCTCTGGAACATGTTCCTCCCCGCCGACCGCGAGACCGGCGACACCCACGGCACGATGGGCCTCAGCAACCTCGAATACGCCCCGATCTGCGAAGTGCTGGGCCGCTCGTCGATTGCGTCCGAGGCGGTGAACTGCTCCGCGCCCGACACCGGCAACATGGAAGTCTTCGCCCGCTACGGCACCAAGGAGCACAAGGAGAAGTGGCTGAAGCCGCTGCTCAACGGCGAGATCCGCTCCTGCTTCGCCATGACCGAGCCTGCCGTGGCCTCCTCCGACGCGCGCAATGTCGAGTGCCGCATCGAAAGCGACGGCAACGACTATGTCATCAACGGCCGCAAGTGGTGGTCCTCGGGCATGGGCGATCCGCGCTGCGCCGTCATCATCCTGATGGGCAAGAGCGACCCCAATGCGCCGGCCTACCGCCAGCAGTCGATGATCGTGGTGCCGCGCGACGCCAAGGGCATCAAGATCGTGAAGATGCTGCACGTGTTCGGCTACGACGATGCGCCGCACGGCCACGCCGAAGTGGTCTACGACAATGTCCGCGTGCCGAAGTCGGCCATCCTCCTCGGCGAAGGCCGCGGCTTCGAGATCGCGCAGGGCCGCCTCGGCCCCGGCCGCATCCATCACTGCATGCGTGCCATCGGCGTCGCCGAGCGTGCGCTCGAGATGGCGATCAAGCGCGCCAAGAGCCGCGTCGCCTTCGGCCAGCGGATCTCCGAGATGGGCGTTACCAAGGCCCATGTCGCCGACATGCGCATGGAGATCGACATGGCCCGCCTGCTGGTCCTCAAGGCCGCCTGGGCGATGGACAAGTTCGGCAACAAGGAAGCCCGCCAGCAGATCGCGATGATCAAGGTGGCGGTGCCCAACATCACCTCCAAGGTGGTCGACCGCTGCCTGCAGCTCCACGGCGCCGGCGGCGTCAGCCAGGTGTTCAAGCTGGCCAGCATGTACGCCCATCAGCGCACGCTGCGCCTGGCCGACGGTCCGGACGAGGTCCATCGCGACCAGGTCGGCCGTCTCGAGATCGCCAAGTACAACTAGGCAAGTACAACCAGCCTGGCTTCATGCCAGCAATGCGGGGCGCGACCTGTCGGGTCGCGCCCTGTTTCGTTAAGGTCGAGACGACATGACCATCGCCAGCTATGCGCGGCGCAGCGCCGAAGCGCTCGGCCCGACGACTCGCGGCATCCTGTGGATGGTGCTCTGCGGCTTGAGCTTCTCGCTGCTCAATGCCCTCACGCGCATCGTCACCGCGGACCTTCACCCCTGGCAGACACAGTTCCTGCGCTATTGCTTCGGCGGCGTGGTCATCCTGCCTTTCCTCCTGCGCGGCGGGCTGCACCTGCTGCGGACCAAGAACCTGCGGCTGCAGATCGGCCGTAACCTGGTGCATACCGTGGCCTCGGGCCTCTGGTTCCTGGCCTTGCCGCTGGTGCCGCTGGCCGAGATCACGGCGATCAGTTTCACCGGTCCGATCTTCATGACCATCGGCGCAATGCTGTTCTTCGGGGAGACCGTGCGCGCACGGCGCTGGATCGCGATCGCGCTCGGCTTCTTCGGCATCCTGATCGTCCTCTATCCCAAGCTGCAACTCGGCATCTCGGCAAGCTCGGCGAGCCTGCTGCTGCTCGTGGCAGCACCTGTCTCGGCATGTTCCTACCTGATCGCCAAGGTCCTGATGCGACAGGACCAGCCCGAAACCATCGTGCTGTGGCAGTCGCTGCTCGTCTCGCTGTTCACGCTGCCCTTCGCCCTGTGGTTCTGGCGGCCGGTTGCCGACTGGCACCTCGCCCTGTTCGTGCTGGCGGGCATCCTGGGCTCGACCGGACATTACGCGCTCAACAGGTCGATCAAGGCCGCCGACATTTCCGCCACCCAGCCCACGCGCTTCCTCGAGCTGGTCTGGGCATCGGCGCTGGGCGCCCTGATCTGGGGCGACGTGCCGCCTGTCTGGACCTTCGTGGGCGCGATCGTGATCTTCGGCTCGACGACCTACATCGCCCGCCGCGAGGCGATTGCCGACCGAGACCGGCGACTGTCGGAGCCCCCGGCGGCGGCTTGACGAGCGGTCAGGGAGGGTGATCCTTCGCGATATGGAAGCCCCGCCGAAGAAGAACCCGCACGTCACCGAGCATCTCGCCAACGAACGCACGTTCCTCGCCTGGATCCGCACGGCCATCGCGGTGATGACCCTGGGCGTCGCCATCAACCGCTTCGCCCTCTTCCTGATGGAAATCCATCAGGTCCTTCCCGAACTCCGCCACCTCGCCAACCGACACATCGAGAAGCTCGGCATCGGCCTCGTCATCCTGGGCATCGTCATGCTGATCGGCGCGACGTGGCACTATCTCCATGTCGGCCGCACGATCGAGGACGAAACCTATCGCCCGGCCAACCGGATCATGGTTGGCACCGCCATCGTCGTCATGCTGATGGGCGGCTCCGCCCTCGTCTGGCTTTTCTAGCGCGACTGACCCACCGCCGGCGGCCCGTCGGGCATTTCCAGCAGCTCGCTTTCGGGCGCACCGGCCTCGTAGGCCCGCACCAGCGCGTCGGGATCGAACACGATGCCGATCGGATTCTTCTTGAAGGCCTCGGTCTGGAAATAGGCCGCGGTCGCCTCCTTGGTGGCATAGCGGTCGACCTGCAGCTCGACGCCGTTGCCGTCGGGGTCGCGATAGTAGATCGACACCGTGGGACCGTGGTGGATGCAGCGCGCCGGCGCGATGCCGAGCATCTTCACGCGGACGTAGGTCGAAAGCAGCGCACCGATGTCGGCGAAAGTGTAGGCGACATGCGCCAGTCCCGAAGTCTGCGCATCGGGCGCCTTGAGGCCAGCCAGATTCACGATGCCCAGCCGGTGATGCTCGTCGTCGTAGGTCAGGAAACAGATGTAGTCGGTGCGCTGCACCACATGCATGTTCAGCACCGCCGAGTACCAGTCGATCATCGCCTGGATGTTCGACGAGCGCAGCACGAAGTGGGCGAACAGCACCGGCGTGGCGGGCTTGGGATCGAGCGTGCGGCGGCCACGCGAGGTCGTCTCGAGCACAGTGTCCATGGGAGCCTCCAGGCCCCGAGTTTAGGCGCCGCATCGGGCGACGTCACCGGGCTCTCTAATGTGCTACCCTGCCCACAATGCGTCTCGGGGAAACGAACATGCGGATGGCCGTGCTGCTTGGCAGCGTTCTGGTGCTGGGCGGCTTGCAGCCGGCGGCGGCGGAGGCTGTATTCAGGCCTGCCGAGAACAAGGTCCCGGTCGCCCTGGTCGAGGTCTCCAAGTCGCCGCGCTACACCGAAGTCAGGCTCCAGACCCAGGCCGCGGTCACCGGCATCTGCTGGCACGCCCAGGGCCCGGACAGCCCCTATCTGGTGGTCGGCAACAATCGTTACCGCTTCCTCGGCGGCGACAGCATCGCGGCCTGCCCGGCGGTACGCAACTACGCGGCGCGCGAAAGCATGGCGCTGCGGTTCGAAAAGCTCGATCCGCAGATCAAGGAGTTCTCCTTCGTCGACGGACAGGGCGGCGAGAAGGAGATGACCGAGCCGGAAACGTCCAAGGCACGGTTCTGGAACTTCCTGCGCGTCACGTTGAAGTAGCCCCGCCTGAAGTGAGCGCAGTGCCGGCTCGCCCACCGGAATAGCGCCGTGCTTGACCGGCGACGCCGGCACAGGCAAGCCCGACCGTCATGGCCGCGCCCGCGATCGATGCTCCCGATGCCCTCAGTCATTTGATTCCGTCGCGGGTGGCGCGCGGCTTCTTCCTCGCCATCGTCGCCGGACTGTTCTTCAATTTCCTGAACGGCGCAGTGAAGGAACTCGCGACCGACATGCCGCCGCTCTACGTGGCGTGGGGCCGCTGGATCGCCGGCATCGCGCTGGTCGCGCCCTATCTGTGGTGGCGCGTCGGCATCGACGGCATGCGCACCCACGACATGAAGCTCCATTGCCTGCGTGGGCTCTTCCACACGCCGGGCTACGGCCTGTGGTACGAGGCCGTCGTCTGGCTGCCCCTCGCCACCATGGCGGCGCTGGGCTTCACCGGGCCGATTTTCGTCACCCTGGGCGCCGTGCTCTTCCTGCGCGAGACCGTGCACTGGCGGCGCTGGCTGGGCGTCGCGGTCGGCTTTGCGGGCATGCTGGTGATCGTCCGCCCCGGCATCATCGAGATGAACCCAGGCATCCTGATGATGATGCTGGCGGTGCCGCTGATCGCCGGCTCCAACCTCGTCGCCAAGGTCGTCTCGGGCCGCGACAAGCCCGCCGTCGTCGTGCTGTGGCAGAGCGTGGTCGGCGCCATCTGCTTTACGCCGCTCGGCATCTGGTTCTGGCAGACGCCGACGCTCACCCAGCTCGGCCTGTTCGTGGCCTCCGGCTTCTTCGGCACGATGGGCTACTTCTTCATCACCTGGGCCTACCGGCTGCTCGATATTTCCGCCCTGCAGTCGATCACCTTCCTCGGCATCGTCTGGGCCGCCTTGATGGACGTGGCGGTCTGGGGCAAGACGGCCGACGTCTGGACCTTTGTCGGCGCTGCGATCATCGTGGCGTCGACGACCTTCATCGCCCATCGTGAATCGCGAGCAGGCGCCGTCGCGGGAGGAAAAAAGAAATGACCGATCGTCTGGCCGGCAAGGTGGCCCTCATCACCGGCGGTTCGTCGGGTCTCGGCGAGTGCGGCGCTGTCCTGATGGCCCGCGAGGGCGCCAAGGTCGTGATCGCCGACATACAAGAAGACAAAGGACGCGCGCTCGCCGCCAAGATCGGCAAGGCCGCGCATTTCGTGAAACTCGACGTCACCAGCGAAGACAACTGGCAGGCCGCCATCGCGGAATCGGTAAAGACCTTCGGCGCGCTGCACGTGCTGGTCAATTCGGCCGGCATCGGCCTCACCAAGACGGTCGAGGACATCACGCTGGAGGAATGGCGCCGCGTCCACGCCATCGACCTCGACGGCGTGTTCCTGGGCTGCAAGCACGGCGTCGCCGAGATCAAGAAGCACACCAGGACACTGGGCGGTTCGATCATCAACATCTCGTCGATCTCGGGCATCATCGCCGGCGCCAACATGGCCGCCTACAACTCGGCCAAGGCGGGCGTCCGCCTCCTCAGCAAGTCGGTGGCGCTGCACTGCGCCAAGTCGGGCTACAACATCCGCTCCAACTCGGTGCATCCCACCTTCATCGACACGCCGATCCTCGACCGCCACCGCGTCCGCTTCGGCCAGGAGGTCATGCAACAGAAGCTCGGCAAGCAGGTCCCGATCGGGCGGCTGGGCCGGCCGGAGGAAGTGGGCTGGGCCCTGGTCTTCCTCGCCTCGGACGAATCGAGCTTCATGACCGGCTCGGAAGTAGTGATCGACGGCGGCATTTCGGCGATGTGATCGGAGGACCTCATGCTTCTTTCTCTCAACAACCGTCGCGTCCATTTCGATCTTGCCGGACCGCAGAATGCGCCGGTCGTCTGCTTCACCCATTCGCTGAACTCCGACGGCGGCATGTGGGTCGAGCAGATGGTGCCGCTGCTGGCCGCCGGTTACCGCGTGCTGCGCCTCGACATGCGCGGCCATGGCGGCAGCGAGCCAGTGCCGGGCGACTACACGATGGATGCGCTGGCGGCCGACGTGAAAGGCGCGCTCGACGTGCTGGAGATCAAGAAGGTCCACTACATCGGGCTCTCGATCGGCGGCATGATCGGCCAGGGCTTTGCGCTCGCCAATCCCGGCTCTCTCGCCTCGCTCTGCCTATGCGACACCCAGCCCTCGACGCCGCCGGGTTCGGCCGGCACCTGGGAGGAGCGCAAGGCCACCGTGCGCAGCAAGGGGTTGGCCGCCCTCGCCGATGCCACCATGCAGCGCTGGTTCACCGACGAGTTCAAGCAGGTGAACCCCGTGCGCTGGCGGGAGATCCGCGACACGATCAGCGGCACCACACCCGACGGTTCCGCCGGCTGCATGTCGGCGATCCAGCATTTCGACTATCTCGACCGCCTCAACACCATCAAGGTTCCGACCCTGGTGATCTGCGGCGACCAGGACGAAGGCACGCCGCCCGACCGCAACAAGCTGATCGCCTCGAAGATCCCCGGCGGCCGCTACGAGGAAATCGCCAAGGCCCGCCACCTGCCCAACGTCGAGCGGCCTGAGCAGTTCAACCGCATCATGATGACGTGGCTCGCCGCCAACCGTTAGGACACAAAATGGATTTCGCCTTCACCGAACAGCAGCTCGCCATCAAGGACAGCGTCGGCAAGCTGTGCGCCCAGTTCGACGGCAAGTACTGGCTGAAGAAAGACAAGGACGGCGGCTTCCCCGAGGACTTCTACCGCGCCATGGCCGATGCCGGCTGGCTGGGCATCGCCATGCCCGAGGAATATGGCGGCGCGGGCCTCGGCATCGCCGAGGCTGCGATCATGATGCAGGCGGTGGCCGAATCGGGCGCGGCTCTCCAGGGTGCCTCGGCGGTCCACCTCAACGTCTTCGGCCCCAACCCGATCGTGGTGTTCGGCACCGAGGAACAGAAGAAGCGCATCCTGCCCGACATCATCGCCGGCAAGGTGAAGGGCTGCTTCGCCGTCACCGAGCCCGACGCCGGCCTCAACACCACGGCGCTGGAAACCAAGGCCGAGCGCGACGGCAACGGCTACGTCGTGCACGGCAAGAAGACCTGGACCACCACGGCTCAGGTCGCCGACAAGATGCTGCTGATCGCCCGCACCACGCCCAAGGACAAGTGCAAGAAGGCGACCGACGGTCTCTCGCTGTTCTACACCGACTTCGACCGCTCCAGGATCGAGGTCCGCGAGATCGAGAAGATGGGCCGCAAGGCGATCGACACCAACCAGGTGTTCATCGACGGATTGAAAGTCCCGCTCGAGGACCGCATCGGCGAGGAGGGCAAGGGCTTCCACTATCTGCTGCACGGCCTCAATCCCGAGCGCATCCTGATCGCGGCGGAAGCCATCGGTATCGGCAAGGCAGCACTGGCCAAGGCCACGCAATATGCCAAGGAGCGTATCGTGTTCGGCCGGCCGATCGGCAAGAACCAGGCGATCCAGCATCCGCTGGCCGAGAGCTGGATGCAGCTCGAGGCGGCGAACCTGCTCACCTTCAAGGCGGCCTGGCTCTACGACAACGGCAAGGAATGCGGCGCCGAGGCCAATTCGGCCAAGTATCTCGGCGCACGCTGGGCCTATGACGCCTGCGAGCGGGCGATCCTGACGCATGGCGGCTACGGCTACGCCAAGGAGTTCCACGTCGAGCGCTTCCTGCGCGAGGTCATGATCGCGCGCATCGCGCCGGTCAGCGAGCAGCTGATCCTGTGCTACGTGGCCGAGCGGGTGCTGGGACTGCCCAAGAGCTACTAGGTCAAGCGCCTGAATTAACTGGATATTTTGCCTGCGGAACCGCAGGCAACCTCGACCCGTCGCTGGGCGTTCCCCTCTCGTACCGTATTTCTGCGGCATGAAGGAGAACGGCCATGACGCACAGCCAGACTCACGCCAGCATCGCCTTCGCCGGCATCGTCGTGCTCGCGACCATCGCCCTTGTCGCCCCGCCCGTGCCGCCGGCTTCGGCCGAGGTCCAGGCCTCGCGCATCTGCCGCGAGCAGGGCGTGAAGCCCAACACCGCGGGCTACGACTACTGCCTGCTGCAGGCGGAGCGCGCCCTGGAATGGGGCGAGCCCGGAATGGCGCGCGCCTATGCCCGCGTGGCCTCGGAATCGCGCGAGGCCTGCCAGTCCTACGGTCTGGAACCCACAAGCAGCGGATATAGCGCCTGCATGGAGCGCGAGACCAAGGCGCGCAGCTTGCTGATCTTCAGCGAGGAGCAGATCAACTACGGCCCGCAGCTCGCCCGCGACTAAAACCTACTTCGGGATCCGCTTCTCGTACTCGGCCTCGATATCGCCGAAGACCGTCCAGAAGGGCTTCGGCACGCGGCCGTTGGCGCGCTCCACCAAAATTGCCAGGTGAGTGTGCCAGCCGCCCGACGTCTGGACCATCTCGGCGCGGGTCGGCAGCTTCCGGTGCGTCAGGATCAGCCGCACGTTCTCGCCCTCGGTCGCCAGTTCGAACGTCACCTCCGACTTGCCCCAGGAGATCACGAGCAACCGCGGCGGCTGCAGACGCAGCACGCGCTCGCGGCTGACATGGCCTTTCTCGTCCATCTCCTTGAAGCGTTCGGGGGCCGCCGCCTTGTCTGGCGACAGATCGCGATGCTGGAAGCGCAGTTCGACCGCGCCCCCTTCCTTCAATTCCATCGGTCCGCTCGCCAGCCATTGGCCGCGCTTGTCGGAATCGACCAGGAATTCCCACACCGTCTCGATCGGTCCGGGCAGCAGGCGCTCGAAACGCACCTCGGCGGGCGCGGTGACGCGGCCAAAATCCGTGTCGGTCATTTGCGGCTCCTCTTCCTCGTCTTGCGGGCATGCTGCAGCAGGGCGCTCTCGAGCGCGTCGAGGCGCCCGGTCCAGAAGTGCTGGTAATGGGCGATCCAGCGGTCGGCCTCGGCGAGCGGCCCCGCCTCGATGCGGCAGCGGTGCGTGCGGCCCTCGACGGTGCGGCTGAGCAGCCCCGCCGTCTCCAGGACCTTCACATGCTTGGCCGCGGCCGCGAACGACATGTCGAACGGCTCGGCCAGTTCCCCCACCGTCCGCTCGGCACTGCTGAGACGGCGCAGCATGGCGCGGCGGGTGGGATCGGCCAGGGCCTGGAATATGCGATCGAGATTCTGTTCAACCATGTGGTTGAATATAAGACTGCCTCACGCGTCATTCAACCATTAAGTTGAATGAACGTTTCAGGTGCCTCGCGCTGCCGAGTTAACGTAGGGTCCCGATCCTGACCCCCAAGACACGGATCGCATAATGGAACCGCTGCCCTCTTCCGTCCTTCCCGCCGGCGTGCGCAGCCGCATCCTGCCCGGCATCAACGGCCTCGACATCCACGTGCTCGAATCGGGCTTCGAACAGAAAGGCCGTCCCGCGGTGCTGCTGCTGCACGGCTTTCCCGAGATTGCCTACAGCTGGCGCAAGCAGCTGCCGGCGCTGGCCGCCGCCGGCTACCACGCCATCGCACCGGACCAGCGCGGCTATGGCCGTACCACCGGGTGGAGCGCCGACTACGACGCCGACCTCTCGCCCTTCCGTTTCATGGGACTGCTGCGCGAGGCGATCGGGGTGCTCTTCGCGCTCGGTCATCGCACCGCCGAGGCGGTGGTCGGCCACGATTTCGGCGCCGCCGCCGCCTCGTTCCACGCACTGGTGCGGCCCGACATCTTCAAGCGCATGGTGCTGATGAGCGCGCCGTTCGGCGGCCCGCCCGCCGTGCCGTTCGACACCGCGGACAAACCCGCTGCCCCGACGCCCGCCGACTTCCACGCCGCGCTGGCCGCCCTGCCGCGTCCGCGCAAGCATTACCAGTGGTACCAGTCGACGCGCGAGGCCAACGCCAACCAGTGGCAGGCCAAGCAGGGCGTGCACGACTTCCTGCGCGCCTACTACCATCACAAGAGCGCCGACTGGAAAGCGAACAAGCCCTACGAATTGAAGGGCTGGATCGCCGAGGAACTGGCCAAGATGCCGACCTACTACATCATGGATCTCGCCGAAGGCATGGCCGAGACGGTGGCCAAGGAGATGCCGAGTGCGGCCGAGATCGCGGCCAACAAGTGGCTGACCGAGGCCGAGCTGAAGGTCTATAGCGGCGAGTACCAGCGCAACGGCTTCCAGGGCGGGCTCAACTGGTATCGCGTCCGCACCACCGGCCTGATCGAGCGCGAATATGCCGCCTTCACCGGCCGCACCATCGACCAGCCCTCGACCTTCATTTCGGGCGCCAGCGACTGGGGCAACTACCAGTCGCCCGGCGCGCTCGAGCGGATGCAGAAGAGCGCCTGCACCGACATGAAGGAAATCCACCTGATTCCCGGTGCCGGCCACTGGGTGCAGCAGGAGCAGCCGGACGAGGTCAATCGCCTGCTGATCGATTTCCTGCGCAAGACAGGTTAGGCGCCCAGCGCGTCCGCCAGAGTCACGAAGCTGTCGGCATAGCAGTCGAACCACGGCTCGGGCGCGATGTCCGGCTTGGCACCGGGGCCGAACTCCAGCGGGCGCGCCACGAACGCCGTGCGCATCCCGAAAGCGCGGGCTGCCTTCAGGTCGTACTTGTGGCAGGCCACCATCATGATCTCGTCGGGCCGGTAGCCGAGATAGTCGACCGCGAGCTGGTAGACGGCGGGCGCGGGCTTGTAGCTTCGTGCAAGCTCCGCCGTCAGCACCGCGTCGAACGGCAGGCCGGCGTGCTTGACCACCGCGACCATCGCCCTCATGCCGGCGTTGGAAAGCGTCGAGACAACGAAACGCCGGCGCAACCGTGCGAGTCCTTCCACGGTGTCCGGCCAGGCATCGAGCCGGCTCCAGATCCCGTTCAGCTCATCGCGCTCGGCAGTCGTAAAGGTCGCCGACAGGCCGTGCTTCTCAAGCAACGCATCCAGGGTTTCACGGTAGATGCGATCGACCCTGAGCCATGGCCGCTCGCCCGCGATGATCTGGTCGAGCACCGCGCGATAGAGCCCGCGCCAGTCGGCGGACAGCGCGCCCCAGTCGATCCGCAGGCCCTTGGCGCGGTTCACCGCCTCGCCCATGCGCAGGAGAGGCTGGCAGAAATCGACGCAAGTGCCCTGAACATCGAATGTGAGCGCCCGGACGTTCTCCAGTGATGCCGCCTGCGCCATGTCCTCGCTCGTTCCCATTTGCCCGGTCGAGCATCGCCTGCGAATTCGGCTGGCGTCAAACCGCTGCCACACGATACCGTGCCTGATGACCGACGCCACTCATGGTCCCCTGTCGATCGGGGCGCTTCGCGCAGCCGTGGTCGAAGGGCGCGAGCCGCCACCGCTGCAAGCCATCGCCCGACTTGCCTCCTACCGCTGGTTCGTCGTCGGAACGGTGTGCATCGGCTCGTTCATGGGGCAGGTCGATGCCAGCATGACGCAGGTGCTTCTGCCGAGGCTCGAGCTCGAGTTCGCCGCCCGCCTCAGCAGCGTGAGCTGGGTCGCGGTCGCCTACCTGCTGGCAATGGCCTCGTTCACGCCGATCTTTGGTCGCCTTGCCGACATGGTCGGCCGCAAGCTGCTGTACGCCGGCGGCTTCCTCCTCTTCATCATCGGGTCGGGCCTGTGCGGCTTCGCCACCGACCTCACGATGCTGATCTTCTTTCGCATCCTGCAGAGCATTGGCGCCGCGCTGCTGACCTCGAACAGCATCGCCATCATCGTCATGGCCACCGGCCCGAAGGAACACGGGCGTGGCCTCGGCCTGCAATCGGCCGCCCAGGCGATCGGGCTCGGCGTCGGACCGGCGGTCGGCGGCTTGATCCTGGACACGCTCGGCTGGCACTGGGCTTTCTGGATCAATGTTCCGTTCGGACTGGTGGGCCTTGTTCTCGGCTGGCTCGTCATTCCCCAGACCACGAAGGTGCCTGATACCGGCCGCTTCGACTGGCAAGGCGCGCTCCTGATCGTGCCGGCGCTGACGGCGGTCGTGGCGGTGCTGAACCAGGGACATGCCTGGGGGTTCACGTCGCCAGCCCTGCTCAGCTGCCTGCTGTTCGGCATCGTCTTCCTCGCCCTGTTCTTTCGCGCCGAGCGGCGCGCGACCGCGCCGCTGCTCGACCTTCATCTCCTGGGCAAGGGCAGCTTTCTTCTCGGCAACGCGTCCAATTTCCTGTCGTACGCCACTTTGTTCGGGGTGTTCTTCCTCATCCCCTTCGTCCTCGTGCGCATCTACCACGATACCGCGCTGGCGGCGGGGCTGCGGCTGTCGATCCTGCCCGTGATGCTGGGACTTCTCGCGCCCGTTGGCGGGGCGCTTTTTGACCGCTTCGGCGCCCGGGCGCCCACCTGTTGCGGCATGCTGATCTGCATCGCCGCTCTTGCCCTCTTTTACTTCTTTCTCGATGGCACGGCCGGCAACCTGCCGCTGGTCACGCTGGCATTGGCCATCTTCGGCGTGGGACAGGGCCTGTTCATCTCCCCGAACACCAGTTCGATCATGGCGGCTGCGCCGCCCGAGCAAACCGGCCAGGCGGGAAGCGTGCTGAACGTGGTGCGCCTGATCGGGATGAGCACCGGCATCGCCGGCGCCTCGACGCTTTTTGCGCTGGGCCTCGGCGGCGCCGCGGGCACCACACTGAATGTTCCGACAGCGTCGCTCGTGGCGGCGAGCCGCGATGTCATCCTGTTGCTGGGCTGCCTGGCCGCCCTGGCAGCCCTGATATCGCTGATACGTCCCGGGCATCGCAAGGCGCACAGGGCAGACCTCGCCCGTCACATGACCGCGTAGCCGGTCGTGATCGCGAGCGCGGCGGCGAAGGCGAGATTGACGCGCCGCGACCACACCGGATCGTGGAAGACCCGCGCGAAAGCTGCTCCTGCCAGAAGCCAGACCACGTGGATCAGCACGATCATCGCGGCCAGCACCAGGATCTTCAGCACCGGACCCAGCATCGACGCCGCGAACACCGCCGCGATCGCCACATAGGCCTTGGGATTGGCGACCGCCAGCAGCACGCCGCCCAGGAACGACGGCGCCACCACCGTTTCGTCGCGCGTCGACAGCGGCGGCGCGGTGGCGATCCTGTAGGCGAGATAGAGGATGTAGACGGCCGACGCCGCGAGCAGCACCGGCGCGAGTTGCGGCACCGCCAGCAGGACGGAGACGACCCCCGCCGCCACGGCCAGCAGCACCGCAACCGTGCCCGCGACCAGCCCCGACAGATAGGCGAGCGACCGGCGCAAGCCGAACGCCGCACCGACCGCCGTCACGCTGATCGTCGACGGTCCCGGACTGCCCATGACGAGGAGAGAGGCCACGATCAGCGACAGCAACATGAATGAACGCTATCGCCGCCCGGCGACCGCCGTCTTGAACGTTCGTGCGACTGCTAGTTCAGGACCCTGGCGAAGAAAGCCCTGGTCCGAGCCTCGGCGTCGGGCGCGCCGACGGAATCGTAGACCAGCCGGTGCGTCTTGCCGCCCGCGCCGGGCACGGTGCGGTCGGGCGCCTTGCTGTCGAAGCTGTGATAGGCGTCAGGATAATAGACCGCCTCGACGAGCGCCGGCTTGGCAAGGCCCGCGACCATCTGCCGGCACCGATCGGCCGGGGTCCAGTCGTCCTTGTCGCCGGCCAGCAGCAGGACCGGCAGGTCGATGCCGGTGTCGAACTGCGGATTGCAGCCGGGATAGTAGGCGACACCGCCGGCGAGTCCGCGCTTGGCGAGGTCGAAGCTCTTCTGCGCCGCGCGGATGACGGTCGATCCGCCGTGACTGTGGCCGATGATGCCGACCCTGCCCTTGATCACGTCGGGACGGGTGGCGAGATAGTCGAGCGCTCCGGCGATGTCGGAGATGCGCATGTTGGGCGTCACCGTGCGCGGCGTGGTGCACACAGCCTTGGTGCCGCGCGGGCCGAACGAGTCGGGCGCCAGCACGAGATAGCCCCAGCTCACCAACAGCTTGCCCCAGATATCGGTATGCGGGCTGGTCCCTGCGCAGGAGTGCGCCAGGATGATGGCGCGGAAGGGCCCCGGGCCGGCCGGTTTGTAGACCCAGCCCTTGATCTCTGGACCGGCCTCCGCGCTGCCGACGGCAATGCTGGGAAAGCTGACGGTCTGCGCCGAGGCGCTGCCGGCAAACAGCACGAGGAAGACGATCGCGAGCGTGCGGAGCATGAGCGATCCTAGTCCAGTAGGTGGAATACGCCCATCGCTCGCTGTTCACTCCGGCTGAATGCCGGCTTCCTTGGCGATCTCACGCCAGGTCACCAGTTCCCGGCTGACGCGCTTGGCGAACGAGTCCGGCGTCTCGCCGCCCGGCAGGCTGGCGAGGTCGCGGATCTTGGCCTGCATTTCGGGCTCGGCCAGCACCGCCACCACGTCGTCGCGCATCTTCTGCGCCAGCTGCGGCGACATCTTGCCCGGGCCGAACAGCGAAAACCACGCCGACTGGTCGATCGGCACGCCGGCCTCCGACATGGTCGGGATGTCGTCGAGGCCCGGCAGGCGCTTGCTGCTGCTGACCGCCAGCATGCGCAAGGTGCCGGCACGATGCTGCGACATCGCCGTGAGCGGACTGGTGAAGCCGACCGGAATGTGGCCGCCGACAAGCTCCTGCATCATCGGGGCCGCGCCCTTGTAGGCAACGTTCTCGATTTTCAGCCCGCTCTTCAACCGGAACAGCTCACCCACCATGCGCGTCGTGTTCTCGGTGCTGCCGAATGTGTACTTGCCCGGATTAGCGCGCGCCGCCGTCATGAACTTTTCCATCGTATCCATGCCCGCCTTGGGCGAACCGACCAGCGCGATGGCGCCCTCGATCAGCGGCGTGACCGCCGTAAAATCGCGTTCGGTGTCGTAGGGCAGCGTCTTGGTCGTGAATGGATTGATCGTATGCGCGCTGGTCATGATCAGCAGCGTGTAACCGTCGGGCGGCGCCTTGGCGACGATCTCGCTGCCCAGGATGCCGCTCGCGCCGCCCTTGTTGTCGATAATGACCGTCTGCTTCCAGCGCTCCGCCAGCCGCGGCACGATCAGCCGCGCCACCAGGTCGGTGCCGCCGCCGGCCGGATAGGGCACGACGACCCGCACCTGCTTCGTCGGATAGTCCTGCGCCCGGGCGATCGCCGGCGCCAGCCCCAGCCCCGCGGCCGCCACGATGAACCCGCGGCGCTTCATGCCTGTCATGCAATCCTCCCGTTCCTTTTTGTTGCCGAGAGATTAGGGTTACCGGAGGAGGAAACCAAGATGTTCGATCTCGTGATCAAGGACGCGGAAATATTCGACGGCGCCGGCTCCGCGCCGGTGCGGGGCGACCTCGGCGTGACGGCAGGCAAGATCACTGCGGTCGGCGGTAAGCTCGGCGCTGCGAAGGAAACGCTCAATGCGCGCGGCCTCGCGCTCGCGCCCGGCATCATCGACGGCCACACCCATTACGATGCGCAGATCACCTGGGATCCGTTCGTCGATCCCTCGCCGGCGCTGGGCGTCACGACCGCCATCCTGGGCAATTGCGGCTTTACCATCGCGCCCTGCAAGCCGCAGGACCGCGACCTCACGATGCGCCACCTGACCCACGTCGAGGGCATGTCGCTCGACGCGCTGCGCGCCGGCATCCGCTGGGAGTTCGAGAGCTTCCCGCAGTATCTCGACATGCTGACCAGGCTCGGCGTCGGTCCCAACGTCGCCTGCTTCTCCGGCCATTCCTCCGTCCGCACCTGGGTGATGGGCGAGGAAGCCACCGAACGCACCGCCACCGACGATGAAGTGGCGAGGATGGTGACGCTTGTGCGCGAGGCGATGGCGGCGGGTGCGGTCGGCTTCGCCTCCTCGACCGCCGAGGCACACAACGGCGAGGGCGGCACACCGATGCCGTCGCGCCTGGCCGACGACCGCGAACTGCGCGCCCTGGTGCGCGCCATGGGCGACAGCGGCCGCGGTGTCTACATGCTGACCAAGGGCAGCAAGACCTCGATCCCCTATCTCGAGGAGCTGGCAGTCGAAGCGCGCCGCCCCGTCGTGATCGCGGCCCTCTTCCATTCCAACACCAATCCGACGGCGGCCTTCACCTGGCTCGACCAGGTGAACGCGGCCCGCTCCCGCGGACATCAGCTGGTGGCGCAGACCTCGTGCTGCCCGCTCAGCATGGATTTCACTTTCAAGAGCCCCTACCTGTTCGAGAGCATGGAGGCGTGGAAGCCCGCGATGGCTGCCCACGATGCCGAGGCCCTGAAGAAGGTCTACCGCGACCCGTCATGGCGCGCGGCAGTCAAGCGCGAGATCGAGGCGTCGCGCGGCCGGCTGGTGTTCAACGGCGAATGGGACAAGCTCTTCGTCGTGGAAACCGCCAAGGCGGAGAACCGTACGCTGGAAGGCGCCACGCTGGCCCAGCTCGCCGGGGCCGCCCACAAGGAGCCGCTCGACTTCATCCTCGACTTCGCGCTGTCGGAGAACCTCGACACCCAGTTCGTGGCCCAGCTCCTGCACAACGACGAAAAGGCCGTGGGGAAAATCCTCGCCGACCCCAACACCCACATCTCCTTGAGCGACGCTGGCGCCCATCTCACCTTCTTCTGCGACGCCGGCTTCGGCCTGCACCTGATGGGCCACTGGAGCCGCGACCTCGGCGTGCTCGACCTGCCGCAGGCCGTGCATCGCCTCACGGGTCAGCCGGCCAAGCTGTTTGGCCTCAACGGCCGCGGCCTGCTGCGCGAAGGCTGCGCCGCCGACCTGATGCTGTTCGATCCCGCGACGGTGGCGCGCGGTCCCAAGCGCCGCGCCCACGATCTCCCCTCGGGTGCCGCCCGCCTCACCACCTCGGCCGTCGGCCTGCATGGCGTCTGGATCAACGGCACCAAGACCGCCGATGAGAAAGGCTTCTGCATCGAGCGGAGCGCGCGGCCGGGCGAAGTGCTGCGGAGTTTCGCTGCATAGCCTGTCCGATTTCAACTGGAAGTTGTTGGCCTCCCGGGAGTCTGCGTCTTATAGTCGGGCAAAACGCTGCCAGGGTGGCCATGTCATATCGTCTTCTGCCTCTCGTTGCCGCGACGGCGCTCGCTGGCTGCGCGGTCACCGCGGACGTTTACGGCGTCGTCGGCGACCGGGATGACCTCTACACCGGCACGGCCACCGGCTATGTCAGTCGCACCGGCACGATCGAGCTCAAGAACGTCAAGGGAAACCGCTGCTCCGGTGACTTCGCCTACTATCCCGGCGTTCTGGAAGGGCGCGGAACCATCGGCTGCGACGACGGCCAGCGCGCCACCATCCACTTCACGGGCCTGTCGGCGGTCAGTGGCTACGGCGTGGGCACCACCAGCAACGGCAGCCCCGTGGCCTTCACTTATGGGCTGGATCGCCTCCAAAGCGCACGCTATCTCGGCGTCAGTGTCGCGATGATAGCTCCCGCGCCGTCCGGGGCATCACAAGGCACGGCCCCTGCAGCCGCGGCGAGGCGCGCCAGCACAGGGACGGGTTTCTACATCAACCGGCAGGGCCATGTGCTCACCAATGCCCACGTCGTCGACAAGTGCCGTGAACTCGCGATCTCCCGGCAAGGCGCGGCGCCCATTCCGGCAAGCGTCGTGAAGTCGGATGGCTCGAACGATCTCGCCGTCCTCATCGCCGCCCCCTCGCCCGCGGTCGCGACTTTTCGCGGCGGACGGCCGGTGCGTGCCGGCGAGGCCGTCGTGGCCTACGGTTTTCCGCTGACCGGGACGCTGTCCTCCGGCGGCGTGGTGACGAATGGCAGCATCAGCGCCTTGTCCGGTCTGCGCGACGACTCGCGCTATCTGCAGATTTCTGCGCCGATCCAGGCCGGCAACAGCGGCGGCCCTCTGCTCGACACCAACGGCAGCGTCGTGGGCGTCATCACCGCATCGCTCGGCTCGCGCAGCCGCGATGTGCCGCAGAACGTCAACTTCGCGCTCAAGACGGATGTCGCCCGGACCTTCCTCGACTCCGCCGGCGTGCCCATTGAGACTTCCAGCGGCGGCCGCGACCTCAGCGTCGCCGACATCGGCGAAAAGGCGCGTGCTTTCTCCGTCCTCATCGACTGCAAGCGCTGACCGAAAAACGCGCTACGGCCAGCGCGTCACCTTGCGCGCGGCGACGCCCAGTGCGTTGTCGAGCTCGTTGCGCGCACTGCCCTCGGGCGGAACACTGTCCATGTAGACGGCGATATTGACGTCGAGCGCGCTCCAGCGCACCGCGAAGGTCGCGTAGGCGATGTGGAGCGGCCCGTCGAAGGCGCCGGTCAGGTTGAAGCCCCAACTTCCCCAATGCCAGAAGTTGCCGCCGCCCTGTGTCGGCCGCACCAGCGTGCCGAGCCCGTAGTGGGCGCCGCCGCCGATCTGCTTGTTCTCCGGTGACATCATCCAGCGCCGCGCCGCCGGCCCGATCGCCTGGTTGTTCGCGGCGAAGGCCTGGTAGAAGCGGCCATAGTCGGCAAGCGGCATGCGCCAGCCGCCATAGCTCGACAGGATGCGCCACCGCGGGTCGAGCGCCGCGCCCTGGACGCCCAACGGCGCCAGCGTCGTGGTGCGGCAATAGCTTTCGTAGTCCTGGCCGCTCGCCTCCTCGACCACGGCGCCCAGCACCAGATAGGCCGCGTTGGTGTAGGCATAGCGTTCGCCCGGCGCCAGCGGCAGGCGACGGCGCAGCACCCACTTCAGCTGCTCGTCGATCGAAGGCCGCGTCGCGGTAGCGGTCCGCAGATAGGTGCCGAGCTGGCCGGTCACCGGATCGCCGCCCTCGGAGCGATCGAAGCCGGCGCGATGGACCAGCAGCTGGCCGATCGTGATGCCGGGGAATCGCGGATCGGCCGGTGCGCCGAGGCGGGCGAAGGTGCGGGGCAGCGCCTGCGACAGCGGCGTGTCGAAGGAGAGCCGGCCGGGGTCGATCAGCCCCGCGACGCAGACGCCGGTCACCGCCTTGGACAGGCTGGCGAGCGGCACCGCGTTGCTTGTCGCCTCGCCGCCCATCACGGCCTGGTGCGCGAGCCGGCCCTGGTGCAAGACCGCGAGGCCGCCCGCGCCGCGGCCATTCATGGTCATCCAGCCGCGCCAGGCCGCCTCGATGTCGGCCACGGTCTGGGCGTGCGCCGGCAGGGAAGCGGCGGCCAGAAACGTGGCCAGCAACAGGGGCAAAATCAGGCCAGGCAAGCGGGTCGCAAAGCGCATTGCAGAAAGGCTCCCGGGGCGGGTAAAAGCGGCTCCAACAGCAAGGATACACCGGCATGGCCGTCCAGTACTTCGCCAAGGTCTCCGCGACCGACCACGAAAAGCTCCAGAAGCTTGTCAAACACTACCCCGCCTCCTCCTATGCCGACTGGCACCTGAAGGAAGCGGCGCGGATGGCGGAGTGGCGGGCCCGGCGGCACTCCATCCAGATGGTGCCGGTCACGCCGGAGGAATTCGCCGCCCATTGCGAGCGCACCGGCGAGCCGTGCGACATCATCACCTTCAAGGCCTTCATCTGCCGCTGACGGCGACGCAACCTTGGCACGCCATGGCGGTTGAATCGCCATGGGACGGATTGCGGGCTTCATCGCGGCACTTGTCGGCATGCTGGGTGGATGCTCGGGAGATCCCTATTCGCCCTACGACTTCAAGCGTGTTCCCGGATACACGCCGGCCGGCGGGATATCGCCGCCCCCGAAGCTGACGAACCTGCCACTGGAATCCTCTCACCGGCCGTGAGCGACCTGCAGCCGCTTCTCGCGCGAGCGGCTCCACTGCGAGAGGCCGAAGCAGGCGAACCAGTAGATGGCGCCGGCGAAGACATAGGCTTCCATGTTCATGCCCACCCAGGCGGGATCGGCCAGGGCGGCCTGGGCAATGCCGAGCAGATCGAAGATCGACACGATCAGCACCAGCGTCGTGTTCTTGAAAAGGGCGATGAACTCGTTGGTCATGGCCGGCAGCGAGATCCTGAGCGCCTGCGGCAGCACGATCAGCCGCGTGACGCGCCAGTAGCCGAGGCCGAGCGCCTGCGCCGCCTCGGTCTGGCCCTCGGGCAGCGCCTGCAGACCGCCACGCACGGCTTCGGCCATGTAGGCCGCGATCACGAAGGCAAGTCCGATCACGGCGCGCGCCAGGCGATCGACGTTGAACCCGGTCGGCATGATCAGCGGCAGCAGCAGGGAGGCCAGGAAGATCACGGTGATGATCGGCACGCCGCGCCAGAATTCGATGAACACGATCGAGGCGAAGCGAATGAGCGGCAGGCGCGAGCGGCGGCCGAGCGCCAGCAGGATGCCGAGGGGCACCGCGATCAGGCCGGCGTAGATCGCGAGGAAGAGCGTCAGCATCAGCCCGCCCCACTCGCGGGTCTCGACGATTTTCAGCCCGAAACCGCCATAGAGCAGCCAGATGCCGAGCGGCGGCAGGATGATCGCGGTGGCGATCGCCAGCTCCCTGCGCCGCGGCAGCCCGCGCCACGAGAGCGCCGCGCCCGCGAACAGCGCCAGCAGTCCCAGCAGATCGACACGCCAGCGCTCGGGCACGGGATACTGGCCGTACATGAACTGCGCGAAGCGGGCGCGGATGAAGACCCAGCAGGCGCCCGAGCTGGTGCAATCCTCGCGCGATGCGCCGTTCCAGTTGGCCTCGATCAGCAGCCATTGCACCAGCGGCACCGAGACGCGCCACACGACGTAGAGGCAAAGCAGCGAGACCACGGTGTCGAGCCAGGTCGCGAACAGGCGCTGCCGCAGGACGGCGAGCCAGCCGGGCAGCGGAGGTGCCGCGGTCTTCATCGCGTCACCAACCTGTGGCGCGAATTGTACCAGTTCATGAAGGCCGACACGGCAAGCCCGATGGTGAGATAGATGCCCAAGGTGATGGCGATGATCTCGATCGCCTGGCCGGTGGCGACCAGGGCCGAGCCCATGAACACCGCCACGATCTCAGGGTATGCGATGGCCGCGCCAAACGAGGAGTTCTTGATCAGGTTGAGATACTGGCTGGTGATCGGCGGGATGATCACCGGCATCGCCTGCGGGATCACCACCAGCCGCACGACCCGGCCCGGCGTCAGGCCCAGCGCCCGCGCCGCATCGATCTGGCCCTGCCGCACCGACTGGATGCCGCCGCGCACGACCTCGGCGATGAAGCCCGCGGTGTAGGTCGAGAGCGCCATGAACAGCGCCACGAATTCCGGTACCAGCACGAAGCCGCCGCGATAGTTGAAGCCGCGCAGCACCGGCAGGTCCCAGCTCGTGATCGTGCCCGCCCACACGAAGAGGGCGAGCGGCAGCGCGCCGCAAAGCACGAAGCCCGCGCTCCATACCGGGAAGTCCTGGCCCGTCCGCGCCTGCCGTGCCCGGGCCCAGCGCGCCAGCCCGATCTGCACGCCGATCAGCACCAGGCTCGCCAGCAGCGCCAGGTGGAAACCGCTCACATCGTTGGGCGTCGGGATCGAGAGGCCACGGCGGTTGAGGAACATCACGCCCAGGAAATCGAAGCTCTCCTTGGGCGTCGGCAGCGCGGCCAGCACGCCGAAGTACCAGAACAGCACGAAGAACAGCAGCGGGATGTTGCGGACGAACTCGATGTAGACCGCGGCCAGGGTCGAGAGCAGCCAGTTGCGCGAGAGCCGCATCAGCCCGACGGTGAAACCCACGACCGTCGCCAGCACGATCGAGGCCGCCGACACCAGCAGCGTGTTGACGATGCCGGTCCACAGCAGCGCCCAGATCGTGTCGCTTGGCTTGTAGCCCGTGAGGTTGAACGGCACTTCGATGCCGCTGTCGCGCCACAGGAAGTTGAAGCCCGACGCGATGCCGGCCTTCACCATGTTGTCCGACGCGTTCTTGACGAAGAACACCACGACCGCGACCAGCGCGATCGTGGCCATCACCTGCCAGAAGATGTCGCGAACCTTGCGGTCGCGGAGGAAGGCCTTCATCGCCGCGGGGGCACGCCCCCTTCGATCACTGGAACGGCGGCGTGAACAGGAGACCGCCCTTGGTCCACAGCGCGTTCGCGCCGCGCTGCAGCTTCAGCGGCGAGCCCATGCCGACGGTGCGCTCGTAGCTCTCGCCGTAATTGCCGACCTGCTTGATCAGGTTGAAGGCCCAGTCGTCGGACAGGCCCATCATGGCGCCGAACTTGCCGTCGACGCCGAGCAGGCGGCGGACTTCGGCGTTGGTCGACTTGGCCTTCATCTCGTCGACGTTCTTCGAGGTGACGCCGAGCGCCTCGGCCGCGATCTGCGCGTTCAGCACCCAGCGCACGACCAGCTGCCAGCGCTCGTCGCCCCAGCGCGTCACCGGACCCTGCGGATCGTTGGAGATGATCTCGGTCAGGATCTGGTGCTCGGCCGGGTCCTTGAACTTGATGCGCTGGCCGGCCAGCGCGCCCACGCCCGCCGTATAGGCGTCGCAGCGGCCCTGGTCGTAGGCCGAGATGGCATCGTCGTTCTTCTGGAAGTTGATGATCGTGACCTTGAGGTTGCGCTCGCGGAACCAGTCGGCCGCCATCTTCTCCTCGGTCGAACCGGCGGCGACGCAGATCGTGGCATCGGCCAGATCCTTGACTGCCGCGACCTTGGCCTTGGTCCGCACCACGAAGGTCTGGCCCTCGTAGAAGTTGATGCCCTGGAAATTCACGCCGAGGGTGGCGTTCCTCGAGAAAGTGATGGTGGTGTTGCGAGACAGCAGGTCGACCTGGCCGGACTGGAGCACCGCCCAGCGCTGCTGCACCGAGGTCGGGGTGAACTTCACCTTGGTGGCGTCGCCCAGGACCGCGGCGGCCAGCGACTTGCAGTAATCGACGTCGAGGCCGGTCCACTCGCCCTTGTCGTTGGCGAAGGAGAAGCCCGGCAGGCCGAGGTGGACGCCGCATTCGATGTGACCGCGCGCCTTGATGGCGTCGAGCGTCGGGCTGGGCGCCAGCTGCTGCGCCGAGGCGGAGCCGGCAACGAAGGCCGCGGCGGCGGCAGCCAGTGCAATGAACTTCATGAAATCCCTCTCAACAGGTGCTGTCCGATACCGTACAAGCCATCGCATGGCGAGTAAATTGCACCTCGAAACGGCGCTGACGCCCGACGGCTGGCGGCGCGATCTGGTGGCCACGATCGAGCAGGGCATGATCGTGCGCCTGGAACCCGCCGACGCAGCCAGCGACGCCGTTCGTACCCGGGGCATCGTGGTGCCGGGCCTGCCCAACCTGCACAGCCACGCCTTCCAGCGCGCGATGGCGGGATTGACCGAACACCGGGGAAGCGGCGGTGAGGCCGATTCTTTCTGGTCCTGGCGTGAGCTGATGTATCGCTTCGTGGCGCGCCTCTCGCCCGACGATCTCGAAGCCATCGCCGCACTCGCCTACATGGAAATGCTCGAGGCCGGCTTCACCTGGGTGGCCGAGTTCCACTACCTCCACCATCAGCCCGACGGACGGCCCTACGACAATATCGCCGAGATGTCGGAGCGCCTCGTGGCCGCCGCCGACACATCGGGCATCGGCCTCACCCTCCTCCCCGTCCTCTATCGCCAGAGCGGATTTTTGGGGAAGCCCGCCAGCGACGCGCAGCGGCGATTCCTAAACGACCGCGATTCCTACGCGCGTCTGATGGAAACCCGCGTCCCCGGCGGCAACATCGGCATCGCCCCGCATTCGCTGCGCGCCGTCACCTTGAATGACCTCGACTGGGCCGCGCGCACGTTCAAGGGCAAGCCGGCGCATATCCACATCAGCGAGCAGATGCGCGAGGTCGAGGACTGCCTTGGCGCGCACCAGAAGCGCCCGGTCGATCTGCTGTTCGACACGATCCCGGTCGACGAGCGCTGGTGTCTCGTCCACGCCACCCATGCCGACGCCAACGAGATCGCGCGTATCGCCAGGGCAAGAGCGGTCGTAGGCCTCTGCCCCATCACCGAGGCCAATCTCGGCGACGGGCTGTTCGACGTGCCGGCGCTACTCGCCGCCGGCGGACGCTACGGCGTGGGCTCCGATTCGCTGGTGCGCATCTCCGCCGCCGACGAGCTGCGCACCCTGGAATACGGCCAGCGCCTGATCCGCCGCCAGCGCAACGTGCTGGGCGAGGCCCGGCGCTCGACCGGCCGGCTGCTGCTCGACGGCGCGCTCAGGGGCGGCGCCCAGGCGGTCGACCGGCCGATCGGCGCCATCTCAGTGGGCCAGCGCGCCGACTTCGTCGTGCTCCACGACGACGGCCATCGCGACGACGCCGTGCTCGATCACTGGCTGTTCAGCGCCGACAATGCCGCGATCAGGACCGTCTACCGCGGCGGAATTCCCGTGGTGCAGCAGGGCCGCCATCGTGACCGCGATGCGATCGTGGCGCGCTATCGCAGGGTCCTGGCTGGCATGGACCTTGCGAATCAAACGCCATGATCCCCGCTTCATATGATCTGCTGCTGCGCGGCGGCCATGTCATCGATCCGGCGACGGGCCTCGACGGCATCGCCGACATCGCCATCAAGGACGGCCGCATCGCCGCCGTGAAGCAGGATCTGCGGGCCGCCGCGACCGAGACCATCGACCTTGCGGGCCGGATCGTGCTGCCGGGCATGATCGACACCCACGCCCATATCTACACCTACGTTTCCGGCCGCTTCGGCCTGCCGGCCGACATGGTGGGCGTCGAAAGCGGCGTCACGACGCTGGTCGACCAGGGCGGCGCCTCGTGCATGACCTTCCCCGGGTTCCGCAAGTTCATCGCCGAGCCCGCGGAAAGCCGCGTGCTCTCCTTCCTCTCGGCCTATGTCGTGGGCGGTCTCGAAGGCCACTTCTATCCCAGCCTCTACGGACCCGAAGGCGTCGATGTTGCCGCCACCGTGAAGACCGCGCTCGCCAACCGCGATCTCATTCGCGGCATCAAGGTGCATGCCGAGGTGGGCGGCGTCACGCGCTGGGGCTACGAGGTGCTGCGCAAGGCCGCCGAGATCGGCCGCGAGGCCAACCTCCCCGTCTACATGCACTTCGGCCAGATGTGGGCGCTGCCGGATGGCAGCAATGGTGTCGACCCCGACGAGATTCTGCCCGAGGTCGTAAAGCTGATGCGGCCGGGCGACATCCTCGCCCATCCTTTCACGCGCCATCCCGGCGGCTTCGTCGACAAGCAGGGCAAGCTCCATCCCATCGTACAGGTGGCGCTCGACCGCGGCCTAAAAGTCGACGTCGGCCACGGCAGCCACTTCTCGTTCCGCATGGCCCGCCTCGCGCTCGATGCCGGCGTGGTGCCCGACACGCTGGGTGCCGACATGCACGGCTACAACACGCGCATGACGCCGCCGCCCGGCACGCCGGCCAAACATC
>CAMAYC010000005.1 GCA_945862125.1 Reyranella massiliensis 521
ATGTTGGGGCCCGGCGCGAGCTGGCCGAGGCTGTAGTAGTGCATCAGTTCTGGGAAGGTCACCCAGTGGTAGGTGTCGACCGTGAGCTGCTTCAGCTCCGGGAAAGCCGCCATGCCGCCGCCGACCGTCAGCAGCGAGATGTAGCCAAAGACAGTGGCCAGATCGAGGAACTGCTTCATGGCGCAGGATCCTTCGTCTGGACGTCCTGGGCGGCTTTGCCTTCGACTGTTTTCCGGGGGCGGTGCCACCAGATGGCGAGCGCAGCCATGCCGACCATTACGTAGGGCACCGGCACATGGAAGAACGCGACCAGCACCGCGGTCAGTGCCACGAAGACATAGTCGGCGATCTCGATCAGCATCTTGGCGCCCAACTGCACCATGACGACCGTGATCAGCCCGACAGCGCCGGCCGCGATCGCATGCAGGAAGGCCAACGACACCGGATCGTCGCCGCCGATGCCGTAGGCGAAGGCGGCCGCAGTCATGAGCGAGGCACCGGGCAGGCACATGCCCAGCGCCGCGACGAGGGCCCCCGGCCAGCCGCGCAGGCGGTCGCCGGCCAGGATCGACATATTGGTGGCGTTGAGGCCGGGCAGGCTCTGGCTGATCGCCATCAGCTCGACGAAGGTGGGGTCGTCGAGCCAGCGGTAGCGCGCGACCAGGCCGGTGCGGAGGTAGGCGATCACGCCGCCGCCCAGGCTGGTGGCGCCGATCATCAGGAAGCCCAGGAAGAGGTGCCACAGCGACGGCGGCGGCGCCACGGGCAGGGCAGCGGCCGGCGACTTGCTCATTCGTGGGCTTGCGGCGGGTTGCCCTTCAGGCGGTAGACCGCGCCTGTCTTGGTCGTGGTGAGCGCCAGCCAATCGCCGGCGACCTGCTGCAGTTCGAGGAAGAAGCGCTCGCAGGCCTGCAGCGCCTTGTGGCTGATGTCGTTGGGGCCGGGGAAACGGAGCTGGTAGGCGAATTCGCCGACGAAGGCGTGGTGGTCGCCGCGCGAGCGCCAGAGGCCGAGATTGGCCGTGGCCGCGGTGTGATGGCCGAAGTCGAGCAAGCAGATGTCCTGCAGCAGTTCCTCGACGATGGTCTGGTTGACCAGCGAGACGTCATCGGCGCCGTCGTCGCTCGCAATCACCGAGAGGGCCGGGAATATCTGCGTGAGCTCGGGCAGCGACATATGCCCGAGCGACGACATCACGGTACGCGCCGCCTGGGGCGCCTGGCTGAGGCCAAACTCGACATTGTGCGAGAGCAGGCGGCGCATCCCGCCGATCCGCTCCTTGAGCGGCATGATCTCGAGCTTGAACTTGATCTTGTACTTGCCGTCGATCCGGGGCCGGACGTCGATCGCCTGGGCCTTCGCCATATTGTCGCTGCGGTACTTGAAGACGATCTCGGGATCGCCGATGGCAAATCCGTCCTCGTAGGCAATACGACGCCGGCAGATGAACGAGTTGTTGTAGAGGTGGTACTTGCCGGTATCGAGGAATAGGACCTCGCGCACTTCGGGTCGCTTCTGCTCTTTCGAGGCGTGCTGATAGCCGATCCCGGTCGCCGACGCGGCGCGCTGCACGAGTCCCGCGAACTCCTTGAAGACGTGCGCCGAGGTGAAGCGCTCGGGCTTGAGGATAAGCTTGCACTGCAGATAGCCCAGCTCGTCGCAGCGCCTGCCATCTTCATAGGTGCCAGCATACTGCTCGGACAGCCAAGTCTTGAGGACCGAGTCTTTTGCGTCGTTGGTCATGCTTACTCCCCAGCGGAGCGTAACGTGTCGCAATCGCGCTGTCATCCGAGCCGTACGGCGGGCGGCGCTCACTCGACATGTGGAATATTCATTGCCTCTCCGGTGACGGGGTTCGATCATGGCGCATGTTCGAAAACCTCGTGCTCGCCACCTTCATGGTCGGACTGACCGTGTCCATTCACCTCGGCGGGCTGCTCGGGCTGCTGTGGATCCTGCGGGACCGCGCCCACAGGCTGCGGCCCCACGAAAGCCGCGCAGGCCAACTCGCCGTCATCCTGCTTGTGGTCCTTGGTCTCGTCGCCATTCACACGATCGAGATCTGGCTTTATGGCTTCGCTTTCTGGGCCATCGGTGCCGTCCGAGATTTTGAATCGGCGCTTTATTTCTCTACCGTGACCTTCACCACACTCGGCTACGGCGACATCGTCCTGGACGGCAAGTGGCGGCTGTTCGGCGCCATCGAGGCGGGCAACGGGCTGATCCTTTTCGGCTGGTCGACGGCGTTCCTGCTCTCGGTCATGAGCCGCCTGCGGATGCTCGAGCACGACTGGCTTGAAGGGCCCAAGTAAGTCCGGGATATCGCTGGGGAGCCAACGAGGACGGCCATGAGAAAGTCTCGGCCTGACGCGCTGGCGTCCCGGGGAGCGATGCGCTAGTCGGAGATCATGCAGACCGACAATCGTTTCCTTCCGCCGGGCCTCGTCTCCTCGCTGAGCGGCCCCATCGGCACCTTGCCCGAATCGCCCATCTCCGATGTCGCCATGAGCGTGTTCGGCGATCCCGACGTCGTGCCGCTGTGGTTCGGCGAAGGCGATCTCGTGACGCCCGATTTCGTGCGCGAAGCAGCGGCCAAGGGCCTGCAGGCGGGTGAGACCTTCTACACGTGGCAGCGCGGCATTCCCGAGCTGCGGGCCTCCATCAGCGCCTATACCGAGCGGCTCTATAGCATCAAATGCCCGGTCGACCGCATCAGCGTCACCACCGGCGGCATGCAGGCGATCCTGCTTTCCGTGCAGATGCTGGTCGATCCCGGCGACAATGTCGTGATCGTCTCGCCGATCTGGCCGAACATCACGTCGGCCACCAAGCTGATGCGGGGCGTGCCGAAGTACGTGGCGCTCGAGCGCACCGCGAGGGGCGGCTGGACGCTGGACCTGCAGCGCGTATTCGATGCGGTCGACGAACGCACGCGCGCGATCTTCGTCAATTCGCCGGGCAACCCGACCGGCTGGATGATGTCGTCGGACGAGCAGCGCGCGCTGCTGGATTTTGCCCGCAAGCGCGGCATCTGGATCATGGCCGACGAAGTCTATGCCCGGCTGATCTACAGCAAGCGCCCCGACGGCCGCCAGGTGGCGCCGTCGTTCCTGGAACATGCCGGTCCCGACGATCCGCTGATCGTGCTCAACAGCTTCTCCAAGCCGTGGGCGATGACGGGCTGGCGCCTGGGCTGGCTCACCCACCCGGCACAGCTCGGCGACCAGATTGCCAAGCTGGTACAGATCAATACTTCAGGTGCGCCGGCCTTCCTGCAGCGGGGCGCGATCGCCGCCATCGAGAAGGGCGACGATTTCCTGGCGCAGATGGTCGAGCGCTGCCGCGCCGGCGGCGAGCAGGTATTCCAGCGCCTCTCGGGCCTGCCCAGGGTCACCATCGCGCGGCCGGAAGCAGCGTTTTATGCCTTCTTCTCGGTCGATGGCGTCGAGGACACCATGGCCTTCTGCAAGAAACTCGCGAAGGACTACAAGGTCGGTCTGGCGCCCGGCGAAGCCTTCGGCCCGGGCGGCACGGGCAACATCCGGCTCTGTTTCGCTTCCGGCGCCGACCGGCTGAGCAAAGGCCTCGACCGCATCGAAGCGGCGATCAAGGCGTTATGACCTGCGAATGTCCCAAAGCCCCTCCATCGATGTCCGGCACCTGCGCAAGGTGTACGGCGAGATCGTCGCGGTCGACGACCTGACGTTCACGGTGCAGCCCGGCACCGTGCTCGGGCTGCTGGGTGGCAACGGCGCCGGCAAGACCACGACCATCGCCATGCTGCTGGGCCTGCTCGAGCCGACCGCCGGCCAGATGGAAGTGCTGGGCGTCGACATGCTGAAGCGGCGATACGCGGCGCTGCCGCGCATGAATTTCTCCTCGCCCTACGTCGACCTGCCGCATCGCCTGACCGTGCGCCAGAACCTCGTCTTCTACGGCAGGCTCTACGGCGTGAAGGGGCTCGACGCCCGCATCGGCGAGTTGGCCGAGCGCATGCAGCTCGCCGACTTCCTCGAGCGCCCGGCGGGCAAGCTCTCGGCCGGCCAGAAGACACGCGTGGCGCTGGCGAAGGCGCTGATCAACCGGCCCGCCGTGCTCCTGCTCGATGAGCCCACGGCTTCGCTCGATCCCGACACCGCCGACTGGGTGCGCAGCTACCTCAAGGAATATCAGGCCGAGACGCACGCCACGATCCTGCTCGCCTCGCACAATATGAGCGAGGTCGAGCGGCTCTGCGACGACGTGATCCTGCTGCAGAAGGGCAAGGTCTTCGAGCGCGGCAGCCCGCGCGAGCTGATCGAACGCTTCGGCCGCGAGGACATGGAGGAGGTGTTCCTCGACATGGCGCGCGGCCGCGGCCGAGGGCAGGGGCTCGATGCGCTGCGGAAAGGGGAGGCGGCATCGTGAGCGGCTCCCTCGAGCGGATATACGCCCTGGTCATGCGCCACATCTACCTGTGGCGCAGTTCGGTGATGCGGCTGGTCGATTCGATCTACTGGCCGGCCGTGCAGATGGTGATGTGGGGCTTCATGACCCAGTACCTGCTGCCGCAGGCCTCGTTCGTGGCTCAGGCGGCGGGCGTGCTGCTGTCGGGCCTGCTGCTCTGGGAAGTCGTGGTGCGCGGCAATCTCTCGCTCAGCATCGCCTTCCTGGAGGAGATGTGGTCGCGCAACCTCGGCCATCTGTTCGTGAGCCCGATCCGCTCGTGGGAGATGGCGACCGGCATCATCGTCGTGGCCCTGCTGCGCACCTTGCTGGGCCTGATCCCGGTGTCGCTGATGGCCTGGGCTTTCTTCGGCTTCTCCATCTATACGCTCGGCCTGCCGCTGATCGCCTTCTTCGCCATCCTGCAGATGTTCTCCTGGTCGATCGGGCTCGCGATGTCGGGCATGATCATGCGCGTCGGCCAGAGTGCGGAGAGCTTCGCCTGGGCCGCCGTCTTCATCCTGATGCCGGTGAGCGGCGTCTACTATCCCGTTTCGGTGTTGCCGCACTGGCTGCAGGTGATCGCCTGGGGCCTGCCGCCGGCCTACGTCTTCGAAGGCATGCGCGCCATCCTGGCCGAGAAGACCGTGCATTGGGACATGATGGGGATCGCCTTCGCGCTGTCGGCGGTCTACCTGGTCGTGGGCTTCCAGATCTTCCAGTGGTTCTTCCGTGCCTCGCGCCGCGCCGGTACACTGCTGGGCCAAGGTGAATAGAAGGAGACGCAGCGAGTGAAGTCGATACGAACCCTTGTTGCCGTTCTCCTCGCCTTAAGCATCGCGGCCTGCACCACGACCGGCCTCACCACCAAGCCGCAGCCGACCCCGCCGCTGTGGACCTCGTCCTACAACGTTGGCTACACGGTCATGGCGAACTGTCTCGCGGCACAGCCGATCGCCGGCTTCGCGGGCGTGGCGCAGATCGAGGCCAACACGGCGGTCGTGACGCTCACCCTGAGCGACGGTACGCCGATGAACATCCGCTTCATCGTGCAGCGGACGGGGCCCGGCACCAGCGTCGTGGAGTGGCGGCGCCTGTTGACGGTCGGTGGTTGGGAACCGATCGACGGCGACGCCCGCAATCGCGCCGACACCTGCGGCGGACTTTCCTGAGACCCGGTCAGCGCGCGGTGAGAATCTGCTGGCAGGCCGGCGGCAGTTTCGGTCGATAGGGTTTTACTGCGGCGCCGGCCGGCGGCGGCGTGAGCGGCGCCTTGCGGAACCATGAATCGAGCGCCTCGCCGCAGCCGTCATCGTCTGAGTAGGCCGCCTGCGGCTGGCACTGCGGATTGCCCGGCGGGCATTGGAGCCTGACATGGAAGTGCTCGTCGTGGCCGTACCAGGGCACGAGCTTGCGCAGCCAGGCGCGATTGCCGGTGGCGGTGTTGCAGATCCGCTGCTTGATCCACTTGTTGACGAACATCCGGTCGACCCCCGGCGCCGTCGCGGCCATTCGCAGCAGCGCCATGTGCTGGTCGGTGAACACCGATTCGTCGACGCCGCCATCGTCGCCGCGCACCAATGAGCGGAGCCGCGGGTTCTCGCGGTCGGGCGGCGCCCGGCGCGCGCCGGGCTGGCGTTCGAACCAGATGTCGACATCGAGGCCGACCTGATGGCTGGCGTGGCCGAAACTCATCGGGCCGCCGCGGGGTTGGCCGATGTCGCCGATGTAGAGCTGGCTTTGCCCGGCGGCCCGCACCTGCTCGGAGAAGTTCTTGATGAAGTCGAGGGTGACCGGATGGCCCCAGTTGCGGTTGCGGCTGAGGCGAATCGCCTCGTACCCCGGCCCTTCCGTGGGCAGGGCCTGCGCGCCCTGGATGCAGCCGGCGGAGTAGAAGCCGACGACCTGGGTCGGCCCGGGTGAGGGGCTGGACACCTGGCTCCATTCCTGCGCCGAAGCAGAGGAAATCGCCAAGGCAGTCGCCAAGATCGCTGCGAGCAGCGGAACCACGAAACGCATCATCTTGTTGGGAGGATAGACGGCCGGTAAGACTTTGCCCATGGCCGACTACGCCCACATCCTCCTCGCCCGCGAGGGCGCGATCGCCCGGCTCACGCTCAATCGTCCGGGGCGGCGCAACGCGCTCACGCACGCCATGATGCTCGAACTGGAAGATGCCTTCATCCGCGTCCGCGACGATCCAGCCTGCCGTGTGCTCGTGCTGCGCGGGGCCGGCGGTCATTTCTGTGCCGGCGGCGACCTCGATGCCATGGCAGACATGCCGCCGAAGCCGGGGAATGGCGCGCGCGATCCGCTGATAGGGGCGTACCGCCAGTTCGGCGACGCGCTGCTGACCCTCGATGCCCTGCCGCAGGCAACCATTGCGGTGGTCGAGGGTTCGGCAGTCGGCGCTGGCTTCGGCATGGCCTGCTGTTCGGATGTGGTGATCCTGCACGAGAGCGCCAGGTTCGGCCTGCCCGAGCCCAAGGTCGGCTTCATCCCGTCCCAGGTCATTCCCTTTGTGTTGCGCCGCCTCGGCGAGGGGCCGGCGCGCGATCTTGCGGTTACGGGACGGGTCATCGATGGCGCCGAGGCGCATCGGCTGGGCATCGGCCGTTATCTGTGCAGCAGCATTGACGAGATCGAGGCGACGCAGCAGGCGCTTTTGGAGGATCTCCTGAAGATGGAACCGCAGGCGCTGGCCACGGCAAAGCGTCTGGTGCTGGCCTCGGTCACGGAGGATGATCGGGCGGTGCTCGATGATGCGGCCGAGAGCCTGGTCGGCCTGTTGCGCCGGCCCGAGGCGGCGGAGGGGATCAAGGCCTTCAAGGCCAAGATGCTGCCGGGCTGGGCGAAGGGTCGAGCGGAGGAGAGATGATGCGCAACTATCGCCACATCGAGGTGCGACCGATCTCGGGCGCGCTGGGGGCTGAAATCCATGGTGTCGACATTTCCCGCACGCTCGAGGACGACGTCGTCGGCGAAGTGCGACAAGCGCTGCTCGACCATCTTGTCGTCTTCATGCGCGACCAGAATGCCACGCCGCTCCAGCAACTCGCCTTCGCGCGCAAGTTCGGCGAGCCGATCGAATATCCGCAGCTGAAGGGCCTGGCGGAGTCGCCGCTGATCACGCCGGTGGTGAAGCTCGAGCATGAGCGCAACAATTTTGGCGGCATCTGGCATTCCGACACGACGTATCTGGCCGAGCCGCCGATGGGCAGCATGCTGCTGGCGCGCGAGGTCCCGCCCTATGGCGGCGACACCATGTTCGCCAACCAGTACCTGGCCTATGAAGCGCTGTCGGACGGATTGAAGAAGGCGCTTGATGGTCTGGTCGGCGTCAGCTCCTCGGCCAAGGCCGACGTCACCAAGACGCGCGAGGACCGGATGAAGGCGGCCGGCGCCGAACTGAAGGTCATGACGGCGGAACACCCGATCGTGCGCACCCATCCCGAGACCGGGCGCAAGGCGCTCTACACGTCGGATGCACACACCGCCCACATCAAGGGATGGACGGAGAAAGAGAGCCTGCCGCTGCTCCGCTTCCTGTGGGAGCACCAGACCCGGCCGGAGTTCACCTGCCGCTTCCGCTGGCAGGTGGGCTCGCTCGCCTTCTGGGACAATCGCGCGGCCATGCACAATCCCATCAATGACTATCACGGCCACCGCCGAGTCATGCACCGCATCACCCTGGCGGGCGACAAGCCGCGCTGAGTTCGGCGGCCCCTACTGGAGAAAAGCATGCTTGAATTCGGGGGCCTGCTGGCCGTTATTCTCCTTGTCGCCGCCAACGGCTTCTTCGTGGCGGCCGAATTCTCCCTCGTCGCCGTCCGCCGCAGCCGAGTCGTCGAACTGGTCGCCGCCGGAAAGATGAATGCCAAGGCGCTGGAGCGCGCCCTGGAGCATCTCGACTCCAACCTTGCCGCCACCCAGCTCGGCATAACCATCTCCTCGCTGGCGCTCGGCTGGATCGGCGAGCCCGCGATCGCACACCTGATCGAGCCCGTGCTGGCCGGCAGCGTCGGATCGATTGCCGGGATCAGCGCCTATGCCATCGCGGTCGCGCTCTCGTTCATCGTCATCACTGCGTTGCATATCGTGCTGGGCGAACTCGCGCCCAAGAGCCTGGCTCTCCAGCGCAGCGAAAGCACGGCGCTTTGGATCGTGCGGCCTCTCGGCCTGTTCCGCTGGCTGTTGAGCCCGGCGATTGCCGTGCTGAACGGCCTCGGCAATCTCGTGCTTCGCCTCTGTGGCCTGAAGCCCGGGACGGGCGAGGCGGCGCTGCATTCGACCGGCGAGCTGAAGCTCCTGGTCGCCGAAAGCCAGGAGGCGGGCCTGCTGCAGGAGACGCAGGAGGAAGTCGTGGTACGGGCTCTCGATATCGGAAGCCGTCGCATCGGCGAGATCATGACGCCGCGCACCGACGTCGACTGGATCGATGCCGGCGACGATCCGGCGGCAATCCTGAAAACCATCCTCGACAGCCGGCACGAGCAGCTCCTCGTCGCGCGGGGCACCGTCGACGAACTACAGGGCGTGGTGGCGAAGCGAGACCTGCTCACCCAGGTGCTTGGCGGCGGCGCGCTCGATCCGCTTGCCGTGATCGGCAAACCGCTCCTGGTCCATGAATCGACATCGATCTTTGCGGTGCTGGACCAGTTCAAGCAGGCGCCGGTGCGGTTGGTGGTGGTCGTCGACGAGTACGGCGGGCTGGAGGGGATCGTCACCCAGTCCGATCTGTTGGAAGCGCTCGCGGGCGATCTGCCCGGCCTGGAAGGCGAGGAGCCGGACATCTTCGAATGCGACGACGGCGCGTTGCTCGTCGACGGCATGGCGCCGGTCCACGGCGTCTTCGAGCGGCTCGGCCTCAAGCTGCCGGACAAGGTCGGGTTCCACACCATCGCGGGCTTCGTGCTGGGCGAGTTCGGCCGCCTGCCCAAGGCCGGCGAGTGGTTCACCTACCAGGACTGGCGCTTCCAGGTCGTCGACATGGATGGAAGACGCATCGACAAGCTGCGGGTAACCCGCGAGCCTAGCGGGCCGGCGGCGCCAGGGTGAGCGTACCGACCGCGGTGCGGGCATTCTCCGCGCGGGTGCCGGCGATCTCGATGTAGCGCAGCGCCTGCCAGCGCTCGACGAAGTTGCGCGACCAGGGCGACAGCATGTTGCCCGACTGGCCGAGCGGGATGGCGAAGCGGCTGTTGTCGAGATCGGCGAAATCGTAGACGGCGCGATAGCCGGCGCCATGCGTGGCATCGAAGGGCCGCGGCCCGCGATACGAAGGCTGGGCGCGGTTGAGCGTCTGCGCGCCGCCGTCCGAGGGGAAGCGCACCGAGGCGAGGTCGCGCAGCAGCGGCACGCCGTCGAACAGCGGATGGCGGTGGACCGCGAGGTGCGCGCGGCCCCATTGCCACTTGTCGAGGTCGGCGCCTTGCTGCCTTGCGATGCTGTCGAGCGCCCGCTCGAGTGCCTGCGCGATGGCATCGTCGCAGGTCTCGGTGGTGCGCGTGCCGCCGTCGTCGCACCAGCCCGGCTTTTCCCGCAGGATGCGCGCCAGCAGGGCGACGTTGGGCGTGGTCAGCGATTCGTAGAGCGCTTCGCCCAGCTCGTCGGCTAGCAGGCCACGCTGCAGTTCGGTGAGCCAGGCGGTGTAGATCAGCGGCTCCGGCCGGCCCGCCAGCATGAAGTGGTTCCAACTCGCCAGCGCGGCGTGCGCCTTCGCGGCGCGCGGGTTGCGCGGTGCCGACTTCAGCAGCAGCGGCACCATGTCGACCGCATCGAGCGAGAGATTGTCGGCCTGGATCACGATCATGCCGTAGACGGGATGGCGCTCGACCTCTTGCAGCATCTGGTTGGCGCGGCGCTGGCGATAGGGCTCGGCCCAGTCCCGGCTGATGAAGTAGCGGTAGTTGTCCGGCACCACGCGGGCGTTGGCGTTGACGAGGACGCCGCTGGCCGGATTGTAGGCACGGGGGAGCGCGTCGAACGGCACGAAGCCCGCCCAGTCGAATTCGCCGGTCCAGCCCGGCACCGGCATCGAGCCATCGCCCTTGCGCCGAATCGGCACGCGCGCCGGCGAGAGCAAGCCGGTGTTCCCGGCGGTGTCGGCATAGACTATGTTCTGCATCGGCGAGACGATCTTGCGCGCCGCCGTCTGGAATTCTTCCCAGTTCTGAGCCAGGCCGAGGCGGGCGAAGCCTTCGCCCGAGGTGTCGGCGCCGTCGAGCGCGGTGGCCTGCAAGGCCAGCACGTGGCCGGCCGGTGAGAGGTTGGCCGGGTCGTCACGACGGGCCAGGAAATCGTCGATCACCACGCCATGCCGGGTCTGGCGCACGCGCAGCGACACGGGCTCGCCCCACAGGACATTGATCGTCTCTTCGCGCACCGCGAACGGCCTGGCGCCGTCGGGGGTGATGTAGCGGCCGGGATCGGTCGGATCGACGCGCTCGACGAAGAGATCCTGGCTGTCGAGGTTGGTGGTGGTGAATCCCCAGCCGATGGTGCCGTTGTGGCCGAGCACGATGGCGGGCGAGCCCGGCGAGGAAGCGCCGCGGATGTCGAAGCCCGGCCCGACCAGGCGCGCGAGATACCAGATGCCGGGAAAGGTGAGCGCCAGGTGCGGATCGTTGGCGAGCAGCGGCTTGCCCGACACGGCATGGGCGCCCGACAGCACCCATTCGTTCGAGGCCTCGCGCTTCTGCGTCGCGTTATTGTCAGTGGCGCGATAGAGCCGATCGAGGTCGATGCCCTGCGTCGCGGCACGCACCAGCGACAGCGTGGCGTCGCCGTTGTCGCCCGACGGCTCGATCAGGAATTTCACGCCGTCATCGCCGATCTTGCGGGCGAGGCGCAGCCTCAGGAGTTCGGCGCGCCAATTGCCGTCGAGGCCGAGCGCCATCAGCTTGCCCCACACCAGCGAATCGGCAGGCCGCCACGGCTCGGGCCGGTAGCGGCCGCCCGACAGAAGTTTGAGGAGGGTGAGCTCGAGCCCGTACTGCTGGTCGTCGTCCTTCAGCCAGGCGTTGACGCCGGCGGCGTAGGCTTCGAGCTGGGTCCGCGTGCCGGGCGACAGGGCATTCACGCTTTCGCTGGCCTGGCGGTACAGTCCGAGGCCGCGCATGGTGCGGTCGGTGTCGATCAGGCCGCTGCCGACCACCGACGGCGGCACGATCTCGGAGAGGCGGCCCTGGCCGAGCCGGCGCGTCATTTCCATCTGCCAGAAGCGGTCCTGGGCATGGACGTAGCCAAGGCCAAAGGCGGCATCCTCGATCGATCCCGCGATGATGTGCGGCACCGCGTTCTTGTCGCGCTGGATCTCGACCGGGGCTTTCAGGCCGGCCGCCTCGACTTGGCCGCTATAAGGCGGCAGTGCGCCACGCACCTGGAAATAGGTGCCGATCAGGAAGATCAGGACCGCAAGCCCGAGGCCGGCCACGAACTTCGCGAGACCGGCACCGATACGGACGAGTGCCCGCACGGTCTCAGCCGCCGATGTAGGACAGGATGGCCTGGCGGTCGCTGTCGAGATCGGGCGCGGCGCGTCGCGTCTTCGGGTCCTCGAAGGCGGACATCTTCAACGGGTTGCCGGCGAGCGTCAGCGTACCGCCGCTGCCGTCCGGTACCTCGACCAGCATGTTGCGCGCCGCGACCTGCGGATGGGCAATGGCCTGCTTCACGTTATTGATCGGGCCGCACGGCACGCCGCCCTTGGAGACGACGGCGATCCAGTGATCGGTCGTGTTGGTCTTCAGCACCGACTCGATCTCGTGCTTCAGTTTCTTCTGGGCTTTCTGGCGCAGCGCGTTCGACTTGTACGCGGGGTCGGTCGCCATGTCGGGCCGGCCGAGCGCCTCGCACATCTTGATGAACAGGCTGTCGTTGCCGGCAGCGATGATCATCGAGCCGTCGGACGTGGTGAAAGCCTCGAACGGCGTGATGGTCGGGTGGCGCGCGCCGAGCGGGCCGGGGATTTCCTTCTCGACCGTGTAGCGCATGATCGCGTTCTCGAGCAGCGCGAGCTGGCAGTCGAACATCGCGATATCGACCTTGGTGGACTCGCCGGTCTTGAGGCGATGGACGATCGCGGCGTTCACCGCGACGGCGGTGTAGAGGCCGGCGCCGATGTCGCCGATCGACATGCCGACGCGGGAGGGCGGCTGCCCCTCGTTGCCGGTGATGCTCATGATGCCGCCCTGGCCCTGCATGACCATGTCGTAGGCGGGATCCTTGGAGTTCGGGCCGGTGTGGCCGAAACCGGAGGCCGAGGCGTAGATCAGCTTGGGATATTTCTTGTGCAGCGTCTCCCAGCCGTAGCCCAGCTTCTCCATCGTGCCGGGGCGGAAGTTCTCGACCACCACGTCGGCCTTCTCGAGCAGCTTCTCGAAGATCTTGCGGTCGGCGTCGCTCTTGAGGTCGAGCGCGATGCTTTCCTTGCCGCGGTTGACCGAGGCGAAGTAGGTCGACTTGCCGTTGATGAAGGGACCGTAGGCGCGGGCGTCGTCGCCGCCCTTGGGCGGCTCGACCTTGATCACCCGCGCGCCCATCTCGGCCATCAGCAGGGTGCAGTAGGGTCCGGCCAGGATGCGGGAGAGGTCGACGACGACGATGCCCGACAGGGGGCCTTTGGTGTTCTGGGTCATCCCAGTTTCTTAGCCAGTGGGCCGTCGTGAATCCAGCCACACGTTGGCAGCGGCGGCGGCAATGACGATGGCGCCGCCGATCAAGGTGAGGTCGTCCGGCTTTTCGCCATCGAACAGCCACACCCAGATCGGCCCCAGGACCAGTTCGAGCAGGCCAAGCAAGGCAGCCCGGCCGGCGGGAATGCGCTTGAGGCTGGCCATGTAGAGCAGGAGTCCCCCAACGAGCTGGCCGGGACTGAGCGCAAAGAGCCAGGGCACCTGCGACCATGTGACATTCTCGGGATGGGCGAAGGGGAGCGCGACCAGGCCCGATATCACACCCGCCAGCCAGATCGCCGGCGCCATGCCGACATCGCGGCGATGGCGCACGACCACGTAGTTGCCGCTCATGCAGAGCACGACGATGAACGCCACCGCCATCCCGGCCAGCGCGCCGGCCTGCAGGGAGCCTGCGACGCTGATGGCAAGCCCCACGACCGCGACCGCCATGGCGAGGACGGTATGGGTGTGCAGTTTCTCGCCGAGGAAAAGCCGGGCCGCGATCGCGGTAATGAAGGGCGTCGCCCCGAACATGATCAGGACGTTGGCCACGGGTGCGAGACCCAGCGCCAGAATGAAGGACACGAAGCTGCCGGCGAGCAGAACCGCGCTCAGCAGCAGGGCGGGGCCCGCATTGCGAACGTCGATCCAGATGCGGCGATACTGCCACAGCAGCAGGGGCAACATCGTGACCACGAGGAAGGCGGAACGCCAGAACGAGACGTCCCAGGCGGGCAGGTCGATGCGGCGGACGATGACGCCCGCAGTGCTGAAGATCACGGCGGCAGCGACCGCACAGAAGGCACCGAGCGCCGCGGAGCCAGGGGAAGGTGGAGGAGTTGCCATCTTGGTTCCGGCTGTGAATAAGGACTGGCCGTGCAGACGTCCATTGCTTCTCTCGATCTCCCAACCTTTCGCCCCCGCTTCCCCTGGTGGGGCGGCGACCTGCAGACCGTCGCCAACCGGCTGCGGCCCGCCCGGACCAGCCTCGCGCCACATGCCAGCGAGCGGCTTTCGTTTCCTTTGGCGGACGGCACGGGCGACACGTTGCTCGCCATGTTCGATCGGCCCGCGGAGCCGCGGTCTGGCACACCGCTGGTTTTGCTGATCCATGGCCTGACCGGCGCCGAAGACAGCCACTATATGCGGAGCATGTCGTGGTTGATGCTCGAGCGCGGCCATCGCGTCCTGCGCCTCAACCTGCGCGGCGCGGGTCCGTCGCGGGCGCTCTGCCGCGAGCACTACTACGCCGGCCGCAGCCAGGACTTCCGGATGCTGCTGGCGCTGCTGCCGGAAGACCTCACGCGGGACGGGCTGGTCGCGGTCGGCTATTCGCTGGGCGGCGCGATGCTGTTGAAGTATCTCGGCGAGGAGGGCGGGGCATCGCCCCTCAAGGCGGCGGCCAGCGTCTGCGCCCCGATCGATCTGGCCATCACCTGCCGCAACATGATGCGCACCCGCAACGGGCTCTACCACCACCACATCCTGAGACAGATGAAGATCGAAGCGACAGGCGAGGGAGCCGTGCTCTCGGCCGAGGAGCGCAGCGGCATCCTGCGCGCGCGCACGGTGTGGGAATACGACGACGTCTTCATCGCGCCGCACTACGGCTTCGGTACCGCAGAGAATTACTACGAGACCTGCAAGCCGCTGCGCTTCATGGCGGACATCCGCGTGCCGACGCTCGCCCTGGCGGCGGGCGACGATCCCTGGATTCCCGAAGCGCTCTATCGCGGCTACGACTGGGCGGCCAACAAGGCGCTCGTGCCGCTGCTGCCGGGGGCAGGCGGCCATGTCGGCTTCCACGGCGCGGGGAGCGAGCAGCCGTGGAGCGACATCGCCATCGCGAGGTTCTTCGACCATGGGTGAGGCCGACCCGATGACCTTGCTTATAAGTATTGTCGGTTCTCTCGCGGCCCTCATCCTGGCGTGGCGGGCCTATCGTGGTGCGTCGGCCGAGCAGGAGGAGCGCAAGCGGGAGAAAGAAGAGCGCGACCGGCGGCGCTAGCCGAGAACGATCGGCTCCTTCGGCGGCCCGTCGCGCAGCAGAGACTTCAGGCGGGTGCCCAGATCATTGGGCTCGAAGCGCTCGCCGGAGGCCGCGATCTCGTCGGCCGTCCACCAGCGATGGCCCCGGGTCCAGCTCCGCTCCTTCTCGTCAAGGCCGGACATGTCGACCTCGGTGCGATCGGTGCGGGCCAGGAAGAAGCGCTCGCGATGCATGACGTCGGTGCCGCGCCAGCTCATGCGGCGCTCGCGCGTCCACACCCAGACCGGCGCACCGATCACGGGCAGCTTGGTCTCTTCGCCGGCCTCGCGGACCGCGGCTGCGGCGAATTCCTCGCCGGGATCGACCATGCCGCCGATCATCACCCAGAAGGGATCGAAGAACGGGTTGGCCGGATCGAACACCTTGGGATCGTGGACGTTGAACAGGAACAGGCGGTCCTGCGGATCCAGCAGGATCAGCCGCGCCGACGGCCGCTCTTTCATTTCGACTTGAGCAATCGCGCCGCGTCGACCGCGCCGTAGGTCAGGATGCCGTCGCAGCCGGCGCGTTTGAAGCTGGTGAGGGTCTCGATCAGCACCTTGTTCCAGTCGAGCCAGCCACGGTCGGCAGCGCCGCGCAGCATCGCGTACTCGCCGCTCACCTGGTAGGCGTAGGTCGGCACGCCGAAGGCATCCTTCACGCGGCGCACGATGTCGAGATAGGGCAGGCCCGGCTTCACCATGACCATGTCGGCGCCTTCCTCGATGTCGAAGCCCACTTCGCGCAGCGCCTCGTCCGAGTTGGCATAGTCCATCTGGTAGGTCTTCTTGTCGCCCTTCAATGCGCCTGAGCTGCCGATGGCGTCGCGGAACGGATTGTAGAAGGCCGAGGCGTACTTGGCCGCGTAGGACATGATCTGCTCATGATGGTAGCCTTTGACGTCCAGCGCCTTGCGGATCGCGCCGATGCGGCCGTCCATCATGTCGGACGGCGCCTGGATGTCGGCGCCGGCTTCGGTCTGCACGATCGCCTGCTTGATCAGCGCCTCGACCGATTCGTCATTCAGGATCTGGCCGTCGCGCACGATGCCGTCATGGCCGTCGCTGTTGAAGGGATCGAGCGCCACGTCGCAGACGATGCCGATGTCGGGCACGGCCTTCTTCGCCGCGGTAATGGCGCGGCAGACGAGATTGCCCGGGTTGTAGGCCTCGCGCGCGTCGGGCGTCTTGGATTTGGGGTCGGTCTCGGGGAAGATCGCGATGGCGGGGATGCCGAGATCGCGCGCTTCCCTTGCGGCTTCGACGAAGAGATCGACGGAGAGGCGGTCGACACCGGGCATCGATTCGACCGGCGTACGGGCCCTGCTGCCTTCCTGCACGAACACCGGCCAGATCAGGTCGTCGACCGAGAGCTTGTGCTCGGCGACGAGACGGCGTGACCACTCCTCGCGGCGGTTGCGGCGGAGCCGTGTCGACGGATAGCGGCCGAGGGTCGTGAAGCGCTTGGACATGAGCCGCCTTATCGCGCGATCCGCGAAAGGCCGCAATGCGGCTTGTTTGCCCGCTTTGTTTGACTGGAATGGGGCCGCCGATATGATCCCGCGCGCATGGATTTCAACCTTTCCGAGGACCAGCAGGCCTTCCGCGACACGGCGCGGCAATTCGCGACCGAGCGGATGCTGCCGGAGGCTGCGCGCTGGGATGCCGAGAAGATATTCCCGGTCGAGGTCCTGCGCGAGGCGGCGGCGTTGGGCTTCGGTGGCATTTATGTGAAGGACGATGTCGGCGGCAGCGGCCTTAGCCGCTTCGACGCCGCCCTGATCATGGAGGAGCTGGCCGCGGCCTGTCCCAGCACCGCGGCCTACATCTCGATCCACAACATGGCCGCCTGGATGATCGACGGCTTCGGTGACGACGAGCAGCGCCGGCGGTTCCTGCCCAGGCTCTGCTCGATGGAGCATTTTGCGAGCTATTGCCTGACGGAGCCCGGCGCCGGTTCGGATGCAGCGGCACTGGCCACGCGCGCGGAGCTCAGCGGCGACCACTATATCGTGAATGGCACCAAGGCCTTCATCTCCGGCGGTGGCCGCAGCGACATCTATGTCGTCATGTTGCGGACCGGCGGGAAGGGGGCGGGCGGAATCTCGGCGCTCGTCATCGAGGCGGGGACGCCGGGGCTCTCGTTCGGCAAGCAGGAAAACAAGCTCGGCTGGAACAGCCAGCCGACGGCGGCGGTGATCTTCGAGAACTGCAAGGTGCCGGTCGCCAACCGGCTGGGGCCGGAAGGCCACGGTTTCAAAGTCGCCATGGCCGGCCTCGACGGTGGACGCATCAATATCGGCGCCTGCTCGCTGGGAGGCGCGCGTGCCTGCCTGGAGACGGCGTCGCGCTACGTGGTCGAGCGCAAACAGTTCGGCCAGCCGATCGCCGACTTCCAGGCGACCCAGTTCAAGCTCGCTGACATGGCGACCGAGCTCGACGCCGCGCGGCTGCTGATCTGGCGGGCGGCGGCGCTGCTCGACGCCAAGTCGCCGGAGGCCACGCAGGCGGCCGCCATGGGCAAGCGCTTCGCCACCGACGTGGGCTTCAGCGTGGTCAACGACGCACTGCAATTGCATGGCGGCTATGGCTACTTGAAGGACTTTCCCATCGAGCGTTATTTGCGCGACCTCCGGGTGCACCAGATCCTCGAGGGCACGAACGAAATCATGCGCGTGATCATCTCGCGCCGACTGCTGATGGGGTGAGTTCCGTAAATGTCCGACGCTGAAATTCTCTTCGAGGTGAAGGACGGGCTGGGCGTGATGACGCTCAACCGGCCGAAGGTCCTGAACTCCCTGTCGCACGGGATCATCCTCGAGATGGAACGGGTGATGCCGGAGTGGGAGAAGGATCCCAAGATCAAGGCGGTCGTGCTGCGTGGCGCCGGCGACCGCGCCTTCTGTGCGGGCGGCGACGTGGCCGGTCTTTACCGCGAGATGCGTGACAATCCGTCGGGCACGCTGCGCCGCGACTTCTTCCGCGACGAGTACATCGTCAACCGCCGCATCTACCGCTACGCCAAGCCGTGGATCTCGTTGATCGACGGTATCAATATGGGCGGCGGCGTCGGCCTCTCGGCGCACGGCTCGCATTCGATCGTCACCGAGAAGTACCTTTTCGCCATGCCGGAGACCACGATCGGACTCTTCCCGGACGTCGGCGGCGGCTATTTCCTGACGCGCCTGCCGGGCGCGTTGGGCACGTTCCTGGCGCTCACCAGCTATCGCCTCAAGGCCGCCGACGCTCTGTGGGCCGGCATTGCGGATGTCTTTGTGCCGAGTGCGAAGATCAACGACCTGCAGGCGGCTCTGGGTGCGGCGGACCTATCGGGCCCCAGGGCCAACGAAAAGGTCGACGCGGTGGTCGCGAAGTTCGCGGGCGATGCCGGCGACCCCACGCTACCGGCGCTGATGCCGGAGATCGACCGCTGCTTCTCGGTTGAGACCCTGCAGGAGATCGTGGCCCACTTGAAGGCCTCGAACAGCGAGTTCGCGCAGAAGCAGCTCGCCGCGCTGATGAAGCTCTCGCCGCTCTCGATGGCGATCACGCTGGAGCAGCTCAAGCGTTGCGCCAACCGGTCGTTCGAGGACACGATGACCATCGAATACCGCATGTCGCAGCGCTGCATGCAGAAGGGCCACGATTTCTTCGAGGGCGTGCGCGCCCTGTTGATCGACAAGGACCAGAAGCCGCAGTGGAATCCGCCGACCATCGACGGCGTGACGGCGGCCATGGTCGAGGAACATTTCAGGCCAGTCGCCAACGACCTCACGTTCTAGGGAGAAGTATCATGGCGAAAATCGCCTTCATCGGTCTCGGCAACATGGGTGGCCCGATGGCCGCCAACCTCGCCAAGGCGCAGCATCACGTGATCGCCTTCGACCTGTCGGACGCAGCCGTGGCGGCCGCGGTCGAGAAAGGCGCGCACAGGGCGGCTTCGGCAGCGGAGGCGGTCAAGGGCGCCGAGATCGTCGTTACCATGCTGCCGGCCGGCAAGCATGTGCGCGAGGTCTACGAGAAGGACGTGCTGCCCAACGTCGCCAAGGGCACGCTGCTGATCGACTGCTCCACCATCGACGTCGACAGCGCCCGCCACGTCGCGGCGCTGGCCGGGAAGGCGGGCATGGAGATGGTCGACGCGCCGGTGTCGGGCGGCGTCGGCGGCGCCACGGCGGGGACGCTCACCTTCATGGTCGGCGGTGGCGACGGCGCCTTTGGCAAGGCCAAGCAGATCCTGGAGAAGATGGGCAAGAACATCGTGCACGCAGGTGCCAGCGGCAACGGCCAGGCCGCCAAGATCTGCAACAACATGATCCTGGGCGTCTCGATGGTCGCCGTCAGCGAGGCCTTCATGCTCGCCAAGCGGCTGGGCCTCGATGCCCAGAAGATGTTCGACGTCGTGTCGACCTCGTCGGGCTCCTGCTGGTCGCTGATCAACTACTGTCCGGTGCCGGGCCCGGTGCCGGCGTCGCCCGCCAACCGCGACTACCAGGCGGGTTTTACCGCGGCGATGATGCTGAAGGACCTCATGCTGGCCCAGCAGGCGGCGAGCGCGGCCGGCGCCAGCACGCCTCTGGGGGCCGAGGCGGCGCAGCTCTTCAGTCTGTTCGTCAACAGCGGCAATTCGGCCAAGGATTTCTCGGGCATCATCAAGATGCTGGACGGCAAGTGAGGCCCTGATGATCACACTCTACGATCTCGCTTTCGACGACGATCGTCGCCCCAGTCCGTTCTGCTGGCGCGCCAAGTTCGCGCTCGCGCACAAGGGTCTCGACTACACCAATGTGCCGATGGGGTTCACCGAGAAGGAGAAGATCGCCTTCGCCGATTCCAAGACCGTGCCGGTGATCCAGGACGGCGAGAAGCCGGTCAAGGACAGCTGGGCCATCGCCGTCTACCTGGATGAAATGTATCCGGAACGGTTGCTGCTCAAGAGCGAGATGGGCCGCTCCTACGCACGCTTCATCAACGGCTGGGCCGACGTCGTGGTGAACGGCGCGATCTTCCCGATGGTGGTGGGTGATCTCTATGACCGCGTGCGGCCGCAGGACAAGGAATACATCGCCGAGTCGCGCGGCGCGCGGCTGGGCACGAAGGACTTCACGTCTTTCCAGGCCAAGGCGCGGGAGAAGGGACTGACGGCGTTCCGGGCGGCGCTCGAGCCCGCGCGCCGGGCATTGCGCGAGCAGAAGTTCCTGTCGGGCGCCGAGGCCGCCTATCCCGACTATATCCTCGCCGGCACCTTCATGTGGCCGCGCACGATCAGTCCGCTCGAGCTCCTGGAAGCCGACGACCCGGTCTATGCCTGGCGCGAGCGCATGCTCGACCTGTTCGACGGGATGGCCCGCAAGGCGAAGGCGGCGTAGAAGTCGAAAGATCCTGGGAGTAGGCCGTGCCGGACACAGACGCAAAACCCTTCGATCCGGCCGAGCACCGCTTCGGGCCGACGCACTGGTTCGAAGACCTGAAGATCGGCCAGAAGTTCTATATCAACTCGCGCACCCAGACTGAGGCGCTGTTCTCCGCGTTCCAGCTTGCGAGCGGCGACAATCACCCGATCCACTACGATCGCGAATACTGCAAGGCGCTCGGGCATCGGGACATGCTGGCGCACGGGCTGCAGGTGGCGATCCAGGGGGCGGCCGGCGGCGGGATCTTTCCGCATGTCGTGGGCGAGTCGCTGGTCGGGTTCCTCGAACAGTCGTCGCGGTTCCTGAAGCCGGTCTATGTCGGCGACACGCTCTATCCAATGCTGACGGTGAGCGAGCTGAAGCCGGGCCGCACGACGGGCGTTGCCGTTCTGAAGCTCACCATCCACAACCAGAAGGGTGAGTTGGTGAGCGACGGCGAGCACAAGTATCTTATCAAGAAGCGGCCACAGCAAAGGGGAACGGGACCATGATCGGCGTTATCGCGAAACTGACCATCAAGCCTGGGACCAACACCGATTTCGAGGCGACAATGAAGGCCTTGCAGGCCAAGGTGCAGGCCGACGAGCCGGGCAACAAGCTCTACGCCCTGCACAAGACGGCGGACGTTAATGTCTACGTCATGCTGGAACGATACGATGACCAGGCGGCCTTGGATGCGCATCGCGCGGCGCCGCACTTCAAGGAACTCGGCCGCAAGCTCGGCGACTATCTCGCCGGCCGCCCTGACGTCCAGGTGATGCAGGAAGTCTGAGGCCCGGACCGGGCATCAGCACGGATTGTCGAGAGGATCGATGGAAGGCTTCTTTCACCGGCATACCAAGCCCGGCACGGCGCCCGGCACGCTCGAAGGGCGTGCGCCGGTAAAGGACGAGGCGCTCGACTTCACGCTGGTGGAGTACACGGCGGACGATGTCCAGGTCGTGCATGGCGTCGAGGTCGACGAGTGCCGCTTCCATCTCGGCACGCCCGGCCACACCTGGATCGATGTCGCCGGCCGCCCGAGCTCGGACATGCTCCGCGACCTCGGCATGGCCTTCAACCTGCATCCCCTGGCGCTCGAGGACGTGTTCCACGCCAACCAGAGGAGCAAGCTCGACCTCTACGAAGGGCAGGGCTTCATCGTCCTGAACGACCCGGCGTACGAGGACTGCGAGCTGAGGAGCCGGCAAGTCAGCATCTTCTTCGGCGACAACTATGTGATCTCGTTCCACGATCACAAGGCCGATATCTTCAAGGCGGTGCGCGACCGCATCGAGACTGCCGGTTCCCGGCTGCGCACCTTCGGCATCGACTACCTCGTCTATGCGCTGATCGATCTGGTCGTCGATCGCAAGTTCCCGCTGATCGAGGCGCTTTCGAGCCATATCGAGGAGTTGGAAGAGGAGGCGCTCGGCCATCCGACGAAGGATACGCTGGCGCACATCCACCAGGCGCGGCGCGCGCTGGTGGCGTTCCATCGCATCCAGTGGGCCGAGCGGGAGACCGTACTGGCCGTGATGCGGCCCGATGTGCCCTACATCATGCCGGAGACGCGGACCTACCTGCGCGACTGCTTCGACCATGCGGTGGCGGTACTCGATCTCGTCGAGAGCTACCGGGAAATGACCAATGGCCTGATGGAAGTCTATCTCATGGACTCGTCCAATCGCATGGCCGAGGTCATGAAGACGATGGCAATTATTACCGTGTTCTTTATGCCCCTCAGCTTCCTCGCCGGTATCTATGGCATGAACTTCGACACCCAGCTCGGCAACATGCCCGAGCTCGGCTGGAAGTACGGCTATTATTTCTTCTGGGTGATGGTCGTGGTGATCGTGGGCAGCATTTTCTTCTGGTTGAAGCGCAAACGCTGGATCTGAGTCCCATGCATCGAATCTTCGGTTCCGAACTTTCGCCCTACTCGGTGAAGGTCCGTTCCTTCTTTCGCTACAAGAACGTGGCCCACGAATGGATCCTGCGCTCGCCCGCGGTGCAGGCCGAGTTCCAGAAATACGCCAAGCTGCCGCTGGTGCCGCTGGTGGTGACTCCCGAGGGGGAAGGCTTGCAGGATTCGACGCCGATCCTCGAACGCTTCGAGGCGTCGACGCCGGAACCCTCGACCGTTCCCGCCGACCCCGCGCTCGCCCTCGTCTCGGCGCTGCTTGAGGAGTACGGCGATGAGTGGGGCAACAAGTGGATGTTCCACTATCGCTGGCGCTACCAGCCCGACGTCTGGTCGACCGCCGAGCGCATCGCCGTCCAGATGATGGAAGCCCAAGGCACGCTGGCCGTGGCGCAGGCGCGCGCAGCAGTGGCCGACCGCATGATGGGCCGGCTGGGATTCGTGGGGTCGAACGACAAGACCCAGCCATTGATCGAGGCTTCGTTCAAGCAGGCGTTGGCGCTGCTCGACGCCCATCTCGCCGGGCGGCCTTATCTGTTGGGTGGTCGGCCGGCGATGGCCGATTTCGGACTGTGGGCCCAGCTCTACGAGGCCGCCACCGACCCGACACCGGGGGCGATCATGCGGGCCTCGGCGCCGCATGTGCTGGCCTGGGTGCAGAGGATGGTTTCGCCCAAGGCCGACGGCGCGTTCGAGGCCTGGTCTGCGCTGGCGCCGACGCTCATGCCTTTGCTCAAGGAGGAGGTCGGCGCGCTTTTCTTGCCGTGGTCCGTAGCCAACGCCGCGGCGATTGCGGCAGGCGACAAGATGTTCAGCCTGTCTTTAGGCGGCACGGCGTGGTCGCAGGAGCCGCAGAAATACCACGCGCGCTCGCTGGCCGAGATCCGGCGGAAGTACGCCGCTGCGAAGGGGGCGCCCAGCCTGGAGACAATCCTCCGCGAGAGCGGCTGCCTCGGTGCGCTAACGCAGGCTTGAGACGATCAGCGTTGCCCCCGAGAGGGTGAGCAGACCGAGAATGATGCGCCGGAATCCGGTGTCGTCGACGCGACCATACAGCATCAGGCCGAGCCGGGCGCCGATGAGGGTCACAGGCACCGTGATCGCGGCCCAGATGAAGAAGGTGCGGTCGAGGAAGCCCGCGATGCCGGCCGAGAGCAGCGCGAGCAGCAGGATGCTCATGTTGTAGGGTTGATTGACGCCACGCTGTTCGCTCTTGCCGAAACCGCGCAACTGCGCCCAGATCGCCGGCGCCGGGCCGCTGAGGCTCGCCATGCCACCCAGGACGCCGCCGGTGAAGCCCACGGCCGCGTCGGCGGCGCGGCCGCCGCCAGTGATGATGGGAGGCCGTCGCACGAAGGCCATCCAGGCGCTGTAAAGTATCAGCAGGCTTCCGACGCCGATCTTCAGCGGGCTCGGGCGGACGTGTTCGAGCAGCATGGTGCCGATCGGCACGCCGACGATGCCGGCGGCCATCATCGGCCACAGCCGCGGCCAGCGCACCCCCTTCCAGATCGTCGGCAGGGATTGCAGGTGGCCCATGACGCCGCAGAGCGCGGTGAGGGGCGCGGCGGTGAGCGGCGACATCGCCTGCAGCCAGAAGCCCAGTGCCACCAGCGCGTAGCCGGTGCCGCTCAGCCCGTTGACGAAGCCCGCGGCCAGCGCCCCGGCGGCGACGATCGCGATGTCGCCGGGGGGCGGCAGGTCCACGCCGGTTATGCCCCGGACGAGAAGGCCTGGATGCCGGTCATGGCGCGACCGAGGATCAGAGCATGGACGTCGTGCGTGCCCTCGTAGGTGTTCACGGCCTCGAGGTTCATGACGTGGCGGATCACGTGATACTCGTCCGACACGCCGTTGCCGCCGTGCATGTCACGGGCGACGCGGGCGATATCGAGCGCCTTGCCGCAGTTGTTGCGCTTGATCAGCGAGATCATCTCCGGCTGGGCGTGGCCCGCGTCCTTGAGGCGGCCGACGCGCACGCAGGCCTGCAGGCCGAGCGCAATCTCGGTCTGCATGTCGGCCAGCTTTTTCTGGATGAGCTGATTGGCGGCCAGCGGCCGGCCGAACTGCTTGCGATCGAGCGTGTAGTTACGCGCCTGCTTCCAGCAGAACTCGGCGGCCCCCATGGCGCCCCAGGCGATGCCGTAGCGGGCGTTGTTGAGGCAGCCGAATGGACCGCCAAGGCCGGCGACGTTGGGCAGCATGTTCTCCACCGGCACCATGACTTCGTCCATCATGATGCCGCCGGTCACCGAGGCGCGCAGGCTGAACTTGCCTTCGATCTTGGGGGTCTCGAGACCCTTCATGCCGCGCTCGAGGATGAAGCCGCGGATGGCGCCGCCGTCGAGCTTGGCCCAGATCACCAGCACGTCGGCGATCGGCGAATTGGTGATCCACATCTTGGAGCCGGAGACCTTGTAGCCGCCGGGCACGGTCACGGCGCGGGTCTTCATGCCGCCGGGATCGGAGCCATGGTCGGGTTCGGTCAGGCCAAAGCAGCCGACCCATTCACCTGTCGCGAGCTTCGGCAGGTACTTCATGCGCTGTTCTTCGGTGCCGTAGGCGTAGATCGGATGCATGACCAGCGAGGACTGCACGCTCATGGCCGAGCGGTAGCCCGAATCGACCCGCTCGACTTCACGCGCGACCAGGCCATAGGAGGTATAGTTGGCGCCGGCACAGCCGTACTTCTCGGGGAGGGTGGACCCCAAGAGGCCGAGGGCGCCGAACTCGTTCATGATCTCGCGGTGGAACTTCTCGTGCCGGTTGGCCTCCAGCACCCGTGTCATGAGCTTGTCCTGGCAGTAGTCTCGGGCAACGTCGCGGATCGCGATCTCGTCCTCGGTCAGCTGGTCGTCGAGGAAGAACGGGTCCTCCCAATCGAAGGGCTTGGCGTCTGAACTGATGCCCTTGGCGGCGCTCTTGATCGGTGTTGCGGCGGTGGCCATTTGCTGCTCCTGGCTATTTCCGCCGGGTCTTATCAGTCGGAAGCAGTCGCGCCAACTCGCGCGGGCGAGGAATGGCGCATTTTATTGCGCTAGCCGGGCATGCCCGCGCTGCTTCTGCCTGTGAGGGTGCGGAAAATCTCCAGGTTGAGGCGGCCGAAGGCCTCGGAGGCACGCAGTTCCACGGTGCGGGGTCGCGGCAGGTCGATCCGGAGGTCCGCCGCGATGCGGCCGGGGCGGGGCGACATCACCACCACGCGATCTGACAGGAACACGGCCTCGGGGATGGAATGGGTGACGAACAGCACGGTCTTGCGCGCCTCGCGAGCGAGGTCGCGCTCGCCCCAGATGCGCAGCAGCTCCAACGCCATGTCGTCGCGGGTCATGGCGTCGAGCGCGCCGAACGGCTCGTCCATCAGCAGGAGCGGCGGATCGAGCAGCAGGGCGCGGCAGAGCGAGGCACGCTGCTGCATGCCGCCGGAGAGTTCGCGCGGCAGCTTGTCGGCAAAGCCTTGCAGCCCGGCCATGTCCAGAAGGTCGAACGCACGCTTGCGCAATGCGCCCGGATCCTTGCCGGCTAGCTCGGCCGGCAGAAGCACGTTCTCCAGGATAGTCCGCCATTTCAACAGGATGGGGGCCTGGAACACCATGCCGACGTCGGGAATCGGCTGCGTGACCTCGCGGCCGGCAACGGTAATCCTGCCGGCCGTCGCGGGCCGCAGTCCGGCCACGATGCGAAGCAGGGTCGACTTCCCGCAACCGCTCGGGCCCACCAGCGAGACGAACTCGCCGGCTTCCACCGACAGCGATATGCCGGCGAGGGCCTCGACCGGGCCGCTCGCCGCTTCGTAGATCATGCCGACCTTGTCGAGGTCGATCAGCTTGTGGGTCACGCAGAACGCCAGTGCCGGTATCGGTGCGACGTCAGTTCTTGGGCATTTGCACCAGGGTGTAGAAGTCCTTCGAGTAGATGTCCTTGCACTCGACCTTCTTGGGCAGACCCATGTAGGTGTTCACCAGGTCGACCGAGGCGCACATCTTCTTGTCGTCGATCCAGCCGATGCCGTTCTTGGCGTAGCGGTCAGTCTTCATCAGGCCGAGGCCCAGCAGCATGTTCGGCGTCATCAGCTCGACATCGACTTCGGGCACGCGCTTCTTGAAGATCTCCATCGCGGCCTTCGGGTCGGCCATGACATCGCGCCAGCCCATGTAGGAGGCTTCGAGGAAGGCCTTCAGAACCTGCGGCCGCTCTTTCATCGTCTTCGCGCTGGCAATGATCGACATGGAATACATGTCGAAGCCGAAGTCGGCCCATTGCATCATCACGACGTTGCCCTTGCCGGCTGCCTTCTCGTAGAGCGGCAGGCCGGTCGAGTAATCGCCGACGCCGTCCATGCGCTTCTCGGCAACGGCGGCGATCTTGGCGGCGGGTTCGATATTCACCCAGGTGACCTTGGATGCGTCGATGCCGTTCAGCTTGGCGAAGGCCGGAAAAATCTGGCGCTGGCTGTCGCCCGGAGGCGCTCCGAGCGTCGCGCCTTCGAGATCCTTGGGCTTGTTGAGGGGCTTGCCCGAGAGGCTGAAGATGTTGAGCGGGGTCTTGTCGAACACCATGCCCACGACCTTGACCGTGGTGCCGCGCGCGGCGGAGGCGATGACGACGGCGGCGTCGGCGAGGCCGGCATCGGCGCGGCCGGTGTCGACTTTGGCGATCGAATCGCCCGAACCCTTGGAATTCTCAAGCGTCACGTCGAGGCCTTTGGCCTTGTAGTAGCCCTTGTCGAGCGCCACCCAGTAGGCGGCGTGGTCGCCGACGGCGAACCAGTTCAGCGCAAAGGTGAACTTCTCCTGGGCCACGGCCGGCGTCGCGGCGGTCGCGGCGAAGGCGGCTGCAAGTGCGATGGACGTTCTACGGAACATGACGATCCTCCATGATCGGGTAAGCGTTGAATCAGTCGACGCCCTCGGCCCACGGCGCCCACAGGTGCGCAGCGAGCACGACGGCGCCATAGAGCGCGAGACCGACGGCCGAAATCCAGATCAGCGCGGCGAACGCCACCGAGGTGTTCATGCTGCTCTGGGTGGTGACGATGACGTAGCCCAGGCCCCGTTGAGAGGCCACGAACTCGCCCACGATGGCGCCGACGACGGCGGCAGTCGCGGTGATTTTCAGCGCGCTCAGGATATAGGGAAGCGCGTTGGGGATACGGATTTTTACGAAGATCTTCCACTTCGGTGCGTTGAACACGCGGCCGAGGTCGAGCATGTCGGCCTCTACCTGGCTGAGACCGACCGCGGTGTTGATGACAACCGGGAAGAAGCCGATCAGCGCCCCCATCAGCATGTTCGGGAAGATGCCGTAGCCCATCCAGATCAAGAACAACGGCGCGATCGCGACCTTGGGCAGGGTGTTGACGAACACCAGGAACGGCACAAGCGCGTTGGCCAGCAGCGGCGACCAGGCGATGGCGACACCCAGCGCAACGCCGACGACGGCAGCCAAGAGGAAGGCGCCGATGATCTCCAGCGTCGTCGCCCAAATATGTGGAATCCATGAGGTATCGCCATGCCACAGCGCGTTCCACACCGAGAGGGGGGCGGGCAGCAGGTACTCACGGATGCCGCCGAAGCTGACGGCGGCCTGCCAACTCGCCAGAAGGAACGCGAACAGCACGAGCGTCGGCCAGTATTGGCGGCTGAGGTGGGAGAATTTCGTCATCCGCGCCGAGCGATGAACCTGTTCATCGCTTTCGTCCCGCTGATATCATGTGCGTGCATTCGTTCAGACTGGCGAACGCGCATTTGCCCGTCAAGTTTGGCGGTTGGGCGAGGATCATCGGTGAAGCTGTCTCTGTGCAATGAAGTCATCCGAGAGCTCTCGTTCGAGCGGCAGTGCGAGCTGGCGGCGGGCCTCGGCTATCACGGTCTCGAAGTCGCGCCGTTTACCCTGGGCGACGATGCATGGCGCATGCCAGCGTCGCGACGGGCGGAGATCCGCAGCGCCTGTGCTGACACCGGGATCGCCGTGAGCGGACTGCATTGGCTGCTGGCTGCACCGGCAGGCCTCTCCATCACTACCTCCGACCGCGCGGTCTGGCAGAAGAGCGTCGAAGTCTTGCGCGCCCTGGTCGAACTCTGCGCCGATCTCGGCGGTGACTATCTCGTGCATGGCTCACCGGCACAGCGTCGCATCACCGAGGCGGAAGACGGCCGACGGGCGGAAGAGGCGTGGCGCATCGCGGCATCGGAGGCGGGCCAGGCCGGCGTCACCTATTGCCTGGAGCCGCTCGCCCGGCCCGACTGCAATTTCGTCAATACGCTGGCCGAGGCCGCCGACGTGGTGAAGCGCAACGGCAATCCAGCGCTCGCCATCATGATCGACACTCTGGCCGCGGGCCTGGAAGAGGAAGAGCCGGTCGCTGACGCCGTCAGGCGCTGGATGCCGAGCGGCCTGATGGCGCATGTGCAATTCAACGACCGCAGCAAACGCGGGCCGGGGCAGGGCGACGACAGGTTCGCGCCGATCGTGCGGGCGCTCAAGGAAGCGGGCTATACCGGTTGGGTGGCGATGGAGCCCTTCGTCTACGAGCCCGACGGTCCGACCTGCGCCGCGCGGATGATTGGCTACGTCGCGGGGCTTCTGGAGCAAAGCGCATGAAAGTGAAACTGGAGCAGGTCGATCGCTTCGAGCGCGATGTCCGGTTGAGGCTGCCGTTCCGGTTTGGCGTCATCACTGTCACCGAAAGCATCCACGCCATCGTGCGGGTGCGGATTGCCCTGGCGGACGGGCGGACCAGCGAGGGCGTCGCGGCCGAGGCGCTGGGTGCCAAGTGGTTTGAGAAAAGCCCGGCCTTCACCGACGCGCAGAACCTCGACCAACTCCGCCAGTCACTCGACATCGCCATCGGCCATTATAAGGCGCGTGGCTCCGACACGCCCTTCGGCCTGTTCGCCGGCACCTACCGTCAGCAGCACGCGCGCGGCGCCGAACTTGGCCTCAATCCGCTGGTCGCTTCCTACGGCCCGGCACTGCTCGACCGCGCCATCCTTGATGCCCTGGGCAAGGCGACGGGGCAGTCCTTTGCGCAGATGATCACGAGCAACGTGCCGGGCATCGTGGCGACGGACCTCACGCCGGACATCAAGGACTCCCAACTTCAACCCTTTCTCGCGAGCCTGAAGCCGGGCGAGGCAATCGACCTCCGCCATACCGTGGGCCTGGTCGATCCGCTGACGGCGGCCGATCGGCCGGCCTCGGAGCGGGTCAACGACGGCCTGCCGGAAACACTGGAGGATGTCGTCTCCTACTATCGCGGCCGCTACTACAAGCTGAAGGTCGGCGGCGACATCAAGGCCGATCTCGACCGGCTTTCGCGCATCGCTGCGGTCCTCGATGCCGGCGCGGGCGACTATCGCGTCACCTTCGACGGCAACGAGCAGTACGACGACGTCGACGGCATCGTCGAACTCTGGCGCAAGGTCGAGGAGACCCCGGCGCTGACGCGCATGGTTAATGCGACGCTCTTCATCGAGCAGCCGATCAAGCGCGCCGCCGCGCTCAGCCGTCCGGTGACGGCGCTGGCCCAATATCGATCGGTAATCATCGACGAGTCGGATGGCGAACTGTCATCCTTCCCGACCGCACTGACGCTGGGCTATTCCGGCGTTTCCAGCAAGAACTGCAAGGGCTTCTATAAATCGATCCTGAATGCGTCCCGCGTCGCGCGGTTGAACGAAGAAGCCGGCAATGCGCGCTACTTCATGTCAGCGGAGGACCTGACCACCGGTCCCGGCACCAGTGTCCAGCAGGACCTGGTGCTCGTCTCCCTGCTCGGTCTCACCCATGTCGAGCGCAATGCGCATCATTTCATCGATGGCATGTCGGGTGTGCCCGAGGACGAACAGAAGGCGTTCGTGGCGGCACATCCCGCGCTCTACGAGAAGCTGCCGGGCAAGCCGGCGCGCCTGAAGGCAAAGGGCGGCAAGCTGGCGCTGGGCTCGCTCGGCGTCCCGGGCTTCGCCGTCGGCGCCGAACTCGATTTCAAGTCGATGCGCGCCATGCCGGCTGCACCCAAGGAACGACTGAAGGCCTCGACATGACAAAGCTACCGGATCGCTTCGACTCGGTTGAGGCCATGGAAGAGTTCATGACCATGCCGTCGGAGGCGCTGATCGCCGACCTGGCCAAGGCGCCCGGCGACATCATGGTGCTGGGCGTCGGTGGCAAGATGGGGCCGACGCTTGCGCGCATGGCCAAGCGGGCGGCGCCGGAGAGAAAGGTGATCGGGGTTGCCCGATTTAGCGAGAAGGGTGTGCGCGAGCGGCTCGCCAAGGCGGGCGTCGAGACGATTGCGGCCGATCTGCTGGACCGCGCCGCGCTCGAGCAACTGCCCAAGGCGGCCAACATCGTGTTCATGGCCGGCCGCAAGTTCGGCGCCGCTGGCAACGTGCCGCTCACCTGGGCGATGAACGTGCAGGTGCCGGCGATGGTCGCCGAGATCTTCAAGGCCTCGCGCATCGTGGCCTTTTCGACGGGCTGTGTTTACCCGTTCGTGCCTGTCGAAAGTGGCGGTGCGACCGAGGATGTGGCGCCTATCCCGCCGCCCGGTGATTACGCGACTTCGTGTGTCGGCCGCGAGCGCATGTTCGAGTATTTCTCGGCCGAGCATGGCACGTCGGGTCGCCTGTTCCGGCTGAACTACGCCATCGACATGCGCTACGGCGTCCTGCACGACATCGGCCGCAAGGTTCGCAACGGCGAAGCCATCGATCTGACGATGGGGCATGCCAACGTCATTTGGCAGGGCGACGCCAATTCCGTGGCGCTGCGTTGTCTCGCCCACGCGACAGTGCCGACGACGCCGATCAACGTGACCGGCCCGGAGACTTTCGAAGTTGCCAAGGTCGCCGCCGAATTCGGCAAGCAGTTCGGCAAGACGCCCAAGCTAACTGGAACGCCGGCGCCGACCGGCTGGATCAACAATGCGGCGCGCATGGTCAAGGAGTTCGGGCCGCCCAGCGTGTCTCTGCAGAAGATGATCGAATGGACGGCCGATTGGCTGTTGCGCGACATGGCCACCCTCAACAAGCCCACGCACTACGAGGTCCGCGATGGCAAATACTGACGTCCTGGACGTCACGCGGATCGATCCCGGCCTCGCCGAAGCGGTATGGCCGCTCTCGATCGAGGCAGGCTGGAACCAGAATGTCGCCGACTGGCGCTTTATGCTCGCGGCCGGACGGGGCTTCGGTTGCCGCGGCGCAGACGGGAAATGGCAGGCGAGCTCCCTGGTGCTGCCGCTGGGCCAGAAGCTTGCCTGGATCAGCATGGTGCTGGTGACCACGGACCGCCGCCGCTTCGGTCTGGGCTCCAGTCTGTTGAAGCGATGCATTACCGAGGTGCGCGAGGCCGATGCCGTCGCCGGTCTCGATGCGACAGAGGCGGGGCGGCCGATCTATCTGAAGCTGGGCTTCCATGATCTCTATGGGATTGCGCGCTGGCATCTCGATCGGGTGAAGGACGGCGCGATCGCCCCCCCGGCGGGGATTGCGATCAGGCCCTTTGTCCTGGCGGATCTACCGAAGCTTGCGACCTACGACCGGCCATTGAGCGGCATGGAGCGGCCGACGATCCTGGCCCATCTCGCCATGCGCCAGCCGGGGCTCGCTTTCATCGCGGAGACGGGCTCGGGTCGGTTGACCGGTTTCGCACTGGGCCGCGAAGGCCGGTTCGCGACGTCGCTGGGGCCGGTGGTGGCCGACAGCGAGGCCATTGCGCTCGCCTTGATCGCGCGGGCGACGGAAGCGGCGCCGGGCCCCTTCATCCTGGATGTGCCGGAGGCCCATCGTGAGATCAGGGCTTGGCTGGAAGCCCAAGGTGCGGTCTCGCCACGCGGTTACATGCGGATGACCCTGGGTGAGGCCAAGCGGCTGGACGATCCCAGCCATGTCTTCGCGCTCGCTGGGCCGGAATTGGGCTAGGATGACGAACATGACCATGGACAAGGCATTGCATTGGCGCGACCTGCCCGCGCCGGTTCTGTCGCTTCTGCGGGACGGCGCGGTGATCCCCGCGCATCCGCTGGCGCTGGGTCCCGACAGGAAATTCGACAAGCAGTCCCAGCGCGCGATCGGCCGCTATTATGTCGACGCCGGCTCCGGCGGACTTGCCGTCGGCGTCCACTCGACTCAGTTCGCCATCCGCGAGGTCGGGCTCTACCGGCCGGTCCTGGAGCTTGCGATCGAGACGGCGCGCGAGTGGACCGACCGTCCGCTGGTGATGATCGCGGGTGCGGTCGGCAAGACGGCGCAGGCGGTCGAGGAGGCTCGCACGGCGCGTTCGCTCGGCTACCACGCGGTGCTGCTGTCGCTCGCCGCCTTGAAGGGCGCCAGCGAGGACGAACTGATCGAGCATTGCACGGCGGTTTCGCGCGAGATGCCGCTGATCGGCTTTTACCTGCAGACCGCGGTGGGCGGCATCGCCCTGTCGCGGGCCTTTTGGGCACGCTTCGCCGCCATCGACAACGTCGTGGCGATCAAGGTCGCGCCGTTCAATCGCTATCGCACGCTCGACGTCGCCTTCGGGATTGCCCAGGCGCACGCCGAGGAGCGCATCACGCTCTACACCGGCAACGACGACCACATCGTGCCCGATCTCGTGACTCCCATGGTCGTGCGGACCGGCAACCGTGAGATCACCCTGCGCTTCCGGGGCGGCCTGCTCGGGCACTGGAGCGTGTGGACGCGGGGCGCCGTGAAGCTCCTGGAGCGGCTGAAACTCTCGGTCTCGTCCGGCGCCGTTCAGCCGGAGGTGCTGGCACTCGATTCGTTCGTGACGGATTGCAACAGCGTGGTCTTCGATGTCGATCATGACTTTGCCGGCTGCATTCCCGGCTGCCACGAGATACTGAGGCGGCAGGGGCTGATGAACTCGATCGAGTGCCTCGATCCGCACGAAAGGCTGAGCCCGGGCCAGAGTGAAGGCATCGACCGGCTCTATGCGACTTATCCCGAGCTGCACGACGATGCCTTCGTCGCGGCCAATCTCGAACGGTGGCGGGCCTAGCCGGTGAACGATCTCTTCGCGACCCACGATGCCCTGGCCGTCGGCGAACTGGTCAAGGCGCGCAAGATCGGCGTGCGCGAACTGGTGGACGGCTCGATCGCGCATTTGCGCAAGCTCAACGAGTCGCTGAACGCCATCACGGATTTCTACGACGGCGCATTGCTCGACAAGTCCGTCGCGGCGGCGGGCGAGGGACCGTTCCACGGCGTGCCCTTCGTCGTGAAGCAGCTCATGGCCGACTGTGCCGGCACGCCGACGACATTGGGGTCGAAGTTCTTCGCCCAGCAGCCGGTGGCTGCGGCCGACAGTGCTGCGGTGGCCCGCATGCGCCGCGCCGGGCTGGTGATCGTGGGCCGCAGCAACACCAGCGAGTTTGGGCTCGCGCCCACGACGGAGCCCGCCTTCGGCGGCGCGACCGTGAACCCGTGGCGCAAGGATCTCTCGCCCGGCGGCTCGTCGGGCGGGTCGGCGGCGGTCGTTGCCGCACGCGGCCTGCCGATGGCGCACGCGACCGACGGTGGCGGCTCCATTCGTATTCCGGCGGCCTTGTGCGGTCTGTTCGGGCTGAAGCCGTCGCGCGGCCGGGTCAGTCTGGCGCCGATCGGTGAGACCTTGGCAGGCGCAGGCGCGCAGCATTGCGTGTCGATATCGGTGCGCGACAGCGCCGCGCTGCTCGATGCGCTGGCGGGCGGCGAGCCGGGTGATCCTTATCGGTCGCCACCGGCCGACGGCACGTTTCTCGACGCCACGCGGCGTGCGCCGGGCAGGCTGCGGGTGGCCTTCATGCAGAAGCCGGTGGGTGGCGCGCCGCTCGATCCGGTGTTGGTCGACGCAGTCGAGCAGACGGCAAAACTGCTGGCCGGCCTCGGCCACCATGTCGAAGAGGCGGCGCCTGACTACGACGCCGCTGCCCTGGGGGCGGCTTTCGGGACCGTGATGTCCGCCAACACTTTTACCAACATCCAGATCCGGGCGGGCGGCCGCGTGCCGGGACCGGACGACCTGGAACCGGTGACGCGGCTTTACGCCGAGCGGGGGAAGGGCTTTTCCGCCAACGACTATATTCGTGCCGTCCAGACGTTCCACCGCACCGGCCGGATGCTTGGGGCCTTCCTGACGCGGTATGACGTCCTGCTCTCACCGACGATTGCACGGGCGAGCCTGCCGCTGGGCGAGGTCCGGATGGACGGATCGCTCGAGCAATACGAGGAAGCGCTCGCGCCGATGATTCCCTTCACGGCGGTGTGCAACGCCACCGGCGTGCCGGCCATGTCGGTGCCTCTGGCATGGACCGGCGAGGGTCTTCCCATCGGCCTGCATTTCGTCGGGCGCTTTGGCGCCGAAGAAATGTTACTCTCTCTGGCAGCACAGCTTGAGCAGGTCCGGCCCTGGCGCGAAAGCCGGCCGACCTAGGCTTATTGGGAGAAGGGGGAGTATGCGCACTATCATCGCGGGGTTTATCGCGGGCTTCGTCAGCGTGCTGATTTTCCATCAGCTCGGGTTTTTGATCTCCAACGAGCTTGGCCTGACGAAGGCACAACTCTACAGCATGCGTCCCTTGCCGCCTTTCGGGGTCCCGACGATCCTGTCGGCGGCTTTCTGGGGCGGGCTGTGGGGCATGGTGGGCGCCTATGTCGTGCCGCGGTTGCCGCCGACCTTCGATGGGCCCTGGGGCTGGATGCTGTTCGCCGGCGTGTTCGTCACCCTGGTCAACTGGTTCGTCGTACTGCCGATCAAGGGCGCACCGATCGGCGGCGGCTTCCGGATGCCCGGCGTCGTTGTCGTGCCGCTGGTCTATGCCTTCTGGGGCTTCGGCATGTGGCTCATCATCGGTCTGGTGCGTCGGGCGCTGCGCTGGAAATAGACAGACCCGGAAATATCACCATGTTGATCGCCGACGCCCAAGTCCACATCTGGGGCGCCAATACGCCGGAACGGCCTTGGCCGGCGCGCGCAGAGCCGCACCGTGCGCCGCTCGGCAAGGATGAGCTGCTGGCCGAGATGGACAAGGCCGGTGTCGACCGCGCGATCCTGGTGCCGCCGTCATGGGAGGGTGATCGCAACGATCTCGCCCTGGAGGCCGCCTCTGCGCATCCGGACCGTTTCGCCATCATGGGCCGCTTCGATCCCGACGCGCCCGGCGCGCGCGGTCTGGTCGCGGGCTGGAAGAAGCAGAAGGGCATGCTCGGCATGCGCTTTACTTTCCACACCGACCTCCTGCGCCAGCCGCTGCTCGACGGCCGCTTCGACTGGGTGTGGGGCGAGATGGAAAAGGCCGGGATCCCGGCGATGGTCCTGTTCCATCACGAATACATGCATCTCGCCGACAGGGTCGCCGAGCGCTATCCCGGCGTGCGCCTGGTGCTCGATCATCTCGGCCTGAAGAGCAGCAAGGACGTCTCGGAGGCGGCGAACTTTGCCACCCTCGACAACGTGCTGGCGTTGGCCAAGCGGACGAACGTAGCCGCCAAGGTCTCGGCGATGCCGTGCTACGCCGACGACAAGACCTATCCCTTCAGGTCCGTGCATCGGCATATCCGCCGCGTCTTCGATGCCTTTGGGCCCAAGCGCACGTTCTGGGGGACCGACCTGTCGCGGCTGCCCGGCAGCTATCGCCAGGGTGTGACCATGTTCACCGAGGAAATGTCCTGGCTGAAAGGGGCCGATCTCGAGGGCGTGATGGGCCGCGGCCTTTGCGACTGGCTCGGCTGGAAGGTCTGAGCCGCTAGAGCGCGCGCGTCACAGTCTGGGAGGCGCCGCCCCAGATCGGCAGGTAGGTCATCTTGTAGCCAGCGCCGCCGGTGACGATGGGGTGAATGGCGTCGGGCGCGCTGGCGACGCCGTCACCTTGCTCGAAGACATGGCGCTGCACGCGCGCGATGTCCCAGCCGTCGTGGCGCACGATCTTCTCGGCCATCTCGAGCGGCAGGAGGAAGACCTGCTCGCCGCGCTCGTTCTTGCGGTGAATGCCCGCCATGACGATGTCGGCCTTCATCGCCGTCACGATCGGCGACAGGATCGCCTCAGGCGTGGCGCCTTCGCCGTCGCCCGGTAGCACCTCGGCGGTCCCGGAGACGCCCATCACCGTGATGGCGCTGGCATCTTTGCCGAGTCCGCGACGCGCGGTCAGCGTGGGGAAGGGGCCATCGTTGCGTTCGGCAAAGCAGAAGCTGTACTTGCCGGGCTGACCCATGGTCGCCATGTCGCCCACATCGGAGCGCGCGCCGCCGATGTTGCGGATCACGAGCTGCAGCGCGCGACCGATGCTGGCGTTGGCGCGGTTTCCAGGACCGAGGCAGTTGGTGCCGGCATTGATGCCCAGCGTGCGGGCGATCGGACCGTGGACGCAAAGCGCCACGCAGGCGGTGCCGGTGGTCGTGGCGATGCCGAGGATGTTGAAGCCGGGTTCGAGGATCGCTTCGGCCGCGGCCAGCACGATCGGAATTTCCTTCGGCAGCGCGCCTGCGATCACGCACTGGTAAGCAACGGCTTCGGGCGTCAGCTCGCCGAACATCGGCGGCAGCATGCCGCGCGACTCGCCACGAGTGGCGATGTTCGCGACCATCGCCTCGAGCCGCCGCTGAGTCGGCGGCACGAGCGGCAGGCCGTCGCTGAGCTCGGCCTCGGTCAGGATCTGCTGGGCAGCTTCCCAGCCCGTCGATTCCTCGACGACGGGCCAGCCGCTCCACTCGCTCATTGGATGCGCGTGCAGGCGACCATGGTGCCGCCGAACGACGGGATGAACGCCGAGTGCTTGCCCGGACCGCCCGCCACGGTGATGTGGATGTCCTGCGAGGAACGGCCAATGCGCAGCCAGTCGCCGTCGCGCTTGTGGCCGGTGGCCTCGTAGGTCTCCATGTTTTGCTTGGAAACGCGGCTGACATGGACGCGCGAGCGGGTCCACAGCTCCTCGCGGATGGTCTCGATGGTGAAGCCGTCGCGCTTCAAGGTCGCGGCGTGCTCCGGGCCGATGATGACGAACATCGGGCCCTTGCCATAGATCGTGTTGGCGCCGGGATTGGCCATGCCGCCGGCGAAGGTCGTCAGCAGGCCGTCGCCAGTGGTCGAGCCGTGGTCGTTGAGGTTGTGCGGGCCTTCGCCCGACATCACCGTCACCACGCTGTCGGTGGCCGCGAAGCCGCGCTGCACGTGATACGGCGCCCAGGGGTTCTCCTCCTCGTTCTCGCCGAAGCAGAAGGTGAACTTGGCGGGATTGCCCTGGGTCGACCGGTCCATCTCGCCGGGCTTGGCACCGGCGATGTTGAGCAGCATCAGGCCGAGCGCGCGGCCGATCGTGGCGTTGGCCTGCCAGCCCTGGCCGAAGCAGTTGGAGCCGCAGTTGACGTTGAGCTCCTTGCGGATCGGTCCGTTGATCATGACCATCGGCGCGCAGGAGTGCGTGGTCGCGAGCGTGCCGTGCAGGTTGAAGTCGGGTTCCAGCACGCTGCGCAGCGCAGCCGTCACCACCGGGAAGTATTCCGGCTTGCAGCCTGCCATCACGGCGTTGGCCGCCATCGCCTGGATTGTCGGCACGATCTGGCGCGGCGGCACGGGCGAATAGGGCCGATTGTCGCCGCGCACCGTGTCGACGAACTTCGCCACCTTGGCCTCGGTCGGCACATAGAGCGGCATGCCGTCGCTCCAGCCCTGTTGCGTGGCGAATTCGTTGAAGGCCTCGACATCCATGTCGGCGATGTCGATGACTTCCTGTTCGGCGATATCCGTCATGTCTTCGTCGCCTCGAGAAGGCCCTTGGTCGCGGTTTCGATGCGCTCGCGCAGCTCCTCGGCGTTGAGGCCGCCCACCGGGTGCTTCACGACGATAAGCTTGGGCTCGATCTTGCGGGCTTTCGCCTGGGCAAGCACGAGCGGCTTGAAGGTCTCAGTAGCGATCACGTAGGACGTGATGCCGAGTTTTTCGAGTTCGATGCTGTCGTGGAAACTCCACGATGAACAGGACCCTCAATCCCCTAGCGCAAGGAGCGCCGCGCGATACTTCCCGGCGACCGCCTGAATCAGGTCCTTTGGGGCGGCCTGACTGGCGCTGTTCTTGGCGTGAAACTCGATGTTGTCGACGTTGCGGAAGGCGCCGAGCTTGGCCTTTATGCCCTCGAGCAGCTCGCGTGCATTCGGCTTGGAGTTAGACATGAGCGCGATCGGGTCGGTCGCCCAGTTGATCGGCTTCAGCGCCACCGTGGGTCCCGCGGCGGCCGCGAGACCAAACGTCGGATTGACGATACGCATGATCGCTCCTCTTCAACTCGCTTTGGTCAATGCCGCCACCACGGCTTTGGCTGTGCGCTGGCCGTCGGCGATGGCATCGGACAGATAAGGACGTCCGCCGGCCCGTACGTCGCCTGCGGCAAATACGGTGGGCACCGATGTGCGTCCATCTTCATCGACCACGATATGCCCTGAGGCGTCGCGTGCAAGCGTTTCCGGCAGGAATTCCGCAGCGGGAGACTGGCCGACATAGACGAACACTGCGCTGGCCGGAACTGTGTTCCGCGTTGCTCCGGATTCGACCACGATCGACTCCAGGCCGTTGTTGCCTTCGAGCCCGACAATGCGGCCGTCGATGAAGGCAAGACCCTCGGGTTTCTCGTCCGGCGGCGATCCGATCACGGTGACCGATCCGGCCAGCCCGATCAGTTCGCGGGCTTCCATGGCGGCCCAGCCTTCCGCGCCGGCGACCACGACCGGCAAGCCCGTGTAGAGCGGGCCGTCGCAGGCAGCGCAATGTGAGATGCCGCGGCCCTCGTAGTCGTCTTCGTTGGCGAGACCAAGCCGGCCCTTGTTGAGGCCGGTCGCAACCACGACGGCGCGGGATGTGTAGCGCTCGCCGTCGGCCGTCTCGACTGTCCACGGACCATCGCCGGACAGCTTGGTGACTTCGCCGAAGCCGATTTCCACGCCAGCGACAACGGCGTCGTCGGTCAGAAGCGAGGCCATCTGCGTGCCGCTGAAGATCTCGTCGAAATCGTGCAATTCGCCCAGGTTGATGAGCACGCCGCCCGGGGCGAGCTTGTCGAGGCACAGGCACTTCAGGCCGGCCCGTGCAGCTTCGGTGGCAGTGGTGAGGCCGGCGGGGCCGGCACCGATGACGATGACGTCGTGAGTGAGCGTATTCATGGCGGCCACTAATCCGGATTTGCGAAGCGAAGTGCAAGCGGCTTGACTTGGGAAGCTTCCATACCTAGTGATACTAGGTATGGAAGCTGAAATGCTCAAAGGACACCTCGATGCCATCGTCCTCGCGGCGCTGGAGGGTGGGCCGGCGCACGGCTACGCCATCATAGAAACCATCAGACGCGGCAGCACAGACACTTTCGACTTGCCGGAAGGGACCGTCTATCCGGCGCTTCACCGCCTGGAAGAGGCTGGGCTGCTCTCCAGCGCGTGGATGGTCCCGCCCGGCGGTCGTCGCCGCCGCATGTATTCGCTGACCAAGGCGGGCTCGGCCGCCCTCGCGGATCGTCGCAAGGCGTGGGGCCGCTTCTCGCACGCCGTCGATGCGCTCCTTGGGGGAGGTCGCGCATGGCCGGCATAATCGAACAGTATGTCGCTGGCTTGCGGCGTGACCTCGACTTCGATCCGGTGCTCTCCGATCGCCTCTCGGAGGAGGTCGAATCGCATTTGCGCGATGCGGCCGAAGCCGACCCGGCGTGGCCGTCGCCCGAAGCGGAGCGCCGCGCCATCGCCCGCTTCGGTCTTGCCCGCGAGATGGCGGCCCGGTTCGCATCGGATGCCATCGACCGTCAGGCGAAGCGCAGCTGGGTCATGCTGGCCGCCACGGTCGCGGTTACCTTCATCGCGATGCGGCTCCGGGTGATGTGGCTCGACGATCTGGGCGGCTCGGTTTCGACGCTGGCACCTTTTGTCGACCGCTACGCCTTCATCGCGGCACTCCTGGTCGGCACGGTCGGCTGGTTCACCTTCCGGCGCTCGGTGCTGCCGCTGGCGATCTGTCTTGCGGGTCTGGCGGCGTCGATCGCTGCCGGCATCGCGCGCGCCGGCCTGTTCGTCGACGGCGCGCCGCTGCATGTGCTGTTGCCGGCCGCGGGCGAGATCGCGCTGGTCGGTCTGCTGTCGTGGGAGATCTTCGCCCTGCACCGGCGCCTTCGGCGTACCGTAGCTCTGAGGGGGCCAGGATGATGGGCCGATGGCGGTTGGTCGGAGTCCTGTCGTTCCTGGTGGCGGCGATGACCGCCGGGCTGATCATCAGTCACGGCGGTGACGTCGACGGCATGCGCGTCGCGATCCGCGCCACGGCTCGCACCTCGCTGGTGCTCTTCGTCATGGCGTTCACCGCGAGCGCGCTGGCCGAGTTGTTGCCCAGCGCGGCGACGCGCTGGCAGCGCCGCAACCGCCGCTATCTCGGCGTCTCCTTCGCCGTCTCGCATTTCATCCATCTTGGCGTGATCGTCGCACTTGCGTCGGTCGATCGGGTGTTGTTCTGGCAACTCACCAATATTGCGACGATCGTGCTGGCCGGCTCGGCCTATCTTTTCATCGCCGCAATGGCGGCGACGTCGTTCGACCGGACGGCGGCCTGGCTCGGCCCGCGCAAGTGGCGGCTGCTGCATCTCGTCGGTGGCTGGTACATCTGGATCAGCTTCGCGATCGCCGTCGGTAAGCGTGTGCCGCTCGACCGCTTCTACTGGCCCATGGCGGCGCTCGTGCTGGTCGCCGCGATCGTGCGGCTGCTCGCCATGCTCCGGCGCAACCGCCGGCAAGCCGCGATCAGCGCCCCATAAGGACTCTCCTGCCGTGATTCATCGCGAAGACCTGGATGTGGTCCGCGATTTGCACACGGACCAATAGAGATCGTCCATTTCAATCCTCCCCGGAAGGCCGGTACATTGGCGGCCAAGAGCCGTTGCGCCGTCGGAGGTTGCAGGGCAGGGGGAAGGCAAGGGCATGGCGTACTTTTCGCAGCAGCTGATCAACGCCATCACGCTGGGTGCCATCTACGGGCTGATCGCCATCGGCTACACGATGGTCTACGGCATCATCGGCATGATCAACTTCGCGCACGGCGAAGTCTTCATGATCGGCGCCTTCATCTCGCTGATCGGCTTCATGATCTGCAGCATGCTCGGCATCGGCTCGGCGCCAGTCGCCATCCTGCTGGTGCTGCTGCTGGCCATGGCATTCTCCGCCGTCTACGGATGGGCGATAGAACGAACGGCCTATCGACCATTGCGCGGATCGTTCCGCCTGGCGCCGCTGATCTCGGCCATTGGCGTGTCGATCGCGCTTCAGAACTACGTCCAGCTCGTTCAGGGCGCGCGGCCCAAGCCCGGCGGGCAGGTGGTATCGGGTGGCTTCAACCTGTTCAGTAACGACGGCTTCGACGTGCGCGTGACCTGGCTGCAGATCATCATCGTGGTGGTGACGGTCGTGCTGATGGCGGGCTTCACCTGGCTGATTGCCCGCACCTCGCTCGGCCGCCAGCAGCGCGCGTGCGAGCAGGACATGAAGATGGCGGCGCTGCTGGGCGTGAACGTCGATCGCACGATCTCGCTCACCTTCGTGCTGGGCGCGGCGCTGGCCGCGGTCGCCGGCATGCTGTTCCTGATGTACTACGGCGTCATCGACTTCTTCATCGGCTTCCTTGCCGGCATCAAGGCCTTCACGGCCGCGGTGCTGGGCGGCATCGGCTCGCTGCCAGGCGCCATGCTGGGCGGGCTGCTGATCGGGCTGATCGAGGTGTTTTGGGCCGCCTATTTCTCGAGCGAATACAAGGACGTCGCGGCCTTTGCGATTCTCGTGCTGGTGCTGATCTTCCGGCCGAGCGGACTGCTCGGCAAACCGGAGATCGAGAAGGTTTGAGCAGATGGGCGCGCGTCTGTCTTCAATGCTGAAAGACGCGGGCCTCACGGCCTTCGTGGCGGCGGCCCTCGGAATTTTCGTGGTCGGGTTCCGCACGGTCGATGTCGGTCGCGGGCTGACCTTCGACTATCATCTCGTCGATCTTGCGGTCGCCGTGGTCACGATCTTCTTCGGACGGCTCGGCTTGTCGCTTGCCGCAAACGGCCTGCGCTGGCCGGCCATGGTGTTGGGCGCCGTGATGATCGCGGTGGGCGCGTCGCCGCTCCAGCTTCCGTCGGGCTTCTTGCACTGGTTCGTGGCCCTGGGCGGCGTGCTGCTGGTGATCCGCGGCGCCTGGCCATGGGCCAACGATGCCATGACGGCGGCAGCAACGTCGCCGTCGGGAGTGGCGGTCGGCCGAGCCGGTGCGAAATGGTCGGGCTGGCTGCTGCTGGCTGCAGCCGTGGCGATGCCGTTCACACCCATCGCCGACCAGAAGACCATGGATCTCGGGGTGCTGATCCTGACCTACGTGATGCTGGGATGGGGCCTCAACATCGTGGTTGGGCTCGCGGGCCTGCTCGACCTCGGCTATGTCGCCTTCTATGCCGTCGGCGCCTATTCCTATGCCTTGCTCAGCACGCAGCACGGGCTGGGTTTTTGGACGGTGTTGCCGCTCGCCGGGATGATGGCCGCGCTGTTCGGTGTCGTGCTGGGGTTTCCGGTGCTGCGCCTGCGGGGCGACTACCTCGCCATCGTGACCCTGGGCTTCGGCGAAATCATCCGGCTGGTCATCCTCAACTGGTTCGATCTCACGAACGGTCCGGCCGGCATCGGCTCGATCCCCGGGCCGACACTGTTCGGTGCGGTGTTCGCCGAGACCCCGCCGCCGGGCAAGCAGACCGTTTCGGAGATGCTGGGGATTCCCTTCGACGGCAATCACCGGCTGATCTTCCTCTATTATATCATCCTGCTCCTGGCGTTGATCACCAACCTCTTCACTCAGCGGATGCGGCGTCTGCCGGTCGGCCGGGCCTGGGAGGCGCTGCGCGAGGACGAGACCGCGTGCCGCGCGCTCGGCATCAACCCGACCAACACCAAGCTCACGGCCTTTGCCGTGGGCGCCATGTTCGCGGGCTTCGCCGGCTCGTTCTTCGCGGCCAAGCAACGCTTCATCAGTCCCGAGAGCTTCGTCTTCATCGAATCGGCGATCATTCTCGCCATCGTCGTGTTGGGTGGCATGGGCAGCCAGATCGGTGTCGTGCTGGCCGCAGTGCTGCTGATCGGCCTGCCCGAATGGTTCCGCGACCTCGGAAGCTACCGCATGCTGGCCTTCGGCCTCGCCATGGTGCTGATCATGGTGTTCCGTCCCCGCGGCCTGGTCTCCCATCGTGAGCCGTCGCTGCGGCTGCATCCAGTCAGACCGGCAGGCAGCGGATGAACGCGCCGCAAAGCCCGCCTCTCATCGATGTTGAGCATCTCACCATGCGCTTCGGCGGCCTGCTGGCGGTCGACGATGTTTCCTTTTCGGCCCGGCCGCGTGAGATCACCGCGATCATCGGCCCCAACGGCGCCGGCAAGACCACGGTCTTCAACTGCATCACCGGCTTCTACAAGCCGACAGTCGGCCGCCTGACGTTGCGTGGCGGCGACCGCGACTACCTGCTGGAACGCATGCTGGGCCACGAGGTCGGGCAGCGGGCGAAGGTTGCGCGCACCTTCCAGAACATCCGGCTGTTCCCGGCCATGACGGTGCTGGAGAACCTGATGGTGGCGCAGCACAACAAGCTGATGCGCGCCTCGGGCTGGAGTATTTTCGGCCTGCTGGGATTGAAGAGCTATCGCCAGGCAGAGGAGGCAGGTGTCGAGCTGGCACGGCGCTGGCTTGAGCGCATCGCATTGATCGACGATGCCGACAGGCCGGCGGGCGAGTTGCCGTACGGCGATCAGCGCCGGCTGGAGATCGCCCGCGCCATGTGCACCGAGCCCCGGTTGCTCTGTCTCGACGAGCCGGCCGCCGGCCTCAATCCGCGCGAGTCGGCGGAGCTCAACCAACTCCTGGTCTCCATACGCGACGTCGACGGCATCGGCGTGCTGCTGATCGAGCACGACATGAGCGTGGTCATGAGCATCTCCGACCACGTTGTCGTGCTCGACTATGGCCGCAAGATCGCCGAAGGCAGCCCGGCCGAGGTTCAGAATGATCCTGCGGTGATCCGTGCCTATCTCGGCACCGACGACGAGGCGATCGATGGCTGAGCCGCCGATCCTCTCGGTGAAGGGCGTGGAAACCTTCTATGGCGCCATCCAGGCGCTTCATGGCGTCGACCTCGAGGTAGCCAAGGGCGAGATCGTGGCCCTGATCGGCGCCAACGGCGCCGGCAAGTCGACCCTGCTGATGACCATCTGTGGCAATCCACGCGCCAGGGCAGGCACGATCCGGCTCGACGGCGAGGACATCACGGCGATGCCGACGCACGAGATCGTGCGGCGCGGCGTGGCCCAAGTGCCGGAGGGACGGCGAATCTTCCCGCGCATGAGCGTCCTCGAGAACCTGCAGATGGGCGCCACGCTCGCGGCACCCGCGCACTTCGCCGGTGACCTCGAGCGGGTATTCGCGATGTTTCCCCGGCTCGCCGAACGGCGAGACCAGCGTGGCGGCACGCTGTCGGGCGGCGAACAGCAGATGCTGGCAATCGGCCGGGCGCTGATGAGCCGGCCGCGGCTCCTGCTGCTCGACGAGCCGTCGCTCGGGCTGGCGCCGCTGATCGTGCGTCAGATCTTCGAGGTGATCGGCCGGATCGCGCGGGAGGAGGGGATGACGATCTTCCTGGTCGAGCAGAATGCCTATCACGCGCTTCGCCTGGCCGACCGTGGCTATGTGCTGGCCAACGGGCGGGTTCGGTTGAGCGGCGCTGGCCGGGACCTGCTGGCGAATGCCGAAGTCAGGGCGGCCTATCTCGAGGGCGGCCACGGATGAGTCCCGTCGATGCCTTCATGTTCGAGTGGTTCGGCGACACGCTGTTCAACGTGCTGCTGTTCAACCTTGTGGTGATCGGGCCGGCGTCGTTCGCGGCCGGCCATGCCGTTGCCACGACGTGGCGCCATTGGGGCCAGATGGTGTTTTACACCGGACTTCTTTCGGCAACGCTGCGCTTTCTCGACTATGCATTGGCGGGGGGCGAGCTGTGGTCGGTAGCCGGCTTTTTGCTGGGCTGGGGCGTCCAGATGGCGATTGGCGCCTTCGCCTATCGCCTGACGCAGACGCGCCAGATGGTCCGGCAGTATCCATGGCTCTACCAGCGCAAAGGCTTGCTGGGCTGGGAGGAGCGGCACTAATCTAGCGGCAATGCTCCACATCCGTGGAGGGGCCCCAGCAGGGAGACAAGCATGAAGAAAACCTACGGTATGCTCGCCGTCGCAGCCGTTGCCTTGATGGCGACGCCGGCGCTCGCGCAGATCAAGATCGGCACAGCCGGTCCGATGACCGGCTCGAACGCCGCGTTCGGCGAACAGCTCAAGCGTGGCGCCGAGATGGCGGTTCAGGACATCAATGCCGCCGGTGGCGTGAACGGCCAGAAGCTCGAGCTGACGATCGGCGACGATGCCTGCGATCCCAAGCAGGCGACTGCCGTTGCCAACAAGATGGTGTCGGACAAGGTAGCGTTCGTCGCCGGCCATTTCTGCTCGGGCTCGTCGATTCCGGCGTCGGACATCTACAAGGAAGGCAAGATCCTGCAGATCACGCCGGCCTCGACCAATCCGAAGCTCACCGACGATGCGGCCGCCAAGGGCAACACCACGGTGTTCCGTACCTGCGGCCGTGACGACGTCCAGGGCGCCACCGTTGGCGCCTACATCCTCAAGAACAACAAGGCCGCCAAGGTGGCGATCCTTCACGACAAGTCGCCGTACGGCAAAGGCGTGGCCGACGAGACCAAGAAGGCCCTGAACAAGGGCGGTCTCAAGGAGACGATGTACGAGGCCTACAACGACACCGACAAGGACTTCGCCGCGCTGATCAACAAGATGAAGCAGGCGAAGATCGACATCATCGTTCTCGGTGGCTACCACACCGCGGGTGCGCTGATCATCAAGCAGGCCCGCGAGCAGGGACTTGCTGCGAAGATGATGGGCTTCGACTCGCTCGAGACCGCCGAGTTCGCCCAGCTGGGCGGTGCGGCGACTGACGGCGTGCTGATGTCGTTCCCGCCCAAGGCCGAGGACGATCCGAAGAACGCGGCGCTCGTGAAGAAATTCCGTGACGCCAAGTACAACCCTGAGGGCTACACGCTCTTCAGCTATGCCGCCGTCAAGGCGTGGGCGGACGCTGCCAACAAGGCCAAGTCGATCGATGCCGCAACCGTCGCCAAGCAGCTTCGCACGGGCAAGTACGACTCCGCCGTCGGCGTGCTCGAGTTCGATGCCAAGGGCGACATCAAGGACGCCGTCTACGACATCTACGTCTGGAAGGACGGCAAGTCGTCTCCCATCAAGAAGTAGTCCGAGACCGATGACAGAAAGGCCCGGCGCATGCCGGGCCTTTTTGTTGCGATTTCAGCGTCTTGTGGCTCGCTTCCCACGATTTTGGGGGCCGGTAGCGTCGCCACCCCGGATATGGTATCCGGGGTCTCAACAGCTAGAGGGGATCGATCGTCGAGATGGCGGGGGCCACCATCGCGGTCGCGTCGGATCATGCCGGCTTCGACCTGAAGGAACTGCTCAAGCGTGACCTGCAGCAAGCGGGCCACGATGTGCTCGACCTCGGCACAAATTCCGCCGAATCCGTCGATTATCCCGACTTCGGCAAAGCCATGGCGGAGGCGATCGGTTCGGGCAAGGTGGGGCGCGGCGTCCTGGTCTGCGGCACCGGCATCGGCATTTCGATTGCCGCCAACCGCCATCCCAAGGTGCGGGCTGCCCTCGTGCATGATGTCACCTCGGCCCGGCTGTCGCGCGAACACAACGACGCCAACGTCGTGGCCTTCGGTGCACGCCTGATCGGTGTCGAGGCCGCCCGGGAGGCGTTGAAGATCTTTCTTGCGACCCCGTTCGAAGGCGGCCGGCATGCCGGCCGCGTCGCCAAGCTTTCGAAGGACTGAACGACATGAGCCAAGCTGCTGCCAAGTTGTCGGACTCGCCGCTGCCGATGTTCACCAGGAGCCTCGCCGAGGCTGATCCCGCGGTCTACGCCGCGGTGAAGGGTGAACTCGCCCGCCAGCGCGAGCAGATCGAGCTGATCGCCTCGGAGAACATCGTGTCGCGCGCGGTGCTCGAAGCGGCCGGTTCGGTACTCACCAACAAATATGCCGAGGGCTATCCCCGCCGGCGCTACTACGGCGGCTGCGAGGAGGTCGACAAGGCCGAGGATCTCGCCATCGAGCGCGCCTGCAAGCTGTTCAACTGCACCTTCGCCAACGTCCAGCCGCACTCCGGCGCACAGGCCAACCAGGCCGTGTTCATGGCGCTGCTCAAGCCCGGCGATACGTTCATGGGCATGGCGCTGGACCAGGGCGGCCATCTCACGCACGGGTCGCCCGCCAACCAGTCGGGCAAGTGGTTCAAGGTCGTGTCCTATGGTGTTAAGGCCGACACCCATCTGATCGACTACGAGCAGATGGAAGAGGTGGCGCGTCGCGAGAAGCCCAAGCTGATCGTGGCCGGCGCCTCGGCCTACTCGCGCCACATCGACTGGGCGCGCTTCCGCAAGGTCGCGGACGAGATCGGCGCCTTCTTCATGGTCGACATGGCGCATTATGCCGGCCTGGTCGCGGCCGGCGTTTATCCCAGTCCGCTGCCGCATGCCCATGTCGTCACCACGACGACGCACAAGACGCTGCGCGGCCCGCGCGGCGGCATGATCCTCTCGAACGATGCCGAGATCGGCAAGAAGATCAACTCGGCGGTATTTCCCGGCCTTCAGGGCGGTCCGCTGATGCATATCATCGCCGGCAAGGCGGTGGCCTTCGGCGAGGCGCTGCGGCCGGACTTCAAGGTCTATGCCCAGAACGTCATCGACAATGCGCGGGCGCTGGCGGCCGCGCTGACTGAACGCGGCCTGAAAATCGTCTCGGGCGGCACCGACAGCCACGTCATGCTGGTCGACCTGCGCCCGAAGAAGGCGACCGGCGTTTCGGCCGAGAAGGTTCTCGACCGGGCCGGCATCACGACCAACAAGAACAGCATTCCGGGCGACCCGGAGAAGTACACGGTCACGTCGGGCGTGCGCCTGGGATCGCCGGCCGGTACGACGCGCGGCTTTGGCACGGCCGAGTTCCGCCAGATCGGTCACCTGATCGCCGACGTGCTCGACGGAATCGCCAAGAACGGCCCGGACGGTGACGCCCAGGTCGAACAAGAAGTACGGGGCAAGGTCCAAGCACTTTGCGCCCGCTTTCCGATCTACCGCGACTGACAACGCGCAAAGCCACAAAATAACAGGGGGACTAGATGCGCTGTCCATTCTGCGGTCACGAGGACACTCAGGTTAAGGACTCGAGACCGACCGACGATAATTCGGCGATCCGCCGCCGGCGCTACTGCCCGTCGTGCGGCTCGCGTTTCACCACCTTTGAGCGCGTGCAGCTGCGCGAGCTGACGGTGGTGAAGAAGAACGGCCAGCGCGTGCAGTTCGACCGCGACAAGCTCGCGCGTTCGATCTCGGTGGCCTGTCGCAAGCGGCCGGTCGATCCCGAGCGCGTCGAGCGCGTGGTCAACGGTATCGTGCGGCGCCTCGAAAGCTCCGGCGAGAGCGAGATTCCCTCGACCCAGATCGGCGAGCTGGTGATGGACGCGCTGCGCGCGCTCGATCCGGTGGCCTATGTGCGGTTCGCCTCGGTCTATCGCAATTTCCGCGAGGCCCGGGACTTCGAGGAGTTCATCTCCGATCTCGCCGAGACGGCCAGCCTCAAGGACTGACGCGATGATGCGCGCGGCGCTCGCGCTGGCGCGCCGTTCGCTCGGGCGCACCTGGCCCAATCCGGCCGTAGGCTGCGTGATCGTGCGCGACGGACGCGTGATCGCGCGCGGCCGCACACAGGATGGCGGTCGCCCGCACGCCGAGGCCGATGCGATCGCCAATGCACGCGAATCCCTGAAGGGGGCGACGGTCTTCGTGACGCTCGAGCCGTGCGCCCATCACGGCAAGACGCCGCCGTGTGCCGATGCATTGATCGCAGCCGGTGTCGGCCGTGTCGTTTCGGCGCTGGAAGATCCCGACCCGCGCGTTAAAGGGCAGGGACATGCGCGCCTGGCGGCGGCGGGCATCGAGGTCGAGATCGGCGAGGGCGCGGCGGCAGCGGCCGAGATCAACGCCGGATTCTTCCTGCGCGTGAAAGAGGGCAGGCCGCTCTTTCACCTCAAGATCGCAAGCTCGCTCGATGGCCGCATCGCCACGGCCTCGGGCGAAAGCCGATGGATCACCGGCGAGGCGGCGCGGGCCGACGGCCATCGACTGCGCAGCCTTCACGACGCGATCCTGGTCGGGTCCGGCACTGTCGCGGCTGACGATCCCGAACTCACCTGCCGGCTGCCCGGCCTCGCCGCCTATTCGCCAGACCGCATCGTGCTCGATTCGGCGGCTGGCATGTCGCCTGCCTCCAAACTTGCGGCTACCGCGCAAGCGACGCCGGTACTCCTTTTTCATACGCGCGCGCCAGCGTCGCAGGCTGCGCGGTTGCGCGAGAAGGGGATCGACGTCATTGAGGTGCCGGCGAGCGGCGAGGGTCGGGTCGATGTTTCTGCGGTTGCCAAGGCGCTCGGCGGACTGGGGTATTCGAGTGTGCTGATCGAGGGCGGCGGCCGGATCGCGGCGGCCTTCTTGAAGGCGAACCTGGTCGACCGGATCAGCAGCTATCGCGCGGGGATCGTCCTGGGCGAGGACAGCCGCTCTGCGGTTGGGCCCATGTCGCTCGACCGCCTCGATTTCGCGCCCCGGTTCAGGCTGGTTTCCAGCCGGCCCGTGGGCACCGACACACTGGAAACCTGGTACAGGCGGACGTAAGTACGACCATGTTCACGGGAATCGTCACGGATATCGGCGAGATCGCCACGGTGGCGCCGGGCGGACAGGCGGGCGCCAAGGCCGGCGATCGCCGGTTCGTCGTGCGCACCAAGCACGACATGAAGCCGATCGCCATCGGCGCGTCGATTGCCTGCTCGGGCTGCTGTCTCACGGTGGTCGAGAAGGGCGGCGACTGGTTTGCCGTCGAAGTCTCGGGCGAGAGCCTGGCCAAGACGCATCTCGGCGACTGGGCGGCCGGCAGCCGGATCAACCTGGAATTGTCCCTGAAGCTCGGCGACGAGTTGGGAGGGCACCTCGTCTACGGTCACGTCGATGGCGTCGGCAAAGTCGTTTCCATGACGCCCGAAGGCGGCAGCGTGCGCTTCGTGTTCGAAGCCCCCGCCGATATCGCGCGATTCATCGCCGCCAAGGGCTCGGTGGCGATCGACGGCATTTCCCTCACGGTCAACGAAGTCGACGGCAACCGCTTCGGCGTGAACGTGATTTCCCATACCCAGGCCGTTACGACCCTGGGGCAGGCCAAAGTCGGCCAGCGGGTCAACCTTGAGGTCGATATGCTCGCGCGTTACGTTGCGCGATTGTTGGAGCACGGAAAATCATGAGCGCGCTCGAAAAGGACGCCTGGCGGATTACCTTCGGTGAAGTGAAGGCCGCCGCCGAGGACATCATCGAGGAGGCCCGCAAGGGCCGGATGTTCATCCTTGTCGACGACGAGGACCGCGAGAACGAGGGCGATCTCGTGATCCCGGCCCAGTGGGCGACGCCCGAGGCCATCAACTTCATGGCCAAGCATGCCCGCGGCCTCATCTGCCTCGCCATGACCCGTGAGCGCGTCGAACAACTCGGCCTGCCGCTGATGGCGCAGAACAACGGCACCCGGCACCAGACTGCCTTCACCGTCTCGATCGAGGCGCGCGAGGGCGTGACCACGGGCATCTCCGCCGCCGACCGCGCACGCACGGTGCAGGTCGCGATCGACCCGTCGTGCGGTCCGCAGGACATCGTGACGCCGGGCCACGTCTTCCCGCTGGTCGCCCGCGACGGTGGCGTGCTCGAGCGCACCGGCCACACCGAATCGGCCGTCGACCTCGCGCGGCTGGCCGGCCTCACCCCGGCCGGCGTGATCTGCGAGATCATGAACGACGACGGCACGATGGCGCGCCGTAACGACCTCATCACCTTCGCGCAGCGTCATGGCCTCAAGATCGGCACCATTGCCGACCTGATCGCCTACCGCCGCCGCTACGATTCGATCGTGAAGCGCATCAGCGAGACCGCGCTCGACAGCACCTACGGCGGCGATTTCCGCTGCGTTGTGTATGTGAACAAGGTGACGATGGCGCAGCACGTGGCGCTGGTGAAGGGCGATCCTGCGACAGGCGGCCCGATCATGGTGCGCATGCACGCGGTCAATCTCTTCACCGATACGCTGGGCCAGCGCAGCGGCGGCCGCGGCGGCGAGATCGAGGCCTCGATGCGCGAGATCTCCAAGGAAGGCCGCGGCATCATCGTGCTGATCCGCGAGCCGCTCACCGTCGTGCTAGCCGAACAGCGCCGCCGCGCCGGCGAGCCGATCGAGCCGGCGGGCCAGGAACTGCGCGACTACGGTGTCGGCGCCCAGATCCTGATCGACCTCGGCGTCAAGGAGATGGTGCTGCTGACCAACAGCAAGAAGAGCGTGGTCGGTCTCGAAGGCTTTGGTCTCAAGATCACCGGCCAGAAGCCCGTACCCGGCCGCCCGTCGCAGAAATCCCCGTCGCAGAACTCGTAGTGCGCTGATCATGTCGACACGGACGGAAACCCCGACGGCCCGACCGGCGGTCGACGGCGTCAAGGGTGCGCGCATCCTGATCGTGGAGTCGCGTTACTACGTCGACATCGCCGATGCGCTGATTGCCGGGGCCGAACGCGAGATCAGGAAGAACGGCGCCACCTCGGAGCGCGTCGTGGTGCCCGGGGCCTTCGAGATTCCGGGTGCCATCGCGCTGGCTGCCCGCCACTACGATGGCTTCGTGGCTTTGGGCTGCGTTATTCGCGGCGAGACCACGCACTATGATTATGTCTGCGGCGAGAGTGCGCGCGGGCTGATGGACCTAGCAATCCAGCAAAAGCTGGCCATCGGCTACGGCATCGTCACGGTCAACAATGCCGACCAGGCGTGGGCGCGCGCCGCGATCGACCGGGGGGACAAGGGCGGCGATGCTGCCCACGCGTGCCTCGCCATGGTGGCGCTCGGCCGTCGTTGGCGGAAATCGTGAGCGACCAGCCCTCTCCCAGCCGCCGGCAGGCGGCGCGGCTGGCTGCCGTGCAGGCGCTGTACCAGTGGCAGGAAGGCCAGCACGGGCCGGCGGAGATCATCGAGCAGTTTCTCGGCGTGCGGACCGGCGAGGCGGGCGAGGGCGGCATGCGCCGCGATGCCGACCGGCCATTGTTCAAGGACGTGGTTGAAGGTGCCGCCCAGCACAAGGAAGAGCTCGAGCAGATCGTGTCGGCTGCGCTGGCGCAGGACTGGACCTGGGCGCGTATCGACCGACTGGTGCGGGCGATCCTGCTGGCCGGCGCCTATGAGCTGGTTCATCGCGGCGACGTCCCGCCGCGCGTGGTCATCAACGAGTATGTCGAGATCGCGCATGCCTTCTACGACCAGGGCGAGCCGAGCTTCATCAACTCCGTGCTCGACCGCGTGGCGCGTCAGGTGCGGCCGGCCGAACTCGTGAAGTAAGCGGGCGATGGCGTCCCGCCGGCGAGTGGGTGAGTTCGAGCTGATTGCCCGCCATTTCGCGCCGCTTGCCCGGAGCTTCGCCGGTGCCGGCGGTCTCGAAAGCGACAATGCCTTTCTGTCTGCAGATGGACGCCACGACACCGCGGTAAAAACCGACACGGTGGTCTCCGGCGTTCATTTCCTCGACGGCGAAGCGCCGGAGCGCGTGGCGGCAAAGGCGCTCCGGGTGTGTCTGTCGGACCTCGCGGCCGGCGGCGCCGCGCCGCTCGCCTATCAACTGTCTCTGGCGCTGCCCCAGGGCTGGAAGGAGCGGTGGATCGAGGGCTTTGCCCGGGGGCTGGCGGCGGATCAACGCCGCTACGGCATCGTGCTCTGTGGCGGCGACACTGTCGTCACGCCGGGCCCGCTCACCATCACCATCACGGCGTTCGGCAAGGTGCCCCGCGGCAAGGGGTTGGGACGCGCCGGCGCGCATGTCGGCGACGAACTCTGGGCGAGTGGTACGATTGGCGACGGGGCGCTGGGCCTGCTGGTCGCGCGTGGCGGGCTGAAATGGCTGGGCGCACGCGATCGCAAGATGCTGGAGGAGCGGTATCGCCTGCCGCGGCCACGCACCGCGCTGGGAAAGCGCCTGATCGGCATCGCGCGCGCGGCAGCCGATGTTTCCGACGGCTTGTTGGCCGATGCCGGTCACGTCGCCTCGGCATCGCGGCTCGCCGTTCACATCGAACGCGGGGAGGTGCCGCTGTCCGGTGCGGCCCGGCGGGCGCTGGCCCTTGCGCCGCCATTGTGGGCCAACGTGCTGGGCGGCGGCGACGACTATGAACTGGTGATCGCCGTGCCGCCGCGCAAGCGGGCGGCGTTGCTGGCGGCAGCGCATCTGGCCGGTGTGCAGGTGACGCCGATAGGCCGCTTCGAGCGTGGCGGCGGCGGGCGACTGACGGTCGACGGCAAGACCATGAAGGTACCTCGCGCGGGCTACGTTCACTTCTGAGGGCCGCGTTTGCTGCGCGGCTGAACCGCGCCACAGGAGTGGCCGCCTCCAGCCCGGCCGACTAGAGTGCGCACCCAATGGATGGATCGATCAAGGGACTGGAAACGCCGGCGATGCCGACGCGAATTCCGCCGCGCGCGCTGCGCAACATTGCATTGCTGGCGATGTGTCAGGCGTTGACCCAGAGCAGCAACACGCTGATGTTTGCGTCGTCGGCGCTGGCGGTGCTCACCATCGTCTCACCCGACATGCGCATGTGGGCGAACATGCCCATCACCATGCAGCATCTCGGCGTCATGCTGACGGTGTTTCCCGCCTCGATGCTGATGATGCGGCGCGGCCGCAAATTCGGGTTCCGTACCGGCTCGGTGATGGGCATGGTCGGCGCGTCTTTGGCGGCCCTGGGCCTCGGCCTCGGCAGCTTCCCGCTGATGTGCCTGGGCGGCATTTTCCTCGGCAATGCCATTGCCAACATGCAGCTCTACCGCTTTGCCGCCGTCGAGCTGGCGCCCGGCGCGTTTCGAGCCCAGGCCATCTCCTACGTGACGGCGGGCGGCGTAATTGCCGGTATCGTCGGGCCCAGCCTGGCACGCTTCACGCCGGACCTCTGGGTGCCGCTGTTCCAGGCGAGCTTCGTGGCCGTCGTGTTCGTTCACATCCTCGTCTTCATCATCCTGGGCTTCATCGAGTTTCCGGCGGTGAAGCCTGAGGACACCGCCGGGCCGCAGCGGCCGCTGTTCGAGATCGTGACGCAGCCGGCCTACATGGTGGCCTGCGGAGGCGCCATCATCGCCTTTGGCGTCATGTCGTTCGTCATGGCGGCCTCACCGCTGGCCATCGTCCAGTGCGGCCTGAGCCGGACCGAGGCGCCGATCACCATCTTTGTTCACGTCATGGGCATGTTCGTGCCGTCGTTCTTCACCGGCCACCTGATCGCCCGTTTCGGCATCTTCAACATCATGACCGCCGGCGTGGCGATCCTGGTCGCCGGCGTGGCGGTGGCCTTGATGGGGGTGACCGAATGGCACTTCCGGGTCACCATGACCCTGAACGGGCTGGGCTGGAACTTCCTGTTTGTCGGCGCCACGACGCTGCTGACGACCACCTACCGGCCGTCGGAGCGTGGCAAGGCCCAAGCCTTCAACGATTTCATGGTCTTCGGCGTCACGACCGTGGCCAGCCTGATGGCCAGCGTGGTCCTGGAACTTCAGGGCTGGGCTGTCCTCAACTATGTGGCCCTGACCCTGGTCCTTGTCGCGCTGGCCTTCATCACCGTCTTCCGCCTGCGGCATCCTTCCCGCGTTTGACGCCAAGTCTTTGAGGCAATGGGACTATTCCTACTGCCTTAGTTGCGCGTACCGGGCCGTTCTGTCATTTTCCGCCCGCCTCGCGCCGGGGGGAGTTTATGACTTCGGCGAGCGCAGGGCTGAAAATGCCGAAAAAACAATAGGTTAGAAACGATGTCTTCTGTTCTTATGGCCGTCATCGGCTGCGGCGTAATCGCCGTGCTGTATGGCGTCGTTACCGCGTCGCGGGTCATGGCCGCCGATGCCGGCACTCCGCGCATGCAAGAGATTGCCCAGGCCATCCAGGAAGGTGCGGGCGCCTATCTGCGGCGCCAGTATACGACGATCGCCATCGTGGGCGTCGTCGTCCTCGTCATCCTCGCCGCTCTGCTCGGCAAATATTCGGCCGTCGGCTTCCTGATCGGCGCCGTGCTGTCGGGTGCCACCGGCTTCATCGGCATGAACGTGTCGGTGCGCGCCAATGTGCGTACCGCGGTGGCCGCCCAGAAGAGCCTGGCCCAGGGCCTTGATCTCGCCTTCAAGGCGGGCGCGGTGACCGGCATGCTGGTCGCGGGCCTCGCCCTGATCGGCGTCGGCGGCTACTACGCCATCCTGCTGAAGATGGGTGTCCCCGGCGGCAGCCGCGACATGATCGACGCGCTGGTCTCGCTGGGCTTCGGCGCCTCGCTGATCTCGATCTTCGCCCGTCTCGGCGGCGGCATCTTCACCAAGGGTGCGGATGTCGGCGGCGACATGGTCGGCAAGGTAGAGGCGGGAATTCCCGAAGATGACCCGCGCAATCCGGCCACCATCGCCGACAACGTCGGCGACAACGTCGGCGATTGCGCCGGCATGGCTGCCGATCTGTTCGAGACCTATGCGGTGACGGTCGTCGCCACGATGGTCCTGGCCTCCATCTTCTTCGCCGCGGACCCGATGCTGGTCTCCAAGCTGATGGCCTATCCGTTGGCTATCGGTGGCGCCTGCATCATCACCTCGATCATCGGCACCTACTTCGTCCGCCTCGGCGCGAACGGCAACATCATGTGGGCGATGTACAAGGGCGTGATCGTGGCAGCGGTGCTGTCGATCCCGGCCATCTATCTCGTTACCGACTACCTGGTCGGCATGGGCTCGGTGCTGAAGGTGGGTGACAAATCGTTCACCGGCATGGCCCTGTTCTGGTGCTCGCTGGTCGGTCTCGCCATCACCGGCCTGATCGTCTGGATTACCGAGTACTACACCGGCACCGATTACCGTCCGGTCAAAGCCGTCGCCCAGGCGTCGGTCACCGGCCACGGCACAAATGTCATCGCCGGTCTCGCGATGTCGATGGAAGCCACGGCCGCTCCGGCCCTGCTGATCTGCGCCGGCATCGTGATCTGCTACGTGCTGGCCGGCCTGTTCGGCATCGCCATCGCCACGACCGCCATGCTGGCGCTCGCGGGCATGGTGGTAGCGCTCGACGCCTACGGCCCGGTGACGGACAACGCCGGCGGCATCGCCGAAATGGCGGGCCTTCCGAAGGAAGTCCGCAAGAACACCGACGCGCTCGACGCCGTCGGCAACACCACCAAGGCCGTCACCAAGGGCTACGCCATTGCCTCGGCCGGCCTCGGTGCGCTGGTGCTGTTCGCTGCCTACACGTCGGATCTCGACTACTTCATTGCCCAGGGCAAGCTCGGCATCCAGGCAGTCGATTTCTCGCTCAAGAACCCGTACGTCGTGGTCGGCCTGCTGATCGGCGGCGGCCTGCCGTACCTGTTCGGCGGCATGTCGATGCTGGCTGTCGGCCGTGCCGCCCAATCGGTGGTCGAGGAAGTCCGGCGTCAGTTCAAGGAGAAGCCCGGCATCATGGCCGGAACGGATCGGCCGGACTATGGCCGTGCCGTCGACATGCTCACCAAGTCGGCGATCAAGGAGATGATGATCCCGTCGCTGCTGCCGGTGCTGTCGCCGATCGTGCTGTACTTCGTGATTGCCGCCATCGCCGGCAAGTCCGACGCCTTCGCGGCGGTCGGCGCCATGCTGCTCGGTGTGATCGTCACGGGCATCTTCGTCGCCATCTCGATGACGGCGGGCGGCGGTGCCTGGGACAACGCCAAGAAGTACATCGAGGAAGGCCATTTCGGCGGCAAGGGATCCGAGGCTCACAAGGCCGCGGTGACCGGCGATACCGTCGGCGACCCGTACAAGGATACGGCCGGCCCGGCCGTTAACCCGATGATCAAGATCACGAACATCGTGGCCCTGTTGCTGCTGGCTGTCCTCGCACACTGAGGCGGCGATACCGAACGCTACGGAAAAGCCCCGGTCCAAAGGACCGGGGCTTTTTCTATGTCTCCATCGAAGAGCGGGCCGGTGGGCCGAGCCCCCGGCGCAAGACCTCAGATCCCGCCGCCGCTGGTCGATGCGCCCTGGTTGGTGGGATTCTTGCCGGCCGGATTGAACTTGCCGACGTTGCCGAGGATCTGTTCCAGGACCGTCAGTTCCTTGCCTGAAGTTGGCGTGATGCGCTGGACCATGGCGATGTTCTCGGCCTCGGCCAGATCGTAGTTCTTGATGCCTGCGATGCGTCCGGAGTCGTTGAACGTGACCTGGATCACCTTCTGTTCGGTGATGACGGGCTTCAGGAAGGCGAACGATTCCTGGGTTTCGCTGATGTAGTACCAGATGTTCGGATTGAAGGTGGATACGGCCGAGGGCGAGCCGACCAGCCGAATGACGTCCTCGCGGCTCTGGGTGCCCACTTCGAGCTTCTCGACCGAACCAGGTGTCGGGGCGAAGCCTCGTTGGTTGAAATTGGGGTCGCAACCGGGCAGCGCCACCAGGAGAGGGGCGAGCAGGGCACCGGCGAGGGCGAAGGAGGCAATGCGGCGCATGTGTGGGTCTTGCGTAGGGCTTGGGTTCCGGGGAAAGACGGTGCACAACATGTCGCGACGTTCGTTCCGGGTCAACTTGGGCCGGTGAGCGCAGGGAGCTGGATCGTGTTTCGCCGTCAGAGCGCCGAAGACAAGTTTGCTGCTGCTTTCTATAAGCGGACGGCGGAGCACGCGCGCGTCCCGGAGTTGTTCGATGCCTGCGGCATTCCCGACACGCTTGATGGCCGGTTCGATGCGCTGGCCCTGCACGCCGCACTTGCCATAGATCGCCTGCGACGCGAGCCGGACGGCGAGCGGCTGGCGCAGGCCTTCTTCGATGCCATGTTTCGCCACCTCGACATCACCTTGCGTGAACTCGGCGTCCAGGACCTGGGCGTAGGACGGCGAATCAAGATCATGGCCGAGGGGCTGCACGGGAGGGCGCTTGCCTACCGCGAGGCGCTGGCCGGCGGTCCGACGCCGCTGGCTGAAGTCTTGCGGCGCAATGCCTATGGCGGTAGGCCGCCTGCCGATAACGCCATGGTGGGCCGCCTCGAAGCCTATGTCGCCGCCTATGCCGGAAAGCTCGCCGAAATGCCGCTCAATGATCTAATAAAATAGATTAGGAAAATGTCAGAACAGATTGATAATAAACTAAAATCAGAAATAGAGCGGATCATAGACCTGGATCGACTGGGCAGATCAGGTTCGGCCGTTGAGATCGCAGCCACCGAGAGCGAATGCGCTGCCCTGGCTAAACGGTTCGGCTTTCTCTCCCTTCAAGGATTCGCCGCCCGCGTTACGGTGGACTTGCAACTGGGCGAGCAGGTCATCGTCGAGGGTCGACTGCGCGGGAAGATCGTGCAGGCCTGCGTTTTGACCCTGGAGCCGGTGACCCAGGAACTCGACGATGCTTTCCGGATCGTCTTCCAGAAGGATCTGGCCGAGGAGCGCGATCCGGAGAGCGGTGAGGCCGTGCTGAACGCCCAGGCCGATGCGCCGGAGCCGCTGGCTGGAAATATGCTCGATGTCGGCGAGATCGTCGCCGAGCAGCTCTCGCTGGCGGCCGAACCCTATCCGCGCCGTCCAGGTGTGAAATTGGAGGATGTTCTGCCCAAGTCCAAAGGCGGCCCCCGGCGCGGCGCGCCCGGTCAGCAGCGCCATCCCTTTGCCGGCCTGGCTGCCCTCAGAGACAAGCCCCGCCGTGGCCGCTAAACTGTTGCAGTGGTGGAACGATTTAGCTAGAGAAGGCCGCCCGCCGCGCCGTTAGAGCGCGGCTCAGCTTTTTGGGGCCTGCGTTGGCGCGGCCCCGTCGTGGAGATCGTTATGGCTGTTCCCAAGAAAAAGATTTCTAAATCCCGCCGCAACATGCGCCGGTCGCACCACGCGGTGCCGATCATGGCATTCGTCGAATGCAAGAATTGCGGCGAGCACAAGCGGCCGCACATGGTCTGCTCGCACTGCGGATACTACCGCGAAGACATGCCGGTCCTGGCCGACGCGACGTCGGCCGAGAAGTAGGCCGCAGCGCGCCGCCGGCAATGCGCTGGCAACCGATAGGCAGAGCATCCCCGTGAGCGTGGGCAAGGTCGTTCTGGCACTTGACGGAATGGGCGGCGACAATGCGCCCGAAGTCATCGTGAACGGAGCCGACATTGCCCGTGAACGCTACCCCGGCGCGTCCTTCCTGCTGTTCGGCGATCCGGCTCGGCTGAAGCCGCTGGTCGACCGGCGCAAGGGCCTGGCACAAGCTCTGGAGATCGTGCCCGCCGAGGACGCGGTCAGCCCTGACGACAAGCCGTCTTTCGCTCTACGCCGCCGCCGCCAGTCGAGCATGTGGCTGGCAGTCGACGCCGCCGCCCAGGGGCGCGCCGACACGGTGGTGTCTGCCGGCAATACCGGCGCCCTGCTGGCCATCTCCATGGTTGCCATGCGCATGCTCGAAGGTGCGCACCGACCTGCGCTCGCCTCGTTCATGCCTACCAAGCGGGGCGAGACGGTCATGCTGGATCTCGGCGCCAATATCGAATGCGATGCCGACAATATCGCGCAGTTCGCCGTCATGGGCAGCGTGTTCGCGCAGGTCCTGCTGGGCCTCAGCGAGCCGACGGTGGGCATTCTGAATGTCGGCTCCGAGGAATTGAAGGGACACGAGGAACTGCGGCAGGCGGCCGCCATGCTGCGCCGCAAGGGCTCGCCGGTCTTGTTCCATGGGTTTATCGAGGGCAACGATATCGGCGCCGGCAAGGTGGATGTCGTCGTCACCGACGGCTTCACCGGCAATGTGGCGCTCAAGACCATCGAGGGTACGGCCAAGCTCACCTTCAGCTTCGTCAACGACGCCTTCCGGACCTCGACCTTCGCCAAGATCGGCTATCTTTTCGCCTCGGGCGCCTGGACCAAGCTGCGCAAGCGCGTCGACCCGCGGCGTTACAACGGCGGTGTTTTCCTTGGCCTCGACGGCGTTTGCGTCAAGAGCCACGGCGGAACGGATGCGCTGGGCTTTGCCTATGCCATCGGCGTGGCGATCGACATGGTCCGCTACGAATACAAGAACAAGCTGGTCGAAGGACTTGCCAAGATGCACGCCGCCGCGTCGACCGCGGAAGCGCCTGCACTGCAGGCAGGCGGAGGAAGCGCGTGATCCGTTCCGTTATTCAGGGATGCGGCTCCTATTTGCCGGCGCGCGTGGTTACCAACGCCGATCTCGCCAAGACGATGGATACCTCCGACGAGTGGATCCAGCAGCGCACCGGCATTTGCCAGCGCCATATTGCGGCCGAGGGCGAGATGACGTCCCATCTGGCGCTCAAGGCCTCGGAGCGCGCGCTCGAGCATGCCGGCCTGAAGGCGTCCGACCTCGATCTCATCGTGCTGGCGACAGCGACGCCGGATGAGACGTTTCCCGCCACGGCGACCCGCGTGCAGGCAGGGCTCGGCATGACCAAGGGGGCGGCCTTCGATGTCCAGGCGGTCTGCGCCGGTTTCGTCTACGGCCTTTCGGTGGCCGACAGCCTGATCAAGAACGGCCTCGCATCGACGGCGCTGGTGATCGGCGCCGAGACCTTTTCCCGCATTCTCGACTGGGACGATCGCGGCACCTGCGTGCTGTTCGGCGACGGCGCCGGCGCAGTCGTGCTCAAGGCCGAGCAGGGGGCAGGGACGACAGCCGACCGGGGCGTGCTCGCCAATGCCCTTCATTCCGACGGCCGCCAGCACGACATCCTCTATGTCGACGGCGGGCCATCCTCGACGAGGACCACCGGCTTCCTGCGCATGGAAGGCAAGGAGGTCTTCAAGCATGCCGTCGTCAACATGGCGGCGGTCGTGGGCGAGGTGCTGGCCAAGGCGGGCCTGGAGACCAAGGACATCGACTGGCTGGTGCCCCACCAGGCGAACAAGCGCATCATCGACGGCACCGGCCGCAAGCTTGGCCTGCCGCCCGAGCGCGTGGTCGTCACAGTCGACCGGCATGCCAACACGTCGGCGGCCTCTATTCCGCTCGCCCTCGATGCGGCGGTGAAGGACGGGCGCATCAAAAAGGGCGATCTGCTGCTGCTGGAAGGTATCGGCGGCGGCCTTGCCTGGGGCGCTTCGCTGGTCCGCTGGTGAATTTTCTCGGCCGCCAGAGCGATTGAAACAAATTCGTCCGCAACGGAACGAGAACAGACACCGATTCAAGTCCAGCCGCTATCCTCCTGATATTGACCGCTTTCCGACCTTAGAGTAAGGATTAAGTGGGGGAAGGAAGGGTACCGGAGTGGACGGCCGGACTATCACACGTGCAGATCTGAGCGAGTCCGTGTTCCAGGAAGTGGGACTGTCTCGCAATGAATCCAGCGACCTCGTAGAGACGATTCTCTCCGAAGTCGTGGAAGCCTTGGCGCGTGGCGAGTCGGTGAAGATCTCGTCTTTCGGGAGTTTCACGGTTCGCGACAAAGGGCAGCGCGTTGGCCGCAATCCGAAGACGGGGCAGGAAGTACCGATCCTGCCGCGACGTGTACTCGTCTTTCGTGCGTCGAACGTCCTTAAATCTCTGATCAATGGGGCGCCCGGCGAGAGCTAGAGCTAAGGGGTAGTTGGGGAAACGTGGGGGTTATCATGGCCGTTTCGGCTCAGACCGTCGAAAGGCGGGTTGAAAAGTCGGCGCAGGCGTTTCGCACGATCAGCGAAGTCGCGACCGAACTGGATGTGCCGCAGCATGTGCTGCGGTTCTGGGAAAGCAAGTTCAGCCAGGTTCGTCCGCTCAAGCGGGGCGGCGGCCGGCGGTACTATCGGCCGGAGGACATCGACCTCCTGCGCCGCATTCGCACACTGCTCTACGACGACGGCTACACCATCAAGGGCGTGCAGCGCCTTCTGAAGGAGAGCCGTGGCCGCCTGCCGCAGCCGCAGCGCCTCGATCTGGCGGCGGAAAGTGCGCTCGAAAGCCTGCGGATCGTGTCGGCGCGCGCCGAAGCGATGACCGGCGGCGCTGTCCGGCAGCCGCTGCCGCGCACCGGCCCGCAACCGTCGACCACCACGCCGCGGGCCGCCATGCTGGACCTGCACAAGCGCCGGGAAATCGAAACGGTGCTGGAAGACCTCGAACAGGCGCTGACGCAACTGCGCAGCACCCTGAAGGCTCAGAACTAGGTCGGGACCTGGGATCGCTGCCGGGGGGCAGCGGTTCGAGGGCTTGGACCGCAGATCAGGTAGCCGTCTCCGGAAACGGTGACATCCACCTGATTTGTTTGGCTTTTTCGGCATCGTCAGAGGGGGACGCCGCCGTGTTGTCCAGCCGTCTTCTCGCGCAGCAATCTGCGCGGTCATTCGATTCTTTATCGTTCAATGACAACGAGTTGGAAGGCAATCTTCCAGCACTCGCCGAGATGCTTTACCTGCGCCGTGGCCTCACGCAGGCGGGCGGCAAGCTGCCGCTGTTCGATCTCGACGGCCAGGATGTCGATGCCACCGTTGTCCGCCGCTGTGTCGAGCGCGGCTGGGCCGAGCCCTGGTTCAACAATCCGCTGAAGCCGGACTGGCTGGTGTGCAAGCTCACCGACGCGGGCCGCCGGGTGGCGACGGCGCCGTAGCGATCAAGCTCACGGCGGCGGCGACGACCATCAAGGCAGCGGCCAGCAGGAACGGCGCGCCGGGCATAGACGCCAGCAGCCAGGCAAACGTCACGCTGAACAATCCCGGCGCCAGCAGGCCGGCCAGGCTCCGGACCGAGCTATTGGCGCCCTGCAATTGGCCCTGCTCGGACTCGCTCACCCGCCGGCTCATCATGTCCATGGCGGCAGGCCCCGCGATACCCCACAGCGCCATGATCGGAACTCCGACCAGGAACCACGCGCCTGTGGGCGCCAATCCGTAGACCGCCATGCCGACGCCGCCGATCAGGAGGCCGGCAAACAGGGCGCGCCGCGGGCCGAACCGTGCGACCACCGGCCCGACCAGAAGCCCCTGGACGAGGGCGCTGCAAATTCCGACGAACGCCAGGGTGAGGCCGACAGTCGTCTCGCCCCAGCCGTAGCGATAGGCGGCGTAGAGCACGAACACCGACGGCAGGACGTAGTGGGCGACGTTGGCGAGGAAATCCACCACTGCCAGCCCGATCAGCTGCCGATGGCGGCCCAGCAGCCTGAGCGAACCCAGCGGATTGGCACGCTTCCAGGCGAACGCCATTCGCTTTTCCGGCGGCAGCGATTCCGGCAGGACGAACCAGCCGAAGGCGGCGTTGATCAGACAGGCCGCCGCCGATACCCAGAACGGCAGGCGCGGATCGAGGCCGCCCAGCAGGCCGCCGATGGCTGGGCCCAGGATGAAGCCTGCGCCGAACCCCATGCCGATGATGCCGAAGGCCTTGGCGCGGTTTTCGGTCGTCGTCACGTCGGCGATGTAGGCGAAGGCGGTGCTGATGGTGGCCGCCGTGATGCCCGAGATCACGCGGCCGATGAACAGCAGCAGGAGCGACGGGGCCAGCGCCATGAAGATGTAGTCGAGGCCGAGGCCCAGGCAGGAAATCAGGATCACCGGCCGGCGGCCGAAGCGATCCGAGAGGGCGCCGAGCAGGGGCGAGAACAGGACCTGCATCAGCCCCCAGACCGTTGCGAAAAGGCCGAACATCTCGGCGGCGCCGGCCGTGTCGCCGTCCATGAAGGCCAGCACGATGCCGGGCAGCACCGGAAGCATCACGCCCAGCGCCAGCATGTCGAGCGTCACGGTGCAGAAAATGAAGGCGAGCGCGCGCCGACTGTTCATCGGAATGAGGAAAGTTGGCAGGGGAAGGAAATTGGTCGGGACGACAGGATTTGAACCTGCGACCCCCTGTCCCCCAGACAGGTGCGCTACCAGGCTGCGCTACGCCCCGACCGGTGCCGCGGCAGTCGCCGCGGCAGGGGGCTTTAGCGCGAATGGCAGCGATGCCGCAAGCCGGCTTGCGCCCCAGGGGAGCCGGGACGATACAGGAAACCATGAATTCTTCCGACCCCGGCCGGCGCGTCCTGCTGTTTTCCTCGATCGGCCATGCGCTGATGCACATGATGACGGCGTTTTATGCCGTGATCGTGCTGACACTCGCCATCGCCTGGAAGTTGCCGGCAGAGGACCTGCTCCGCCTCTATGCCCCCGCGACCATCCTGCTGGGCGTCATGTCGCTGCCGGCCGGCTGGGCCTCGGACCGTTTCGGGGCGCCGGCGATGATGGTGGTGATGTTCGTGGGCCTCGGCCTGTCGTCGATCGCCTGCGGCCTGGTGCCGGCCGGTAACACCCTCGCGCTGTCTCTGGCGCTGTGCGGCATCGGTGTGTTCGGCGCCATCTATCATTCTGTCGGCATCGGCTGGGTGATCCGCACCGCCAAGGAGCAGGGCCATGCCATGGGCGTGAACGGCCTGTGGGGCAGCGCGGGCCTGGCGCTCTACGGCATCGTGCCCGGCGTGCTGATCACGCTCTACTCCTGGCGGGCGGCCTTCATCGTACCGGGCATCGTTTGCCTGATCGTGGGTGCGGTGCTCCTGTTCGAGATCCGGCGTGGCCGCATCGGCGACCGGCCGATGCCGCAGATGCCCGGTGTCCAAGTCGGCCGCGGCAACTTCTGGCGGGTCTTCTCGGTGCTCTCGGTGACCATGGCGCTCGAGGGCATCACCTGGGCCGCGGTGATGTACGGGGCGGCGCTGGTGTTCCAGTCGCGCCTCGGGGACCAGATCGCCTGGATCCGCGACAGCCTTGCCTCCTGGGGAGTCGTCACGCAGGCCGTGCTGTGGGTCGGGCTCGCGACCTCGACCATCTACATCGTGTCCGGCATTGCGCAGTACGCGATGGGCCGGCGCGTCATCGATCGATATCCGCTGAAGACGACCTATGTCGTGGCCTCGGCGCTGCAGGTCGGCGCCATGCTGGCGCTGGCCATGGGCAATGGCTACGTGGCGCTCGCCGGCGCCATCGCCTCGGCGGTGCTGAGCTCCGCCGCAGGCCCGGTCGAGAACATCCTGATCGCCCGCTACACGCCCAGCCGCTATCACGGGCTTGGCTTCGGCGCGAAGTTCGTCGTGGCCCTGGGCGCCAGCCCTGTTGCCATCCTGGCCATCGCCTGGGTGCGCGAGAGCACCGGCAACCTGGAACTGCTGTTCCTGGGTCTCGCCGGTACTTCCGTGGTGATTACGCTGGTGGCGTTGCTGCTGCCGGGCAACGACCGCGGCCAGGAGGCTCGCGCGCCGGCACCGCAGGCGGCACCGGCGGAGTAGCCTCCCCAACGTGATCGAGGGCTACTTGGTCGAGCGCGCCGCCTTGTAGGCCGGACGTGCCAGGCAGCGATCGAGCCACGCACCGACATTGGGGAAGGGCGCAAAGTCGAACTTGATCGGCTTGGCCCAGCTCATGATCGAGGCGAGGTTGAGATCGGCCACGGTGAAGGTCGAGCCGAGCAGATAGTCGCGGCCCTGCAGTGCGCCGTTCAGGACGCCGAACGGCTTGGGCAGCGCCTTCTGTGCCTCGGCCACGGCGTCGGGCTTGCGCTTGTCGGGCGCGGTCATGAACATGTCGATCAGGATGGTGAGAAGGGGCTTCTCGACCTCGGTCATGCCCCAGAAGCTCCACTGGTTGCAGATCGCCTGGTCCTCGAGGCCGGCCGGCATGAAGCCGTTCTTGTTGTGCTTGGTGGCGAGATAGATGTTGATCGCCATCGACTCGAACAGCTTGAAGTCGCCGTCGACCAATGTCGGCACCTTGCCGTTGGGATTGATCTTCAGATAGTCGGCGGTCTTTAGGTCCTTCATCTCGAGCGCGACATGCTCGAACGGAATGTCGAGTTCGTGCACGATCCACAAGGCGCGGGCGGCGCGCGAGGCGGTAGGACCGTAGATCTTGATCGTCACAGTGCTTTCTCCCCAGAAGGCGTTGGGCGGACGATAATGCAGGCCGCCGGTCCGGTCTAACTATTCTCCAAAATCTATTCCACGAGCCCGTGTTCGTGGCCGACATAGCCGTGCGGATGGCCGAAGCGTTCCGTCATTACCGTCTTGAGATCCTTCTCGGGGCCTGCGATCCAGCCGCCTGCCCGTACTGCGTAGCTTTGCGCCCGTGCCGCGGCCCGAGGCGCGTCGCCCGCCCGCAGGGCGCGGGCGGCGGTCATCACCAGCTTGCGGAACTCGACGATGCCGACGTCGGTCGGGCCGAGATGCTCCCGGGTGCGGTCCTGGATCGGGCCCTGGCTGTCCTGAATCGCAGCATCCTGGTCCGAGACGCCGCTGATGCCGGTGAAGCTCAACGTCTTCTGCAGTTCACGGTCGATCATGTAGTCGTTGCGGATGTTGCGCTTGGGCACGTAGTCCTCGCCGATCTCGGCATGCAGGCTGAGACCGTTTGCGTACTTGGCGCGCTCGGCGTTGGTCAGTGGGCGGTCGGGCACCCAGCTGTAGGTGTAGACCCAGCACTTCGTGTCATCGACCGGCACCCAGGTCTGGCCGTGATAGACCTCGCCAGGGAAGGCGACCGGCACAAGCGCGTGGTTGGGGGCGAGGTACTGTGCGATGCGCCAGTAGAGATCGGCCGAGTCGGTTTTGCGGCCGGCGGCGATCACGAGGCCGGCATCGTGGCTCTGGATCCTGAACTTCGGCCGCGGATCGTCGGTTACCCACCGCATGCGATCGGCGAGGCCGCTTTCCTGGCCGATCGCCGACGTCTTTCGCAGGATGTCGAGCTTGACCGCCTCGTCCTTGGTCGGGATGGCGTGGAGAAACGAGAAGTGGGCAGTGTCGATGGCGCCCTCTAGACTCTGCACCCAGTTGCAGTCCTGCCACTTCTTGGAGACGTAGCGATGCCCCGACGGAACGAGGCCGAGCTCGAGCTGCGGCAGCTCCGGCATATGCTCGCGCGGACCCATGTAGACCCAGATCATGTCGGCCCATTCGCGTGTCGGATAGGCCAACAGCTTGATCGTGTCCTTGTACGATGATTCAGGCGGCGAGGTCGGCAGGTCGACGCAGTTGCCGTCGATGTCGAACTTCCAGCCGTGGAAGGCGCAACGGATGCCGCACTCCTCGTTGCGCCCGAAGTAGAGGTTGGCGCCGCGATGCGGGCAATGCTGCTCGACGATGCCGACCCGTCCGTCGGTCTGGCGGAAGGCCAGCAACTCCTCGCCCAGGATCTTGATCTTCTTGGGCGCCCCGTCGCGCTCCGGCAATTCCTCGGAGAGAAGGGCAGGCATCCAGAAGCGGCGAAGCAGGTCGCCCATCGGCGTGCCGGGACCGCTCAGGGTGAGCAACGCATTGTCGGCCTGGCTCAGCATCAGTCACCTAATCCGTATTGGTCGCCGATGTATCCGCGATCGTGGCCGAAGCGTTCGGCCATCACCGTGGCGAGGTCCTTCTCGGGCGCCGCGAGCCAGCCGCCCGAGCGCACGGCATAGCGCGACGCGAGCGCCGGCTGCCCAGGCGCCTCGCCCGCAGCAAGCTTGCGGGCGGCGCTCATCACCAGCTTGCGGAACTCCACGATGCCGATGTCGGTCGGGCCGAGATGCTCCTTCGTGCGGTCCTGGATCGGTCCCTGGCTGTCCTGGATGGCGGCGTCCTGTTCGCTCACCCCGGTGATGCCGGTGAAGTTCTCCCTGAGCTGCACGTTGCGGTCGCGCAGGTAGTCGTTGTCGCGGTTGCGCAGCGGCTTGTAGTCGGCATCGACCTCGGAATGGACGTTGAAGCCGCCGCGATACTTGGCGCGCTCGGAATTGGTGAACGGCCGCTCCGGCTGCCAGCAGTAGGAGTAGATCCAGCAGTTCACGTCGTCGACCGGCACCCACGACTGGCCGTAGTAGATTTCACCGGGGAAGGCGGCCGGTGTGTAGGCGTGGTTGGGCATCAGGAACTGGGCGATGCGCCAGTAGAGGTCGCGGCTGTCGGTCTTGCGTCCCCCGCCGATCACCAGCCCGGTCTCGTGGCCCAGCACCTGGAAGCGCGGCCGCGGATCGTTCTGCACCCAGCGCACGCGATCGTCGGGCTTGGACTGGTCGCCGAGCGCGGCGTTGGCCATCGCCTTGCGCGCAGCGTCCTCGTCGGTCGCCAGCACCTTGTGAAGGAACGAGAAGTGCGACGTGTCGATCGCGCCTTCCAGGCTCTGCACCCAATTGCAGTCCTGCCACTTCTTGGTGACGAAGCGGGAGGAGGCGGGCACCAGCGCCATCTCGAGTTGCGGCAGTTCCGGCATCAGCTCGCGCGGGCCCATGTAGACCCAGATCATCTCGCCCCATTCGCGGGTCGGATAGGCCAGCAACTTGATCGTGTCCTTGTAGGCCGACTCCGGCGGCGAGGTCGGGAGATCGATGCAGTTGCCGTCGATGTCGAATTTCCAGCCGTGGAACGAACACCTGAGGCCGCATTCCTCGTTGCGCCCGTAGTAGAGATTGGCGCCGCGATGCGGACAGTGCGGCTCGACGATACCGATCCTTCCATCGGTCTGGCGGAAGGCCAGCAGGTCCTCGCCCATGATCCGGATTTTCTTGGGTGCGCCGTCGCGTTCCGGCAGCTCCTCCGACAGCAGCGCGGGCATCCAGAAGCGGCGCAGCAGTTCGCCCATCGGCGTGCCCTTGCCGGCCTGGGTCAGGAACGCGTTGTCGGCATGGCTCAGCATCAGGCGGTCGCCTTGGCCAGCGCCTGGTCGAGATCGGCGATGATGTCGTCCACCGTCTCGATGCCGATCGAGAGCCTGAGCACATCGGGTCCGGCGCCGGCGGCGACCCGCTGTTCGTCGGAGAGCTGGCGGTGCGTGGTCGAGGCGGGATGGATGATCAGGCTCTTGGCGTCGCCGATGTTGGCGAGGTGCGAGAACAGCTCGACCCCGTCCACGACCTTCACGCCGACCTCGTAGCCGCCCTTGACGCCGAAGGTGAAGATCGAGCCGGCGCCCTTGGGCAGGTACTTCTTCGCAAGCTTGTTGTATTTGTTCGACGGCAGGCCGGCGTAGTTGACCCAGGCAACGGCCGGATGCTTTTCCAGATGCGCCGCCACCTTGGCCGCGTTGGCGCAGTGCCGCTCCATGCGCAGGCCAAGCGTTTCGATGCCGAGCATAGTGAGCCAGGCGTTGAACGGCGCCTGGCTGGGGCCGAGGTCGCGCAGGCCGACCGCATGGCTATGGAAGGTGTAGGCCATGTCGCCGAACGTCTCGTAGAAATTGAGGCCGTGATAGGCGGGCTCGGGACCGGCGAGGCTGGGGAACTTCCCACCGCGCGACCAGTCGAACTTGCCCGAGTCCACGACCGCGCCGCCCATGGAAGTGCCGGTGCCGCTCAGGAACTTGGTGGTCGAGTGCACGATCAGCGTCGCGCCGTAGTCGATCGGCTTGCACAGGTAGGGCGTGGCGAGCGTGTTGTCGACCAGCAGCGGCACACCCGACGCCTCGGCGATGCGGGCGATCGCCTCGATGTCGCTCACCACGCCGCCGGGATTGGCGAGGCTCTCGATGAAGAAGGCCTTGGTGTGCTCGGTGACGGCGCGCTTGAAGTTCTCGGTCTCGTCGGCGTCGACGATCTTCGCCGTCCAGCCGAACTTGGGATAGGTGTTCCTCATCTGCTGCAGCGAGCCGCCGTAAAGGCGCGAGGAGGCGACGATCTCGGCACCCGGGCTCATCAGCGGAAACAGGGCGAGCACCTGCGCCGCGTGGCCGGACGAAGCCACGGTGCAGCCGCGGCCGCCTTCCAGGGTGGCGAGGCGGGCTTCAAGCGCGGCATTGGTCGGGTTGGTGAGGCGCGAATAGATGAAGCCCACGGTCTGTAGGTTGAACAGGGCCGCGGCATGGTCGGCGTCTTCGAAGACATAGGCGGTGGTCTGGTAGATCGGCAGCGCCCGCGCCCCGGTGGCGGGATCGGGCGCGGCGCCCGCATGGATCGACAGGGTCTCGAAACCGAAAGTCTTGTCGCTCATGGCACTCTCCAAAATTTCCGGCGCGGCGCGGAAAAACCAAAAACGCACTTTGCGCCCATCAGGATGGCATCAAATTGCTGCCAAGTCGTTGAACTCGCGTGCGATTTCGCAGGTAGGAAAGTGTGTTCCATGTCCGGCAAAAGCGGACATTGTGGAAATCGGCTTTGCCATTCCGCGGCGGCTTCGTCCGCGTGTGTGAAGCGGGCGCGAGCGGGACCGGCAGGAAAGCATAGGTAAGTTCCTACCATGGCCCATGTCTGGCGTCAATGTTCGAACACCATGCGGAGAGCGAAACAGTACGCTTCTCCACGGTGTGTCGGTCCGCAACCGTCAGCTTGATGTAAGCCTTGGAGACTATGGGAGGGCGGTGCGCTTCGCGGTCAACAGCCGAGCAGCATGCAAGGTGGGAAGCGAGGCGGTTTGAATCGATTTTTGACCAAGGACTTTCTGTCCGGGGTGATGTTCATCGCATTCGGGCTTTTGGCCCTCTACTACGGCCAGAAACTGGCGGTGGGGACTCCCGTTCGCATGGGGCCAGGTTATGTGCCGCGCATGTTGGCGCTGATCATGATGGGGCTGGGCGGCATCATCTCCGTGGTCGCGCTGGTAAGCCCCGGCGAGATGGTCGAGAAGCCGAAATGGAAGCCGATCGTGATGGTGACCATCGGCATCGTCTGCTTTGCACTGCTGTTCGAGCGCGCCGGCCTGCTGCCCGCCCTGATCGTGCTGGTCGGGATCTCCTCGCTGGGTGGCGAGGAATTCAAGCTGACCGAGGTGATCGGCAACATGGTCGTGCTGGCGATCATCTGCACCATCGTCTTCAAGGTCGGTCTCGGGATGAATATCTCCATCGTGAACGGAGTCTGGTGAGATGGAGATCTTCGACAACCTGGCTCTCGGCTTCGGCGTCGCCTTCACCTTCCAGAACCTGCTCTACGCGCTGGTCGGCTGCATGGTCGGCACGCTGATCGGAGTGCTCCCGGGCATCGGCCCCGTGGCGACCATCGCCATGCTGCTGCCAATCACCTTCCATCTGCCGCCGACCGCCTCGCTGATCATGCTTGCGGGCATCTACTACGGCGCGCAGTACGGCGGCTCGACGACTTCGATCCTGGTCAACCTGCCGGGTGAAGCCTCGTCGGTTGTGACCTGCCTCGACGGCTACCAGATGGCGCGGAGGGGACGCGCGGGTGCCGCACTCTCGATCTCGGCGGTCGGCTCGTTCTTCGCCGGCACTGTCGGCACCATCATCATCGTGATCTTTGCCGAACCGCTGACGCGCATGGCGCAGAAGTTCGGTCCTGCCGACTATTGCGCACTGATGGCGCTGGGCCTTGTGGCGGCTGTCGTGCTGGCCAGCGGCTCGGTGACCAAGGCGATTGCCATGGTGTTCCTGGGCCTGTTGTTCGGCCTGATCGGAACCGACGTGAACACCGGCGCGCAGCGCTTCACCTTCGACATCCCGGAACTGAGCGACGGCATCGACTTCGCGCCGATCGCGATGGGCCTGTTCGGCATTGCCGAAATCGTCGTCAATCTGGAGAAGCATCTGGAGAGAGGCGGGGCCATCAAGGTGGGTTCGCTGTGGCCGACGCGAGAGGAGATCCGCCGAGCCATCCCGGCCGTCCTGCGTGGCACCCTCCTTGGGTCATTGTTGGGCGTGCTGCCTGGCGGCGGACCGACCCTCGGAGCCTTCTCGGCCTATACGCTCGAGAAGAAGCTCTCCAAGAATCCGGGCGAGTTCGGCAAGGGTGCCGTCGAAGGCGTCGCCTCGCCGGAGGCCGCGAACAACGCCGCCGCACAGACCTCGTTCATTCCGATGCTGACGCTCGGCATCCCATCCAATGCCGTCATGGCGCTGATGGTCGGTGCCATGATCATCCAGGGCATCCAGCCCGGGCCCGAGGTCATGACCAAGAAGCCTGATCTCTTCTGGGGAATGATCGCCTCGATGTGGATCGGCAACGCCATGCTGGTGGTGATCAACCTGCCGATGATCGGCATCTGGGTGAAGCTGCTGACGGTGCCCTACCGCTTCCTGGCGCCGGCCATCCTGCTGTTCTGCTGTATCGGTGCCTACAGCCTGCAGAACAGTACTTTCCATGTCATGCAGGTCGCGGCATTCGGCGTGCTGGGCTACGTGTTCGTGCGGCTGGGCTGCGAGGGCGCTCCATTCCTTCTGGGGCTCGTGCTTGGGCCACAAATGGAGGAATACTTCCGGCGCGCCATGCTGCTGTCGCGGGGCGATGCGATGGTGTTCCTCGAGCGGCCGATCAGCCTCGGCCTCCTCATCACCACGGCCTTGCTGCTGATCCTGATGGCCCTGCCAAGCATCAAGAAAGCCCGGCAGGAAGCCTTTACCGAAGAGGGCTGACCGCCGCCGGCCTCGGCGGCTAGCGGGAGAATACGATACAGGCCGGGCTGCCGACCTTGACCTTGACCCTGACCGGGCTGGGCGCCAGCCGGCCGTCGCCGCCGACGCGATAGGTGACGATCGAGTTTCCGTCCTGGTTGGCGACATAGAGATGCTTCTCGGCCGGATCGAAAGCGAAGAAGCGCGGCGTCTTGCCGTGCGTCGGCACCCATTGTTTCGGCACGAGCGTGCCCTTGGCGGCATCGACCGCGAACACACCGATACTGTCGTGGCCGCGGTTCGAGACGTAGACGTAACGGCCTCGGCGATCGAGCCAGATCTCCGCGCCGGTGCTGTAGCCCGTAAAATCCGACGGCGTCGAGGGAATGGTCTGCAGCGGCGTCAGCTTGCCGCTGCGGCGATCCTGGCGGTAGGTCGTGATCGTCGAATCGAGTTCGTTGAGCACGTAGGCCAGCGCCTTCGCCGGATGGAAGTCGATGTGGCGCGGCGCGGCACTCGGCCGGGCGGTCACGCGCGCGGCCTCGACCAGCACGCGGCGCTTGTCGTCCAGCCGGTAGGCGACGACGCAGTCCGACCCCTTGCACGGCACATAGAAGAAGCGGCCCTGGCGATCGAGTGGGATGTGGTGCGGCGCCATGTTGCGCTGCTGCACGCGATGCGGTCCCAGCGTGCCGGTGACCGGCGTGAGGGTGGAGTAGGGGGCGAGGCCGCCATCCTTCTGCAACGGCAACACGGCCAGCGAATCGGAGCCATAGTTCGCCACCGAGAGGAATTTGCCGGTGGCATCGAACGCGAGATGGACCGGATTGTAACCGCCGGTCGACTGGCGGTTAATCAGGGTGAGATGGCCGGTGCGCTGGTCGATGGCGAAGGCCGTCGCTTCGCTGCGGTCGCCATGCACCGAGTAGAGGAAGCGCCCCTGCCGATCGATGGCCAGGAACGACGGGTTCTCAAGTCCGCCCAGATGCTGGACGTGGCTGAAGGCGCCGGTGCGTCGGTCGACGCGATAGACGTTGATGCCGTTGCCATGACCATTGCGGCCCGGCGTGGTGTAGCTGCCAACATAGGCGAAGAGATCTTTCATCCCCGGACAATGCCTTCAACGCGAAGTCGCGACAACGATCCC
>CAMAYC010000006.1 GCA_945862125.1 Reyranella massiliensis 521
GCAGGATCACGGTCGGCTGCTCCAGCTTGGGGTCTTCCCACAGGCTGCGAGCGGCGTAGATCATGGTCAGCGTCTTGCCCGAGCCCTGGGTGTGCCAGATCACGCCCGCCCTGCGGTCACCACCGGGAGCACTCGCCGCGATCGTCCGCTCCACGGCATGGCGCACTGCGTGAAATTGATGATAACCCGCGAGGATCTTGGCAACGTCGCTACCGGTGTCGCCAAAGACGATGAAGTCCTTGATGAGATCGAGGAACCGGCGTCGGTCGAACACACCCCTGAGCACCGTCTCAAGTTCAGGCGTGCCCTTGGGTGCCAGGTCTTTCCCGTCCACGGTGCGCCAAGGCATGAAGCGCTCGCGGTCGGCAGTGAGCGAGCCTATGCGCGCCGCAATACCATCCGATATCACCAGCACCGTGTTCATGCGAAACAGCGACGGTATCTGCGCCTTGTAGGTCTGCAGCTGGTTGAATGCTCCATCGAGCGTGGCGTTCTCGTCACCGGGGTTCTTGAGCTCGATTACACCAAGCGGCAGGCCGTTGACGAGCAGCACGACATCCGGTCGCCGGTTCGCCTTGTTCTCGATCACCGTGTACTGGTTGACGGCCAGCCAGTCGTTGTTGTCGATATCGTCAAAGTCGACCAGGCGAACCTGAAACCCCCTTAGTACTCCGTCGCCATCATACGCCTCGACATCAACGCCCTCGACCATCGCCCGGTGCAAACGGCGGTTCTCAACGATTGGCGCAGGACTTTCTACCTGAAGGATGCGCCTCAGCGCGTCTGCTCGCGCCTCCGCTGGAACGACTGGGTTCAGACGGGCAATCGCGTCGCGCAGCCGCTTTACGAGGACGACATCGCCGTAACTCTCCCTCTCGCACTTGCCTCCCTCTGGCGCGATTTCAGGACCGGGGAGTACCACGTATCCCAGCTCGGCAAGCCAGCTTAGTGTTGCCTCTTCAACGTGACCCTCGTTGAACGAGTTACTCATGCGATATCGTCCGCTGGTTTGGCCGAGCTTACTTGGCGCACAGCAATGGCTGCCTGCTTGTAGGCTTGGCGGTCGACATAGAACAGCAGTCGGGACGTTTCGATTGTAAGTGGGATTTCGTCGCCGCCCGGTAGGCACACCACGACCGCCATGAGACCATCTTCTGTGGTCTCTGCTGTAACCGAGGTTTTTTCATCAATCTCATCGTTCAAGTCGGCAAAGCGCTCGTAGGGCTCATTCGTTCTGATCGGGTCTGGCTCTCTCTCAAGATACGCAGTGTGCAGAAACATGATGATTGCATCTGCGGACAACACCGCCGCGCGACGGTGATGTTCCGACAACTTGGCAATAAAGCCGTCTTTGCCGTGACTAACGGTACCCGCCTCATTTCGAAGTACGCGCAATGCTGCCGTTAGATCGTTGTATCGTCGGACAAGATCCTGAAAGCTCTTGTGCCTTACATCACCAAGCTTGAGGAGCCGAGTTGCAGCGCCAACCAGACTATGGATGGGGGGAGCACTTTCATTTGGCTTGAGCGGGTTCGCTGGATCGTCGAGCTCTTCGATAATGACGCGACATGCACACTCGACAATACCCTTTGCCGCGTCGATACAAGCGTCATGGTCCTTAGAAAACTCGAGTTCAAACGTCGAAAAAGTATCCTGGAGCATCCGCGCATCACGCCAATGCAAGCAGAAGGCGCGTATGCCAGGATACCAGTCCGCGCTCATGAAGCCTCACTCACGCTCGTCTCGGCATCCATCACGCGGATCTCGCCGGACATCAGTTTGGGAAGGAGGAGATCGCGAGCGGTGGCGAGAGTATCAATTTCGTGAACGGCCCTTATCTGCCTCGCAGCGAGAGGTGACGCGATTTCAAAATAGGCCTCGACTAATCGCGCCGATGGCAAGATAAACTCGAAAGATGGAATGGCATTTTTACCCAAGTGCAGAACGGTTGTTCCAGATGTGTGCGCGAAAGTATGCTGCGTAAATTTCTCTGTCCCCATGAGGCGCAGAAGAAATTCGTTATCCAAGTATGTCGAAGCTAGTGGCCTGATGACTGCAACATCAAGAGATGCGATTAAGCGCTCGAAACGCGCATCAGAAATAACTCGAGCTGGTCGCCCTATAACGTCCGCTGCTTGCGTGACGTCAGTTTGCGCTACAACTATTTCTCCTTCTTGCACGACTTGATCGGGTTTGCATTCACCGCTGAACGACTTGAGCCCATCGCGCCTATAGCCACCCCCTCTGGCAAATGACTTGAGTGTCACTAAAGCAGATTGCGCTTCTTGGAGTTCTTCACTCTTGTATGATTTGCCCTTTGTTATTGCTGCATGCTGCCCTAGCAAGGCCCACTTCCAACCCTCTGGCTTACCCTCGCCATCCAACCTGCCGGGAAACAACGCCCATATATCCGGCGACAGGTAAGGTGCTCGCCCTTCCATCTTCGCCCGCGTGGGGCCGAAATCGACAAACCAGTCCTTGAAGATCGCCCGCGCCATTACCTCAAGCGTCTCGTTTGTGCGGCGGTTGAGATCGATCTTGTCGTCGAGACCGCCGAGCGTGGATGCAATTGTCCGCTGCTCCTCCAAGTCTACCGGGTATTTGACCGGTGCGGTATGCAAGTGATTGCGATTAAGGCCGGGAACTGCCGCCTTGTCCGAGTATGCATAGAAGTCGAGTGACCTCAAAAAGTAGGAGATGAACCGAGGGTCGTTTTTCTTAAAGTCTCGTACATATAGGGTGGTGTTTAGGGGCCAGAAGTCCTCGGCAACAAAATACACCTCGCCTAGTGTGCCGTAGCGGCCGGTGACTACTCCAGGGCCCTTCACCATAGGTGTCGAGTGGTGGCCAGTAATTCCAGATGAAGAAACGATCGGAATGGTTCCTGCAATACGATCCTGCCGAGGCAAATCGTAGCCACGCTTTAGTTCAATGACGTCGCCGAGTACGCCTTCAACAAACTCACCCACTAGTGGTCACTCCGGCCAACTTTATCCGGATAATCGCCGCCAGTTTCTCAGCCTCGGCGAATTGCTGCTCCAACTTTGCCCTTAGACCAGCGAAGCGCTCCGTGAACGAAACATCATCATCCTCAACATCCTGCGCGCCAACATATCGACCTGGCGTCAGAACGAAGTTGTGCCCCCTGATCTCCTCCAGCTTCGCCGCTTTACAGAACCCCGGCACATCCTCGTGGGCCTTACCCTCACGCCATGCGTGGTACGCGCCCGTGATCTTCCCGATGTCGTCGTCCGAAAACTCCTTGCGCGTACGATCGACTAGGGTTCCGAGCTTGCGGGCGTCGATAAACAGAACTTCGCCGCGGCGATCGCGCAGCTTGCCGCCCCCCTTCTTGTTACGCGCCAGGAACCACAGGCAGACAGGGATCTGGGTTGAGTAGAACAGCTGCCCCGGCAGGGCGATCATGCAGTCCACAACGTCGGCCTCGACCATCGCCTTGCGGATTACATCCTCTCCCGACTGAGCTGACGACATCGAACCGTTGGCCAGCACAACGCCCGCTGTGCCGTTGGGCGAGAGGTGCCACAGGATATGCTGCAGCCAGGCGTAGTTGGCATTGCCAACGGGTGGCTCACCGTATGTCCAACGTGCGTCCTGGCGTAGGCGCTCGCCACCCCAGTCGGAGATATTGAAGGGCGGGTTGGCGAGCGCGTAGTCGAACCGGAGGTCCTTCAGCTCGTCCTTGTGGAAGCTGCCCTCGTTGTTCCAGCGGATGTCGGCATCGATGCCTCGCACGGCAAGGTTCATCTTGCACAGACGCCACGTTGTGTTGTTGCTCTCCTGCCCGTAGATGGCGATGTCGCCTATCCGGCCACCGTGCGTTTCAACAAACTTCTCGGACTGGACGAACATGCCGCCCGATCCGCAGCAGGGGTCGTAGACGCGCCCCTTGTATGGCTCCAGCATCTCAACCAGAACGCGAACGACGGAGCGTGGCGTATAGAATTCGCCGCCCCTCTTGCCTTCCGAACCGGCAAAGCCGCCGAGGAAATACTCATACACCCGTCCCAGGACGTCTCGCGCGTCGCCCTTCTCTCCCATGCCGATGCCGGAGATCAGGTCGATCAGCTCACCCAGCATCACCTTGTCGAGCGACGGGCTATTGTAGTTCTTGGGCAACACCCCCTTGAGGCTGTCGTTGGACTTCTCGATCGCGTTCATCGCGTCGTCGATCAGCTTGCCAATGGTCGGCTGCCGGGCGCTTGCCTGCAGGTGAGACCAGCGCGCCACCTTGGGCACCCAGAACACGCGATCGGCGAGGTACTCGTCCTGGTCCTCAGCGGCGGCTTTGTCCTCTTTTAGGAGCTCAGCGTGCTTGGCCTCGAACGCAGTGGAGACGAACTTGAGGAAGATCAGCCCGAGGACGACGTGCTTGTAATCGGATGGCTCGAGGTTCTTGCGGAGCTTGTCGGCTGCTAGGAACATCTGTGCCTCGAAGCCGAGGCTGGCTCCACCGTTAGCCTTTGAGGCCTTCTCGGAGGCTTCCTTTTTGGGGCGTCCCTTGGCCATATCGCTCATTACCCTTCGTAGCTGGCGGCGAGTGTTGGCCAATGTCAGGGGGAACGCAACCGGCTGCGATAACTCCGTTCGGCTAGTTTTAGCCCCCCGACGACGACGCCTGTCGTCTCGCACCGTTGCCGATCTGATCGCACGCATATGCCAACTGACGCATCCGAGGCTGGTGGCATCATGCTGGCATCGGTCGCTAGCCTCTGCGCGAGCGTTCGTGTGCTGCCCAAGCCCAAGGCTGGCTATTTCTGCGTGAGATCGGCTGCCTTGCCGGGAAGCCCCTGAAGTAAATGCTCCCAGCCTGTCACTCAATTGCCCACGCAGGCTGATCGTTTGTCATCTGGCGCCTGTAGGCTAAGCTTGATCCTTGCCAAACAACAAAGAAACCTCGTCCGGGAGCCAAAGATGCGCGCGATGCAGATTGTCGAGTTCGCCAAGCCGCTCAAGCTCAACAACTACGCCACGCCTGCGCCTAAGGGCAGCGAGGTTCTGATCAAAATCCTGTCGGCCGGCGTCTGCCACTCCGACCTTCACATTTGGGAGGGCTTTTTCGACCTCGGCATGGGCCAGAAGCTCGATGTCAGCACGCGCGGCATGAAACTGCCCTTTACGCTGGGCCATGAAATCGCCGGCGAAGTGGCGGCGATTGGCTCCGACGTCAAGGACGTCCGGGTCGGCCAACGCTTCGTGGTCTTTCCCTGGATCGGCTGCGGCACCTGCGCCTTCTGCAACGACGGCGACGAGCTGCTGTGCCCAACTCCACGTACCCTTGGCACCCGCAGAGACGGCGGCTATGCCGACCACGTCATCGTCCCGCACCCTCGCTACCTCGTGGACCACGGCAATACCCCCATCGATCTTGCCTGTACCTATGCCTGCTCCGGCCTCACCGCTTACAGCGCCATTCGCCGTACCCAAAAGATCAAGAACATGAAGAAACTGCTGATCATCGGTGCCGGCGGTGTCGGCCTGGCCGGGCTTGAAGTCGCCCGCGCCATTCATGACGGCGAAATCTGGGTGGCCGACATCGACGAAGCCAAGCTCAAGATTGCCCGAGAGCACGGCGCCCATCGCACCTTCAATCCCAAGGATCCCGAGATCGCCGCCAAGATCGCGGCCGATGGTGGAGCCGACTCTGCCATCGACTTCGTCGGCGCCCGGCCTCCTACAAGTTCGCCTTCCAGACCGTGCGGCGCGGCGGCAAGGTGGTGATGGTCGGCCTGTTCGGTGGCGACTCGCCGCTGTCGCTGGCCTCGATGCCGATGCGCATGCTCACAATCGAAGGATCGTATGTCGGCAATCTCGAAGAGCTTCACGAGCTGATGGCGTTGGTCCGCAACGGCAAGGTCCAGCCGATGCCCTACTCCACACGCCCCCTCGAAGCCGCCAACGATGTGCTCGAGGAACTGAAGGCCGGAAAGATCGTCGGCCGCGTGGTCCTGCGACCGTAACCCTGGAAACAACGGGCGCGAGGGCTATCCGCCGCATCGACGCCGGCACTGGGAGGAGCGATCTCGGCCATTGCCACCGTACCGGAGATTCGAAAAATCCCAGCGATTTCAATGGTGCGTTTGGATTTCAGGTACCTCTGCGCATCCATGAGGGATTCGAAAGGTACGGATTTTCGATGCCAAATACCCTAGCAATATCAGCCACTTAAAGTTCCGTACTAAAATTGCAAAGTCAGGAGCTTTGGAGACAACGGGGCGGAGAGAGACCAAAGCGCCCCTGAGGCGGCGATCGGCAGTCAGGAGCTTTATGTAGAAAAGCCCGCGGTTCCTGGGCTTTTCATCGGCCCTGACCGGCCCCGGAGACAGTTGTCTCGGGAGGTAATGGCGGAGGGGATGGGATTCGAACCCACGAATGGGGTTTACCCCCATTAACGGTTTAGCAAACCGCCGCCTTCGGCCACTCGGCCACCCCTCCGCAGCCCGTTTAGACCCCGGCGACCATAACCACGACGGATGCGAGGCGGTTCTAACGGTGGCGCCCCGGGGTGTCAAACGACACCACAATTTCGCAAGCGATATCAGGCTCTTGGCGCTCCGGCCTGCGGCGTGCGACGGTGCGTGTATGAGTGCCCCCGTCCCTCGTTCCGCCCCGAGTTCGATTGAAATGCTCAAGCGCCTGGTGGCGTTCGACACCACCTCGCGCAACTCCAACCTGGACCTGATCCAGTACATCCAAGGCTACCTGGACGAGTTCGGGGTCAGGAGCACGCTGGTACCGAACGAGGAAGGCACCAAGGCCAACCTCTACGCCTCGATCGGGCCGGAGGCCGAAGGCGGCATCGTGCTGTCGGGCCACACCGACGTGGTGCCGGTCGACGGCCAGGCCTGGGTCACCGATCCATGGACGCTGAGCGAGAAGCCCGACGGCAACCTCTACGGCCGCGGCACCTGCGACATGAAGGGTTTCATCGCCACCTGCCTGTCCCATGTCCCCGCGTTCCAGAACGCGCGGCTGAAAGTGCCGATGCATTTCGCCTTCAGCTACGATGAGGAGATCGGCTGCCTCGGTGCCCATTCGCTGGCCGAGAAGCTGATGGGCAACGTGCCGCGCCCGCAGGCGGTGATCGTGGGCGAGCCCACCATGATGGGCGTGGTCAACGCCCAGAATGCCGGCGGCGGACACATCGCCACTTTCACCGGCGTCGAAGCCCACTCATCGATGACCCATCTCGGTGTCAGCGCCATCCATTTTGCCGGCGACTTCATCCACTGGCTGAACGAGTTGCAAGTCGAGCTGGCGCTTCGCCAGCGCACCGACATCGACACCGTCCCCGGCCACACCACGATCAACGTCGGCATCGTAGCCGGCGGCACTGCGGGCAATATCCTCGCCCGCGAATGCACGCTCCGCTGGGGCTACCGTACCCTGCCCGGCGACGATGCCTGGGAAGTGCAGCGCCGCGCCGAGAAGTATGTCGCCGAGCTGCTGCTGCCCAGGATGAAGGCCAAGCATCCCGACGCCAATATCACCCTGGAGCGCCGGTCCTTCGTCCCCGGCCTCAAGCCCGAGGAGAACGAGGAAGCGGCCAAGCTCGCCCTGCAGTGGACCGGCGGCAACCGCACCTACGCCGTGCCCTATGGCACCGAGGCCGGCATCTTCCGCGGCCACGGAATCCCGACCGTGATCTGCGGCCCCGGCGACATCTCCCAGGCACATCAGCCCAACGAGTTCGTCGCCCGCTCGCAGATGGATGCCTGCGATGCCTTCATCGGCAGGATGATCGGCTGGGCCGAGCGCCAGTGACGCGGCCTCGCTTCTTCCTGTCATAAGCCCGCCGACTCGCCGGGGCTTGACGCCGGTGACTTCGGTCAGCCAGCGTCGAGCGCGTGCTGGGACTGTTGCTGCTGGAAACCCGGGCCGCCATGATGCAACTCGGCGCACGGTCGCAGAAGCATCTCACGACGGCGATGGTCAAGCGTAGCTAAGGGGGAGTTTCGTCATGATCCTGGGCATGTCACTCGCGACCTTCACGACCTTGCACGTCGCCATAAGCCTGATCGGCATCGCGACGGGCGTCCTCTGCCTGTTGGCCATGGTGGGCTCGCGGTTACCCGCTGGATTGACCGCGACATTCCTGCTGACCACTGTCGCCACGAGCGTGACCGGCTTCTTCTTTCCCAATCTCAAGATCGGGCCGCCGGTCATCTTCGGCGTCATCTCCCTCGCAGTACTGACACCGGTCCTGTTGGCGGTTTACCATTACCATCTGACCGGTCCGTGGCGCTGGATCTACATCTCCGGCGCCGCCTTCGCGCTCTATCTCAATTCGGTCGTGGCGGTCGTCCAGGCCTTCCAGAAGCTCGCCTTCCTGAAGCCGCTTGCGCCGACCCAATCCGAGCCGCCGTTCCTTATGGCGCAAGTCGTCGTTCTGGCCATCATCGCTGGACTCACCATCCTCGCGCTACGACGCTTCCGTCCGGCCATGACCTAGGGTGCGTAGTCACAACTGGAATCCGCCGCGGCGAGCTCTATTCCGGCTTGATGCCTGCGACCTTGATGACCTTCGCCCACTTTTCGGTGGCCTCGGAGACGATCTTCCCGAATTCCGCCGCTGTGCCCCCCGTCACCGTGCCGCCGAGCTCGACGATGCGGCCCTTGATCTTGGGGTCGGCGAGGGCAGCATTGAGCTGCTTGTTCAGCAGATCGATGATGTCGGCCGGGGTGCCCTTGGGCACGCTGATGCCGGCAAACCCGCTGGCCTCATAGCCGGGCACGAACTCGGAAATCGTCGGCACGTCTGGCAGCACGTCCAAACGGGCCGCGGGCGTTACCGCAAGCGCGCGCAGCTTGCCGGACTTGATCTGCGGGATCGATTCCGAAATCGGCGCGAATATCACCTGGACGTGACCGGCAAGCAGATCGGCCACAGCCGGCGCGCCACCCTTGTACGGGACATGAACCAGATTCACTCCGGTCATCATCTTGAAGAGTTCGCAGGTGATGTTCTGCGGCGTGCCCTGCCCGGCCGATCCGTAATTGATTTTGCCCGGGTTGGCCTTGGCTAGGGCGATGAGCTCGGGCAGCGTCGTGGCCGGAAGCGACGGATTCACCACGACGACGTAGGCCAGCCGCGCGAGGTAGATGACCGGCGCGAAGTCCCGGATGAAGTCGAAACCCAGATTGGTGTAGAGCGCGGGATTGATCGCATTCGGGGTCACGACCTGCAGGAGCGTGTAGCCATCCGGGGCCGACTTTGCGACCATCTCGGTCCCGATGTTGCCGCTTGCGCCTGGCTTGTTTTCGACGAGGAATTGCTGGCCGAGGCGCTCCGTCAGCCAGTCACTCATCAGGCGCGCCATGATGTCGGTTGCTCCGCCGGCGGGAAAGCCGACGACGATGCGTGCCGGCCGCGACGGATAGGCTTGCGCCTGCGCAACGCCGGACAGGGCCGGCAGCGCGGCAGCGCTCACGGTGCCGTGCAGGAATGAGCGGCGGGGAATTTTCATGATGCTGCCTCCAGAGTTTGCATTACGACGCGGCTACGCAACGCAACTCAACTGGACGCCAAGCAGGTACAAGCTACACCGGTCTTGTGAAGGGTTGGAAGAGGCCAACGACGCCTTCTGGCAATTCTCCGACGTTGCGGACCGCGAGCTCTTGATCAACAAGTTGAAGCATCGCGTGAAGAACACGATCACCAAGGCGCAGCCGATCGCAGCGTAACCCTTCAAGGGTGCCGATTCAGGGGCGCAACATCGACGTCGACTTCGCTGTGCTCGATCTCAACCTGAACGGCCGACTGAGCAATCCCCCTGGCCGACGTGCTGCGCCAGCGCGTCGGGCCCTTCATCTTCGCCGCTGGCCACGGCGCCAAGAAACTGGTGGCGCCCTATACCGGCACGCCGACTCGAGGACTCGCGGCGGATGCTGGCCATTGCCGGCCTCGGACTAGACGCCGGCGCAGACCGCGCGTTCGACCTGGAATACGGCGATCTGGGAGAAACGCCTGTTGTAGGCCTCGACAATCGCCTGGACCTTGGCCCGGTGCGCGGGCGCATCGAAGACGACGACGATCAGAAGCTTGGTGCGCTCGCGCAGCGTCTGGTTCGCGGAGTTGCGCGACTGTCCGGCAACGTTGAGGATGCTGAGCCCATCGGGAAAGCGCGGCGTCACCTCGCTCGCCACGAACTCCGCCCACTGCCGCTCACTCACCTCGCCGCTACCCTCGATATTGCGCCCGAAATAGAGATTGAGCTCAAGTGCAGGCTTGAGAGGTGCGGCGCAGGACGCCGCCACCTGCGGTGGCTGGGCCGGCGTGGTGGTTTGCGCGCAAGCGGACAGGAGCCCGAGCGCGGCCGACAACGCAAGCTTCCGCATGTGCAGATCCTTAGTTCAGGTAAGGAACGGCCATCCCCTTGGTCACGGCGGGGCGGGCGTTGACGATGTCGTACCAGCGCTTGACGTTGGGGAAGTCGGCCAGGTTCACCGTGTGCCATTCATGGCGCGCCGCCCACGGGAAGATCGACATGTCCGCGATCGTGTATTCCTCGCCGGCGACGAAGGCGTTGCTGGCGAGCTGCTTGTCGAGGACGCCGTAGAGACGCTTGGCCTCGTCCACGTAGCGCTTCATACCGTACTCGATCTTGGTGGGTGCGGCGCGCAGGAAGTGATGGGCCTGGCCAAGCATCGGGCCGAATCCGCCCATCTGCCACATCAGCCACTGCAGCGCCTCGTAGCGCTTGGCGGCGTCGGCCGGCATGAACTTCTTCGTCTTGTCGGCAAGATAGATCAGGATCGCGCCCGATTCGAACAGGCTGATGGGCTTGCCGCCCGGACCGTCGGGATCGACGATTGCGGGAATGCGGTTGTTGGGGCTGATGCGCAGGAACTCGGGCTTGAACTGCTCTCCCTTGGAGATGTCGACCTTGTGCACGCTGTAGGGGAGCCCGCACTCCTCGAGCATGATGGAGATCTTGCGGCCGTTGGGCGTGCCCCAGGTGTGAAGTTCGATCATCTCGGTATTTCCCCTTTCATTACGAAATCACTACAGCGGGATCAGGCGAAGTCGTCGCCGCCGCCCATATCCTGCCCCATATCCTGGTCGAGCGACGCGGTATCGTACTCCTCCGAGGCGCCGCCATCGGCCATCTGGCTGTCGTCCTGCACTGTCGCCTGCTGCTGCTCCTGCGCGTCGGGCACCTGGCCTGGCTGGGCCGCTGCCTGCTGCTGGCCGCCGAACGGATTGCTGCCCATCAAGGAGCTGATGCCTTGGAACAGCAGGGCGCCACCGGCCACACCAGCAGCCGTCGCCATCGCCGTGCGCAGGAAACTGCCGCCTGCAGGTGCGGCAGCCGGAGCCACCGCCGCCTGTAACGGCGAACGGGTCGACGGCACCATGGAGGGCCGCGCCGGCTGCCCGCCACCAGCTTGCGCGCCGCCCCACGGGCTCACTTTCGGCGCATTGCCGAGGAAACTCGTCGCCGCGGCCGGCGCGGCAGTCACCTTGGCCTCGAGCTCAGCGATACGCTCCTGCGCCGCCTTCAGGGCCTGCTCCTGCACCAGGACCGTCTGAATCAGCAAATAGGGCGCCGCGGGTTGACGCGCGATCGAGCTCGCAATCAGCGCCTCGGCCTCGGGATCGCGCGGCTGCGTCTCGAATTGCTGGATTCGCCCGAACAGGCCGGAAATGAGGTCGCGTTCCTGGCTTTGCATGACAGTGCCTCCCGCCCCTCCCAATTTCCGGGGCTCCGCCAACGTGGTTGTCCGTTGGCAGAGCGTCAAGGGCTGCCAGGCGAGGCAGTTACGCGATCGTCATGACACTATCAGTTCACCATCGCCTGATAGACGAGGTCGCGCATCAGGTAGCGGTAGCGCAGACGCGCCGCCGGCGACTGCATCATGTAGACGACGAACAGGCGTTCCTTTGGATCGTGCCAGAAATAGGTCCCGTAGGCGCCACCCCAGTAGTAGTCGCCGGGCGTTCCCGGCAGCGGATTGCGACCAACGTCCGTGCGCACGGCAAAGCCCAAGGCGAAGCCCTGGCCCATGCGGGCACTGGGCTCGAGCGCCTCGAAGCGGAACATGTCGGCGCCCATCTTGATGTCCGGCGGCAAAGCGTCGGCGGTCATCAGGTCGATGCTCTTGCGCGAGATGAGGCGCACGCCGTCGAGCTGGCCGCCGTTGGCGAACATCTGCAGGAAGCGCGCGTAGTCGGCTGCAGTCGAGACCATGCCGCCGCCGCCCGACCTCCAGGTGAACTTTTCGGCGACGTCGGGGATCGACGGCACTTCGTTCTTGGGCCCCTCCTTCATCGGCTTAGCGCCGCGCGCCTTCTTGTCGGCGGCGACCTCAAAGGCGGTGTCGCCCATCTTGAGCGGTTTGGTGATGCGATCCTCGATGAACTTGTCGAGCGGCATACCCGAGGCGACCTCGACGACGCGGCCCAACACGTCGGTCGACATCGAATATTCCCAGGTCGTGCCGGGCTGGTAGAGCAGCCCAAGCTTGGCCAGTTTTTCGGCCATCTCGGCGTTGGTCTGGCCGCGATCATTCACCTTCATATCGAGGTAGGACTGCTTCACCGGATTGGCGCCGATCGCGCCATAAGTCAGGCCCGATGTGTGGCGCAGCAGATCCTGCACCGTCATCGGCCGAGCCTGCGGCACGAGCTCGATCTCGACCGTGCCATCGTCCTTTTTCTTCGGCACCGCCACCTTGGTTTCGGCGAAAGCCGGGATGTAGCGTGCCACCGGGTCGGCCAGGGTGAGCTTGCCCTCCTCCATGAGGACCATCGCCGCCACCGAAACGATGGGCTTGGTCATCGAGGCGATGCGGAAGATGGTGTCGTTGGTCATCGCCACCTTGGCTTCCTTGTCGCGGAAGCCGAACGAGTCGAACATGACGATCTTGCCGTTGCGCACGATCAAGACGACGGCCCCCGGCAACTCGTTGTTCTTCACGCCGTCGTTGATCCTGTCGCTGAGGGTCTTGAGGCGTGTCGACAGAAAGCCGACCTCTTCCGGTGACTGCACCCTGGGGATGCCTTGTGCGCTGGCGGTCGCTGCCATGCCGAGGACAAGCGCTGCCGCGGCGGCCATACGGAACATCGACATTGTCTTTCCTCCAGATTTCCTTGGTCGCATCAAAGCAAAACGCCCCCGCTTGCGCGAGGGCGTTTAAGGTCGCGAACCGCCTTGCGGTCAGGTCACGGCGATGGGCCCACCGTTCGATCCCGTGGCGCCCTTGATGGGGGCCGGCGAGAAGATGTAGGCGAACTGGTACTTGCGATCGGCGATCAGGGCCGTGAAGTCCAGGTTTTCGTGGTTGAAGATACCCTGCTTGGCGATCAGCTCGGTATGCACCGCGAAAGCCAGGTCCTTGTTCGGGTTCGGCACCACCTCCGTGGCCCACTGATCGGCCCCGGTGAGGCTGATTCCCTTGTCGACGCACCACTTGGCAATTTCCAGGCCGATGCCGGGTTCGCCGCTGTTGAACTTGTCGTTGTTCTTCATCCAGAGCTTGCCCCAACCGGTGTTGAAGAAGACAGCATCGCCCTCCTTCACATCCGCCTCGTTCATGCCCTGCTTCTGCATGGCAGCGCGAACGTCGGCGAGCGTAATCTCCTCACCTGCCTCCATCATGCGGCCCTTGAGCGCCTCGATATCGAACAAATGACCGCGCGTGAAGAACGGCTTCACATGCTCGACACCTAGCTTGCTCAGGCCGTACGCGCCGCCCATCTCCTGCTCTGTCACGCCGTTGTAGTAGCGCATTTCGTTCTTGTCGCCGTCCTTGCCCATCTGGATGCCGATGTGGCCGAGCCCGTCGAACTGGGTGCCGGTCTGACCGATCTCGGTGGCCAGGAACTCGTCGTGCCAGATCACCTTGTTGGTACCGAACGGGCCGCCGGTCGGCGAACCTGGAATGCGCAGCGTGAAGGCGCGCTCGCCGAATTTCGGCATCGCTGATTCGTAGGTGCGGCCGATGCGGTAAACCTTGCCGTCCTTGATCAGTTTGACCGTATCGAGTGTCTTGGCCGGGGTCATATAGTTCGATGCGCCCGCCTGATCGTCCTTGCCCCACTTTGGATGCGGCCACCAGGGTTTGTCGGACAGGGCCGGCGCCTGGGCGATCTGCTGCGCATGGACAGCGCCCGCCATCAGCGTCCCGGCTGCAACCGCACCACCGACGAGACCGGCCGTCAGGAAGGTTCGACGGTCGTCGTCGACGGTCTGTGCCGCCTTCTTGAGATCTTCCTTGTCCTTGAGATATCTCGAGTCCATGGCGCTCCTCCTAGGTTATCTTTAGTTTTGCAACCGTCCTGCCGAGGTGGACGACCGTCAAGTCAAAGCGCCAACGTTACTTTGTTACATGTGCGAAAATGGGAGGCGTACGGATGAGCCTGTTCGATCGCGACAAGTCGTCCGAGCGCCTGCCGGTGGCCTTGATCACCGGCTTCCTGGGCAGCGGCAAGACCACCCTGCTCAACCGCGTGCTGGGCGATCCGCGCATGGCGCGCAGCCTGGTGCTGGTGAACGAGTTCGGCGAAACAGGCCTCGATCACTTGTTCATGGAGCAGGTCGACGGCGACATGGTGCTGCTGCAATCGGGCTGCGTCTGTTGCACCATCCAGGGCGATCTCGACCGAACCTTGCGCGATATCGCCAAGCGCCGCGCATCGGGTACGGCACCGCCGTTCGACCGCGTGCTGCTGGAAACGACGGGCCTCGCCGATCCGGCGCCGATCCTGCAGCTCTTGCTCAATAACCCGATGATCAGCCACGACTATCGTCTCGACAGCGTGGTGGCGACCGTCGATGCCGTGAATGGCGCGCGCCAGCTCGACGAACATGCCGAGGCGGTGAAACAAGCCGCGGTCGCCGATCGGCTGCTCATCAGCAAGACCGACCTCGCGGACATCGACGCCAGCGCCGGTCTTCGGGTCCGCCTCGAGGCGCTCAATCCTGGCGCTGCACTTTTCGAGATCGTGCAAGGCGAGATCGACCCTGCGCTCCTCTTCGATTCCGGTCCATTCGATCCGGCCGGCAAGAGCGATCGGGTGCGTGCCTGGCTCGGCGCCGAAGCGCATGACCATCACCATCATCACGTCGACCGCTCCCGCCACGACGCCCACATCGGCTCGTTCTGCCTCACCTTCGACGAACCGCTCGACTGGGACCGCTTCAACCCATGGCTGATGGCAGTCCGCGCCTCCTGGGGTGACCGCCTGTTGCGCGTGAAGGGCGTGCTGAATGTCCAGGGCGAGAGCCAGCCGCTGGTGATCCACGGCGTTCACCACACCTTCCATCCACCCACACTGCTCGCCCGTTGGCCCGATGCCGAGCGACGGTCACGACTGGTGTTCATTACCCGCGACCTTGACCGAAAGAGCGTCGAGGAGAGTTGGAAACAGATGATGGAGGAAACCTGATGCGTTTTCGTGTCCTGGCCTGTGCTCTTCTCCTGGCGGGTATCGCCCCGCCCGCCTTCGCCCAGACGGAGATCAAGGCGACCTGCTTCTGCCAGCTCGGCAACAACCCCAAGCAATTCAGCGCCGAGATTGAGCTGACCGACGCAAACCGCGGCGCCGTCCGCAAGCTGATCGAGGATGGCGAGTTTGACCTGCGCAAGTTGGTCAAAGTCGTCGGCAACGGCTGCGCGCCGGCCACTTGGCGCAAGAACAGGCTGTGCGGACAGACGTCGGTGAGCACGACCAAGCCCGACGGCAAGCGCGAGAGTCAGAACTTCGACAATACGCCGGTAACCGGCTCCAAGACGCTGCGCATCACCCATACCGGCAACATCCCGCGCAAGCGCGGCACGCCACCCAAGCCCTTCATCGTCGATGACGAGCAATGGCCGAAGGTTCAGGTGATCCTGGTAGGCGGTACGGAGGAGTGACGACAGGCCGGACGGCCTGCCGCCCGGCCCGCCCGTCGATCAGGCTGCGTCTTGCTGCGGCAGCAGGTCGGCGTACTTCTTGAAGCCGGGCAGCTTCTCGACCCGTCCCATCCACGCCTTCACGTTGGCGTAAGGCGCGAGGTCGATGGCGCCCTCCTCGGCATAGGCGACATCGCCATAGACCGCGACGTCGGCGATGGTGGCCTCGTTGCCGACCAGGAAGGACGACTTGGCGAGCGAGGCGTCCAGCACCTTCAGGGCATCGTTGGCAAGGCCGGTGTAGAGCTGCAGGACGTTGTCGTCAGCCTTCATGAAGCCCTTCTTGATGGCGCGCGGGCGGTAGATGTTGGGCGCCAGGCGGTCGAACTCCCAGAACAGCCACTCGCGTACCCGCGCCTTCTCCTCGGCGGTCTTGCCGCCCATCTTCCCGAACTTGTCGGCGAGATAGATCAGGATCGAGCCCGACTGGCAGAGCTTGAGGTCACCGTCGACCAGCGCCGGAACCTGTCCGTAGCGGTTGACCGCGAGATAGTCCGGCTGCTTGTGAGCACCGGCGCGAAGATCGACGTGCTTGTAGGCAAAAGCCTGGCCCATCAGCGACAGGGCGAGTCCGGCCTTGTAGGTCGGGCCGCTCAGCCAGATGCCGTAAAGTGTCATCTTGGACATATTCTTCTCCTCCAAATGGTGAATACCGCGGCATTAGCACGCCGCCTGAGGACAAGCATCCCACTTGAGCGTGAGGCCGTTAAGCCTGTATGACCGGGCATGAAAATTTCGGCCCGCGACATCGATCATCTCTCGGTCAATGACACCGACCTCGAGACCACCGCCGCCAAGCTGCAGCAGCTCGGCTTCAACCTGACGCCTGAAGGGGTTGAGCCGCGCTGCATCTGCTTCCAGCCCGACAGCGACGACATTCCGAACTATATCGAGTTGCTGGCCGGCGACACCACGCGCGTCGCGGTGGCGCTAAATGTCGAGGAACTCGAGGGCGAGGAGCGTACCCACGCCTGGGAGACCGAAGACGGTTTCGAGGTCGATGTCGGCGTCGTGATCGGCGAGACCGGTGGCCCGCTGCCGTGGTTCGCGGTCAAGAACGAGACACCTGACGGCTTCATGGAGCCGGAATGGATCGTTCATCCCAACGGTGCACTCGGCATGATGGCAATCCATGCCGTCGCCGAGAATCCGCGCGAGACCGCGAAGGCGCTGAAGGTCGCCTGGGGCGGCAAGACCGAAGAAATCTTCGACGGCTGCATGATGGTCAAGGCGGGCTCAGTGGAGCTGCTGATCTGGTCCCCGCTCGCCTACCAACTCGAGTACAAGGCGCTCGAGATCATGGCGCCGCAGAACCTGCCGGTCATCGTCGGCGCCGCTATCGCGATCGAGCGCTCACGCCCCCTCCAGGCGCTGCTGCGCGCCAACAACGTGCCTTTCGCACTGACCGAAGGCGACCGCGTGCTCATAGCCCCCGAGCAGTCCGGCGGGCTGATGCTCGAGTTCATGCCGCAGACCTGAACGCAACGATTCGCCTAGAAGGCCGGCGCCGGTGCCTGGGGCACGTCCTTCCAGAACTCCGGGTCGTGGCCGAAGAAGAGCCTCGCCCCGCCCCGCTCCAACGCTTCGAGGCGATCGAGCGACGCCAGCATCTGCTCGCGGTCGTAGACAAAGCGCGGCAGCCGGCGCTCGCGCAGCGTCCGGCAAAAATAACAGGCGTCGCCGGTCAGCACAATTTCTCCGGCTTCGGTGCGCACCTTGAGTGATTGATGGCCTGGCGTGTGGCCGTAGGTCGGCAAACAAACCACGCTGCCGTCGCCGAACAGATCATGCTCGCCCTCGACCTGTTTCACCGGATGGCCGTGGTCGAAGTCGGCCTTGAAGAAACCGACCTTGGCGGCGGTCTCGGGATCCTGCGCCGCCTGCCATTCCGGCCGCTGCACCACCATGGTGGCGTTGGGCACGAGCTCGTTGCCGCCGGCGTGATCAAAATGCAAATGTGAATTCACGATGTAGTCTACCTTGCCGGGATCGCGATCGATCGACTCCAGGCGCGACTTCACGTCGTCGGCTGAGCCGTACTGCTCGAAGCCGAAGAGCCTGGCCACGCGCTCCCCCATCCGGCCGGCGGCGTCGGTCCGGCATTGCGGATGCATACCGGTGTCGAACAGCGCGCGCCCCTTGGGGTGCTCGATCAGGTAGGACGGGATGGGTAGCGCGACCGCGCCGTCCTCGCCCTCGATCATGTCCTTGAGCCGTCCAATCAGCCGCCCGCAGGTCATCGCGTAGAGTTTCGCGGTCATCGCCCCCCCGCTCTTTCATCGGGCGAGCCTAACACATATGATTCGCGTCATGCGCCTCTTGCCGATTCTCGCCCTCGCCCTGCTCTGCAGCCCCGCCCTCGCCCAGCCGCAACCGCGCGTCACGCTCGACATCGCCTTGCCGCCACCGCCGGATCACCAGCTGTCGAGCTTCGGCCCGCCGGGCCGCCTGGCCATCGGACCGGACGGTACGCAGTATGTGCTGCTGAGCAGCTTTAGCCCCTCGCCCGACGGCATAGCGCCGGCGGCCAGCGCCCGCGTCGAACTGTTGGCCTACCGGGCCGACGGCGGTCTCAAGTTCCGGACCATGCTGCCCGTGCAGGCCAACATCGGCCCACGCGGCTTCAACGCCGCCTCGCTCGGCGTCGCAGTCACCCCCTCGGGTGAGACGGCGGTCTTCCTCAGCAGCTCCAACCAGGCGATGGCCACGCCGCAGCGGGAACGCTCGGTGACGTCGATCTATCGGGTAACCGCCGACGGCAAGGTCCGCCGCGCCACTTCCGTGCCGCCAGCGACGACAGACAATCCGGCGTCCTACTACCAGACCAAGTTCTATATTCCGACGACCGACAACGGCCTGTTGGTCGGCGGCGGCTTCGGACCCGGTCCGTTCAACTGGTGGATCGGCAAGTTTGATGCCGAGGGGCGGCGGAGCTGGCAGGCAGGCCCGGGCCCGGGCTATCCGGAAGATGTCTATGGCCTCGCCATGAGACCGGACGGCGGCATCACGGCTGCGGTGCAGGAAATCCAGCGCGAGACGGCGCTCAGCCAATGGTACATCGCGCGCTTTGCCGCCGACGGGACGTCACAGGGCCGGATCCCGTTCAGCACGGAGGGCACGTCGTTCGCGCTGCTGCCGACTGGATGGGTCTCAGCACTCAGTCGCTTCGACACGTCGCGCCCGCCCGAGATCGTGCGGATCGACGACACCGGAAACGTCGCCAGCCGTGCGCCATGGCGCTACGGGCAGACGCGCCGGATGATCGCCGACGGCGACGGGTTCGTGGCCATCGTCTGCGACACGATGGATGGCCCTCCCTGCTACGTTGTGGCGGGCCGGATCGATGGACAGGTGCGCTGGCGGAGCCCGGTCGGAAACTTCAGCGATATCGCCCGCACGCCCGACGGACAGATCGCGGCCATGGTCTGGTCGGACGACAGCCTGACGGCGCGGCTGGTGCGCTACGCTACGCCCTGAAGATCAGGCAGCGTCGAGTGCCTTCTTCAGAAGTTCGTTGACGATCTTGGGATTGGCCTTGCCGCCGGTGGCCTTCATCACCTGGCCGACGAACCAGCCCATCAGGGTGGGCTTGGCCTTGTACGCCGTGACCTGCCCGGGATTGCCGTCGATCACCGCCTTGATGGCAGCTTCGATGGCGCCGGTGTCGGTCACCTGCCTCAGGCCGCGCTCCTCGACCAGAACGGCCGGGTCCTTGCCGGTCTCCTCCATGGCGATGAACAAATCCTTGGCGATGCGGCCCGAGATCGTGCCATCGGCCTGCAGGTCGAGAAGCTTGCCGAGATGCTCCGCCTTGATGGGAGATTCCGCGACCGTGGCGCCACGCCGGTTCAGCATCGCGAAGAAATCGCCCGTGACGAGCTTCACGGCTTCCTTCGCGTCGCGGCCCTTCGCTACCGTGTCGAAGAACGCTGCCGTCTCCTTCTCGAGGACCAGCACGCCCGCGTCGTAGGGCGTGAGGCCATAGTCCTTGATGAAGCGGTTCTTCCGCGCATCCGGCAGCTCCGGCAGGCTGGCGCGGATCTTGTCGACATATTCCTGGGTAAACACCAGCGGCAGCAGGTCAGGATCGGGGAAATAGCGATAGTCTTGCGCGTCTTCTTTCGAGCGCGACGAGCGCGTCTCGCCGCGACCCGGATCGAAGTGCCGCGTCTCCTGCTTGATCGTACCGCCGCCTTCGATCACTTCGATCTGGCGGCGCGCCTCGTATTCGATCGCCTGTTTCACGAACCGGATCGAGTTCACGTTCTTGACCTCGCAGCGCGTGCCCAGCGGGTCGCCCGGCTTGCGTACCGAGACGTTGACGTCGCAACGCATGGAGCCCTCGTCCATGTTGCCGTCGCAGGTGCCGAGATAGCGCACGATCGAGCGCAGCTTTGTCAGGTATGCCGCCGCCTCGTCGGCATTGCGCATGTCGGGCCGGCTGACGATTTCCATCAGCGCCACACCCGACCTGTTGAGGTCGACGTAGGTCTGGCTCGGATGCTGGTCGTGCAGGCTCTTGCCGGCGTCCTGCTCCAGATGCAGCCGCTCGATCCCGATCTTCTTGGTTGTGCCGTCGGGCAGGTCGATCTCGACCACGCCCTCGCCCACGATCGGGTCCTTGTACTGCGAGATCTGGTAACCCTGCGGCAGGTCCTGATAAAAGTAGTTCTTGCGGTCGAACACAGAGCGCAGGTTGATCTGCGCGTTGAGCCCGAGCCCTGTGCGCACCGCTTGCTCGACGCAGCGCTCGTTGATGACTGGCAGCATGCCCGGCATGGCGGCATCGACCAGCGACACCTGGGTGTTGGGGTCAGCACCGAATGTGGTCGGAGCGCCGGAAAAGAGCTTGGCGTCGGAGATGACCTGCGCATGGACTTCCAGCCCCAGCACGATCTCCCAGTCGCCTGAATTGCCTTTGATATATGACATGAAAGGGTAAATAGGGACTTGAACGCCGCCTGTCCATGCTTAGGCTCGCGGCCAACGAAGACATCTCTGGGAGGCTAGAATGACCGTACTCCGCCGCCGGGCCGTATTGGCCGGCGCCGCCGCCGCGACGCTGGGCGCGCCCGCCATCGTTAACGCGCAAAATCTTGCCCAAGGATCTGACTGGCCCAAGGGCCCGATCAAGATCATCGTGCCCTTCCCACCGGGCGGCTCGACCGATCCGGTGGCCCGCATCATCCAGGCCAAGCTCACCGACAATACCGGCTGGCAGGTCGTGGTCGACAACAAGCCGGGCGGCGCCAGCGTCGTCGGTGCCAACATCGCCGCCAAGTCGCCGCCGGATGGCCAGACCTGGATGGTGACGTTCGACAGCCACATCCTCAATCCGGCCTTCGCGCCGAACCTGCCCTACAAGGATTCCGACCTCGTCAACGTCATGCTGATCGGCCGCACGCCGCAGACGATCGCGGCACATCCCGACCGCCCCTACAAGACGTTTGCCGAGGTGGTGGCCGATGCCAAGGCGCGGCCCGGCAAGGTAAACTTCGGTGTGCTGGGCGGCAGCCAGGCGCTGGTGCTGGCCAACCTCATCAAGAAAGAGAACAACGTCGACCTGAACCTGATCCCCTACAAGGGCGGCGGGCCGCTGGTGCAGGACCTGCTGGCCGGCGTCACCGACATCGGCATCTCGAGCCTGACCTCTTTCAGCCCGCACATTCGCGCCAACAAGATCCGGGCGATCGCCGTCACCGGCGAGAAGCGGACGCCGGCGCTGCCCAACACGCCGACTCTCGAAGAGCAGGGCATCAAGAGCTTCCCGTCCTACTCATGGTGGGGCGTCTACGCGCCGGCCGGCGTGCCGCGTCCGCTGATCGACCGCATGCATGCCGAGATCAAGAAGGCCGTGCTGGCGACCGACGTGACACAGAAGTTCATCGAGCAGTTCAACATGGAGATCCTGACCAGCTCGCCGGAGGACTTCGCCGCCTACCAGAAGAGCGAGCAGGATCGCTGGTTCAAAGTCATCAAGGAAAACGACATCAAGGGCGACTAGCAGATCAGGTCAGGGGCGCGCGCCCCTGACCAGCTTGCCCGGCAGTGCGCCGGTCGCCTCGCCGTCGCGATAGGTGACGGCGCCCGAAACGATGGTGGCGCGGTAGCCGCGCGCCTTCTGTAGCAGGCGCTTGCCGCCGGCCGGCAGGTCCCACTTCATCACCGGCGCCTCAACGCGCAGCCTGTCGAAGTCGATGACGTTGAGGTCAGCCTTCTTGCCAGCCGCCACGACGCCACGATCGCCGAGGCCGACGGCGTTGGCGTTGTCCTGGGTGTGACGCTTGACCAGCCACGAAACGTCGAGCTTGCCGCTGTTGCGGTCACGACCCCAGTGCGCGAGCAGGTAGGTCGGATATGAACCGTCTGAGATCAGGCCGACATGCGCGCCGCCGTCGCCGAGACCAATCAACGTGTGCGGGCTCTGCATCATCTCGCTGCAGCAATCGAGATTGTAGGCCGCATAGTTGGCGAAGGGCGCAAAAATGAAGCCCTTACCCTCACCCGAGACGAGAAAGTCGTAGACCAGCTCGCGCGGATGCCTTCCCTCGCGCGCCGCCCGGGCGCCGAACGAGCTTTCCCTGGGCGGTTCATAGTCGGGCGGATCGCCCAACACGAACATGCGGTCGAAATCCGTGAGGCGCGTGGCCATCTCTGACCGCAGCGGCGCCTCGGCCTCCTGCATCAGCTTCGCGCGGAATGCGGGGTCGCGCATGATCGCGAGCTTCTCGGCAACCGGCTTGTCGTTGATCGCCTTATAGGACGCACACATCGAGAACGGCGTCCGGCTCGCCTGCAGTCCCTGCAGCACGCCGATCGGCCGCGGCGCCACCTGCGCCTTGGCTTGATGGCCCGAGGCGACCAGCCCCTCGACCAGTCCGAGCAGGCGCCGCCAACCGTCGGGCCGGGAATGGCGCTGCGCCAGCGAGACGGAGAACGGCCGACCGCTGGCGTCGAGCAGACGCTTCAGCATGGCGAACTCGCTCTCGGGATCGGGCGTGTTGAAATCGGAGATGAACTCGATGACGCCGCGGCCCGCATCCTTCATGCCGAGCGCGATGCCGAGGAGCTCCTCCTCGGAGGCGCGCAGCGACGGCGTCGGATCGCCCGTCACCGTGCGATGATTGAGGGTGCGCGATGTGGTGAAGCCCAGGGCGCCGGCGCGCATGGCCTCAGCCGTGAGGGCACGCATCTGCGCCACTTCTTCCGTGGTGGCCTCTTCCAGCCGGGCCGCGCGCTCGCCCATTACGAACACGCGCAGCGCGCCGTGCGGCAACTGTGCCCCGAGGTCCATGTCGCGCGGCCGGGCGTCCAGCGCATCGAGATACTGGCCGAACGATTCCCACGACCACTTGAGCCCTTCGTCGAGCGCCGCACCGGGAATGTCTTCCACACCTTCCATCAATTCGATCAGGCGCCGGCGGTCCTCGATCTTCACCGGCGCGAAGCCGACGCCGCAATTGCCCATCACTGCCGTAGTCACGCCATGCCAGCTCGAAGGCTGCAGCCGCGAGTCCCAGGTGGCCTGGCCGTCGTAATGTGTGTGGATGTCGACGAAGCCCGGCGTGACCAGCAGGCCCTTGGCGTCGATCTCCTCAGCGCCCTGCCCGCTCACCTTGCCGACGGCAGCGATCTTGCCGTCCTTCACCGCGACGTCGACTTCCCTGATCGCAGCACCCGTGCCGTCCGCCACGTTGCCGCCGCGTACCACCAGATCGAAATCCGCCATGTTCGTCTCTCCCGGGTTGCCGGAAGTGTACGCCTCGAGACGACGCCGCGGAATGCTGACTCAGTACCCCGCCGGCCGCGAAGCGAAAGCCGCTGCCTTCTCGAGCGCCGCCGCGACACGCAGCAGTGTCTCCTCGTCGAAGGCACGGCCGATGAGCTGCAAGCCGAGCGGCAAGCCGTCCTTGTCGAGGCCAGCCGGCACCGAGATGCCGGGCAAGCCCGCCATCGACGCCGGGATGGTGAACATATCGTTGAGGTACATGGTCACCGGATCGTCCATCTTCTCACCGGCGGCAAAGGCCGCAGTGGGCGCAGTCGGCGTCAACAGCACGTCGCACTTCTCGAAGGCCTGCTTGAAGTCGCGGGCGATCAACGAACGGATCTGCTGCGCCTTCTTGTAATAGGCGTCGAAGTAGCCTGCCGAGAGCACGTAGGTGCCGATCATGATACGGCGGCGCACTTCCTTGCCAAAGCCGGCACCGCGCGTGTTCTGGTACATGTCGGCCAGGTCCTTGCCCGGCACGCGCAAGCCGAAGCGTACGCCATCGTAACGTGCCAGGTTCGACGAACACTCCGCCGGCGCCACGATGTAATAGGCCGGCAGCGCGTACTTGGTATGCGGCAGCGAGACCTCGACCGGCACGGCACCGGCCGCCTTCAGCATTTCCATGCCGCGCGTCCACAGCGCCTCGATCTCGGGCGACGTGCCATCGACACGGTACTCCTTGGGAATACCGACCCTGAGCCCCTTGATGTCCGGGTTGCGCGCCGCGGCGGCGAAGTCCGGCACGGCGTGCGGCGCCGAGGTCGAGTCCTTGGGATCGTGGCCGGCCATCGCCTGCAGCAGCAGGGCCGAGTCCTCGACGGTGCGGGCAAACGGACCGGGTTGGTCGAGCGAACTGGCGAAGGCCACGACACCCCAGCGCGAGCAGCGCCCATAGGTCGGCTTCAGGCCGACGATGCCGCAGAACGACGCCGGCTGCCGGATCGAGCCGCCTGTGTCGGTGCCGGTGCTGCCCGGCACCATGTAGGCCGCGACCGCCGCCGCCGACCCGCCGGACGAGCCACCCGGCACCAGCTTGCGGTTGTCGCCCTTGCGCTTCCACGGATTCTCGACACCGCCGAAATGGCTGGTCATGTTCGACGAGCCCATGGCGAACTCATCGAGGTTGGTCTTGCCGACCATTACCGCACCCGACTCCCAGAGCTTGGTCGTCACCGTGCTCTCATACTGGGGCACGAAACCTTCGAGAATGTGCGAGGCTGCCGTGGTCTGCACGCCCTCGGTGCAGAACAGATCCTTTATGGCGAGCGGAATGCCTTCGAGGAGACCTGCCTCGCCCTTTGCGCGACGAGCATCGGAGGCGGCCGCCATGGCGAGCGCTTTCTCCGGCGTCTCGGTGATGAAGGCGTTGAGCGCGCGATGCTCGTCCAGCTTCTTCAGATGGGCATCGGCGACCTCGACGGCGCTCGCCTCCTTCTTTGCGAGCGCTGTGCCAAGCTGGGCGATGGTGAGATCGGTAAGAGCTGCCATGACCTACTCCACCACCTTCGGAACGGTGAAGAAGCCGCCGGCATTCTTGTCGGACGGATCGATGTAGACGGCGCCGCCGGGCGCATTGGCCAGCACCTTGGCCGCCATGCCGCCGTCAGTGACCTTGTCGGCGCGCAGCGGCAGGGTGACATCGGAGACGCTGGACAACGGCTCGACGCCCGCCGTGTCGACTTCGTTCAACTGCTCGATCCAGGAAAAAATTCCCGACAGCTCGCCCGCCAGGGCGCCGAGCTCCTCGTCCGGAACCTTCAGACGGGCAAGCCGCGCGATGCGTGCCACCGTGTCCTTGTCGAGCGCCATTCCCTCGTCTCCAAAACCCTTATAGGGCGCGGTTGGTAGCCGTTTTGCCCTGCCCGAGCAACCGCGAGCGGTCGAGCCGGACCCTCTAGGACGCGGCCTTGCTCTGCTCCGGCGTGGCGATCCGGCGGGCCGCCACTGCCTCGATCTCGGCGCGAACCTCGGGCCGGCTCGCCAGCAGCTGATTGAAGTCCTTCTTGTAGAGCACCAAGAGGTGGCAATAGCCGTTGGCCACGACGTCGGCGTTGCGTGGCTGGGCACTGAGCAGTCCCATTTCGCCGAAGAAGTCGCCCTCCTTGAGCGTCACCATCACGGTGCGGGTATGCACCGTCACCTCGCCGGCCGCGACGAAGTACATCGCATCCGGCTTGCCACCAACCGCGACGATCTTCTCGCCCGGCAGCGCCACGAGAGCGCGCAGGCGCCTGCCGACAGCGACGATGGCGTCGCGGTCGAGGGCTGCGAACAGCGACACACGACCGATCATGGCAACCAGTTCGAGGCCGAGGTCGAGCGGTGGACGACTACTGATGGCGCCGCGGCGCTCGGCGAGCTGTTCCCGCAGGTCGTTGTAGACCTCGCGGCTGATGATGCCCTCGCGCAGACGCCGGGCATATTCTGCCGATTCGAAGCGGATCGCCGCCCGCTCGAGCTGCCGCGCCTGGATCGATTCCGCATAGCCTGGATACTGCAGGGAGAGCGCACGCAGCGCCCCTTCGACGGCGGTCTGCCGCTGGCCGATGAGCTCCGCCAGACGAGTCTCGGCGTCCGGCCCCAGCAGATCGGCAATCGAGCTGATGTTGAAGGCAGCAAGTTCGCCCAGAACGCTTTGAGAGACCATGAGGACCTCAAAGCGGTCGGCCAATTGCTCGGTCACCATGCCTTCGATGCCGAAGCGCCGGTGCAGCCAGAGCGCTAGACGGAAGCCGAGATCGGGCCGGGCGATCTTGTCCAGCCACTCCTCGTAACCTGCGACGCCGCGATCCCGAACCGTGTCGATCAGCCGGTCAGCGCGCGCCGCCAGCACCGCCACCATGCGCCGGGACAGGATCTGCTGCTCGAAGAGTTCGAGATAGAGTTCTTTCTCACGCGTGCACAGGGTGACAAGGCCGATCTTGACGCGCTCCTCGATATCGAGCGCGAGATCTTTGGGCACAGCCTCGACCTCGGCATCGCCGGCCGACGCCGGGTCGACGTCAATCGCACCGGCTCGTGCGTTCTGCTGTCTCATGATCTGTCGCAGGTGCCGGTCGACGTTGACCCGTGATAGCGCTAGCACGCGATCACGCAGCGCAAGTTCGAGGCGGCTCAGCTTGTCGAGGCCGAGCACGCTCATGATGAGGCCAAGCGTCGTGGCATTGACGAACAGGGTGAACAGCACGAACAGCACCGCCGAGATTGCAATGAACTCGCGCACCTGGATCGGCAGCCGCAGATCGCCAGCCGCCACCATCGCCAGCACGATGGTCACCGCGCCGCGCAGCCCACCCCAGACGAGAATCGCCTTGTAGCGGCTGTCGACGGGCTGGACGAGCTTGGTGGCTTCGAGCACGGGCAGCATGCCGAACACGACGAGAGCGCGCGCCAGGAAGGCGCCCACGGCTACGGCAACAACGCCCCAGACGTAGAGCCAACTGATGTGCAGCAGCACGTTGGCTGCCAGCATCGAGGCCAGAACGAAGATGAGGCAGCTCGCCCAGAATTCGAGCTGCGTCCAGATCTGGCGGAGCGCCGTCCATTGGCGTGGATGAAGATGCGTGGGCCCGTAGGCCGCCAGCGTGAGTGCCGCCATGACGACCGAGACGACACCGGACACGTGGAGATAGCGGTCGGCCAAAACGAAGCTCAGGTAGCAAAGGCTGACCGTCACGGACGCGATGGCCGCGTCCGACTCGCCCAGTCTCGGCAGGATCACCATTGCGGCCCGGGCCATTGCGAAGCCCAGCAACAGACCGCCGATGAACTCGCGCAGGAACACCCCTACTGCGGAAGTCGGATCGTTCTCGATGGTGGCCACGGGATCGGGGAACGACTGCGAGGCGATGATGCCGATGAAAAGGCCGAACGCGGCGATGGCCACGGCGTCGTTCAGGAGCGACTCGCCTTCGGCCAGGATCGACAGCCGCTTGGGTGCACCGACGTCGCGAAAGATGCCGATGACCGCCGCCGGATCGGTGGTCGATACCACGGCACCCAGCAGCAGGCAGACCATGAGGTCGACGCCAGTGGCAAAATGGACGACGCCTGCCACACAGGCGATGCACACCAGCACCGCCACGATGGCAAGCAACAACACGGCATGAATCTCGTCCAACAGGCGCCGCACGTCGATGGTCAAGCCGGCGGTGAACAGCAGCGGCGGCAGAAACAGCGGCAAGAACACGTCGGTGCCGACCTCGAGCTTATCGAGGCCGATGAAAGCGTCACCCACCGCCCACAGCTTCAAGTCCGCCGAGATGATCCACGACCCGAGAAAGCCCATGCCCATGCCGGCGATGGCCAACAGGACAGTGTGCGGTAGGCGAAATCTCTCGGCCAGGGGCACGAGGACGCTGACCACCAGCAGCACCATCGCAATCGCCAGAAGAGCGTAGATCGTGTCGTTCACGCGGCCAATTTACTCCGGTTGCGGCCCATGTCGACCCGGGCCCGGGACCGCCTTATAACCTTGTCGATGGCCCGGCTGGCAGTCCTGATTCACGGCATGTGGGGAACCTCCGACGTCTGGCGGAACTGGCGTCCTCTCCTTGAAGCGCGTGGATGGCAGACACTCGCGCCGTCGCTCCGCCATCACGACGCGCCTCCGGAGTCTCCACCACCCGCTCTCGGCACGACCAGCCTGCACGACTATGTCGCCGATCTCGAGACGGCGCTGCGAGCCTTGCCCGAGAAGCCGGTTGTCATCGGACATTCGATGGGTGGTCTCATCGCCCTGCTGCTTTGTGCAAAAGGACTGGCAACGGCGGGCGTCCTGCTGACTCCGGCGCCACCCGCCAGTGTAGTCGCCCTCAGGCCGTCCAACCTGCTGGCCTTCCTGCGCATCCAGACGACGTGGGGGTGGTGGCGCAAGCCGCACCGGGCAACGCTCGACGAAGCGTTGGCCTACACCTTCAACACCACCGACGCTCGCGAAGGCACGGAAGTCCATGCTTCGTTCGTGCACGAATCAGGCCGCGCCCTCTTCGAGATCGCCCTGCCCTGGCTCGATGCCACGAAGGCGGCGACGGTCGATCCGCGGCTTGTGACCGTGCCGCTGCTGTTCGTGGGCGCCGAAAAGGATCAGCTCGTGCCGCCCGGCGTCGTGCGCCGCACCGCGCGCCAGTTCGCCCACGTGTCGGATCATGCAGAGTACAGGGACCAGGGTCACTGGGTCCTGGGGCAGCCGGGTTGGGATCGCGTCGCTGAGGACACGATGACCTGGCTCGACGCCCAGGCAAGCTGATATGGCGATCGTGGATTTTCCCGAGCTGAAGGCGCTGCTGATCCGCGACGGTCGCCTGATGGCGCTCGACGTCGGCAGCAAGACGATCGGCCTCGCCACCTCCGATGCACTCCGCATGCTGGCAACGCCGCTCACCACGATCAGACGCAGCAAGCTCGCGGCCGACCTCGCAGCGCTTGCCGAGCTGGCGAAGAAGCACGAGATCAAGGCTCTGGCGATCGGACTGCCGCTCAACATGGACGGCACAGAGGGTCCACGCTGCCAGTCCATCCGCCAGTTTGCCGCCAACATCGCGGCCCATGGGCCGCCGTTGCTCGCCGCCCTCCCGATCGTCCTCCAGGACGAGCGCATGAGCACCGCGGCCGTTACCCGGGGCATGATCGACGACTACGACATGAGCCGCGCCAAGCGCGCCGAACGAGTCGATGCGGCAGCGGCAGCCTGGATTCTGGAATCGGCGCTCGCGCGCCTGCGCTAGGGGCAAAGCGGCGGCGGCGGCGGGCGTGGTGGCGGATCGGCGTCGAGCGAGCGCAGGAACGCCACCAGGTCGCTGCGCTCCTGCGGCGACAAGCCCAGAGGACGCACCAGCGGCGTGCCGTCGCTGTGCAGGCGATCTGGATTAACTTCGGCATAGTGGCGCACGACCTCCTCCAACGTGGCGATGCTGCCGTCGTGCATGAAGGCCGAGTTGCGGCCCACTTGGCGAAGGCCGGGAACGCGGAACTCGCCGAAGTTGCTGTGCAGGCGCTGGACGTGGCGCGTCCGCGCAGTGTTCGCGCCCGATACATCGTCGTTGTAGCGGCCGAGCAGATTGAAAGGACTGGCCGCCAGTCTCGTCAATCCGCCGAGGCGGCCCGAGTCGACCTCGCCCGGCCGTACGAAGAAGGCGATACCGACATCACCGAACTCGCCGTTGGTGAAGCGCGGTCCAAAGTGACAGGTGTCGCAGTTGCCGGTGCCGATGAAGAGTTTCAAGCCGCGCTGTTCGGACAAGGGATATCGCGCCGCGCCGGCGCGATCGCCGGCCACGAGCGCATCCCGAAAAGCATCGAACCTGGTCCGAGGCGTCACCAGGGTCGCCTGGAAGGCCGCCAATGCCTTGGCGGCATCGACCAACAATAATTCGTCGTCGCCGCCGACGGCAGCGCCGAAGGCGCGCTGATAGCCGCAAGCAAGCTGCATGTCGTTCCGCAGCAGGCCGGCGATTTGCGCAACGCTGCCGCCCATTTCCAACGGATCCACGATTGGGCGGATCGTCTGGGCCCAGAGTGAATCACCCGCCCCGTCCCAGCCGAACCAGTGGGAGTAACCGATGTTCCACAAGGACGGCGTGCGGCGATGAAGATCGACGGTGCCGAACCCCTTCGCCCGGCCGTCACTCCAGTCGCGTCCGGCCTGATGGCAGGTGGCGCAACTCATCTTGCCGCTTCCGGAGAGCCGGGGGTCGTTGAAGAGATGCTCGCCGAGAGCGATCCCGGCCGGCGTGCCGGAAACCCGGTTGGATGGATCGCGCACTTGAGGCGGCGGCCACGGACCGTGCCGTGCGACTGCGCGAACCTCGTCGGCCGACCAATCGAGCAACTGCTGCGCCACGGCTGCCGGCACGAATGTCGCCAGCAAAAGCAGCGACGCCAGAAAGCCTCTCACTTGAGTATGAAGTCGTGCGTCAGGCGTTCGCTTTCCTCGCCTGCCCGCACGTCGATGGAGAGCTCCCAGCGTCCGGGCATGTGAAAGATCAGGCCATCGACGCGATAGCGCCCGTCCTTCCCGGCCAGGATGGTCGGCCGGTAGTTCATGCTGTGCTTGTGCTCCGGCATCGAAGCGTCAATCGCCACAAGCTCGGCCGGGCTATTGGACTTTGTGCAGACGTTGAACAGCAGGGAGAACGGCTGGCCGACCTCGATCTGCATCGGATCCGGGCGAAAAGAGACCATGTAGTGATCGGAGAACACCACCCAGCCGGTTCCGCGTCCCAAGTCGAGCGGGCAGTCCGCCCACGCGGCGTTCGCAAACAGGAACGCGAACAGCGCCGCGACAAATTTCATTGGGCGCCGCCGAACAATCGATCGCCATTCTCGTAGGCGATCTTGCGCGCGACGTCGGGCGGCAGATCGGCCAGCCAGGCCCGCGACCAGCGCGCGTGCTCGATCACGTAGTGCCAGCGCTCCGGGGTGAAGGTGTCGGTGCCGACGACGAAGCGATCCGGAAATTCAAGAAATGCCTCGCGCCAGCCCGGCGATACCTTGCCGTTGGAGGCGTGCGCGGTGAGGAATGCCAGGTCGCAGGTGAGCCTGGGATAACGGCGCAGCATCTCGCGCACCTTCTCGGGACGCTCGAAGCCGGAATGGGCCCACAGCACCCTGGCATCGGGATCCTGCTGGAAATGGCGCACGACGGCGTCGGCATCGGAATGGGAATGCAGGAACAATCCGTATTTCTTGGCAAGCTGGACGACGCCGCGCATGTTGGGCAGGTCGGCGTCGGCGCCGTAGATGTGGAACTCACCAATGGCGACATATTTGCGTTTGGAAAGGAGGTCCTCGAGGAACGGCAGGACCGTCGGGTCCTTGGCCCAGGTCGAGAGCTCGCCGCGGGAGCGATAGGGCCGCAACTCCGGCACAATCACCTGAGGCGCCACATCCTGCAGCATCTTGGTGCCCTCGTTGTTCGAGCTCGACACCATGGCGCGCTTCACGCCCGCCTTTTTCAGGATCTCAACGACCTCCTTCGGCGGCACCACTGTCCAGGCGTCGTGGCTGTAGTGCATGTGCGCGTCGAAAATCGGCAGTTCCTGATCGGCGTGGACCACGCCGGCGGCGGCGACCAGGGCCAAGGGCAGGGACAGCCAGACAAGCCCATTGCGCATAAGATGCTCCTTCAACGGCGAGGCTTGGGTGCCCTGACCTCAGGGGTCCAAGCGTAGTTGAAACTAATTGAGATGCGCTCGCCGGAGAAGTGGGCCGGCGGCACCTCGTGACGCAGCCAGCTCTCGAACAGGACCAGGTCGCCCTCCCTCGCCGGCACGCCGACAAACGAGCGAAAGCGCTCGGGCGCGTCGCCGCGCCGGGGCGGCGCCGCCATATGGTGCGGCAGTCGCGGATCCTCGAACTTTAGCGCACCGGCGCCCTTCGGAACGGCGGCATAATAGGTGCCGCTGATGAACGAGGTCGGGTGCAGATGCATCGAATGCACCACGCCGGCCGGCATCACGTTTGCCCAGCAATCTGTCATCGCCACGGTGCGGCCGCCAAGATCGTAGTGCAGGCTGCGGGCAAACCGCTTCACGACGGGATCGATGCGGCGGCGCAGGCGGTCGAACAGCGACGAGACGAGGTGCAGGCGGTCGAGCGACCCATAGGAGGTGTAGCCGCCGAGATAGTGGCGCGCCGACCAGCGCCGCCCCGCCGCGTCGGAGACGGCAAGGGAGCTGCATTCGTCGGCCAGACTTCGGTTGAAGGCGGGCCATCCCGGCCGAACCAGGGACTCCTGGAGGATTAATGTCGGAAAAAGGGCACGCATCGCCATACCGTGATTATCTGCCAACCGGGCCGCTCGTGCTATTGTTTCGCATGCTTACCGCGACACAAATCGAGACCTACCGGCGCGATGGCTATCTGGTCATCCCGAGCCTGATCGAGGGTGACCAGCTTGCCGAATTGAGGGCGCTCACCGACCGCATCGTGGCTGAAGCGCGCGGCGTGGCAGCCAACGACGAGCTTTACGATCTCGAGCCCAGCCACAGCGCCACCCTGCCCCGGGTGCGAAGGCTGAAGCCCGCTATCTTCAAGCGATACAAGTTCTTCCACGATCTCGTGCGCGATCCCAAAATCACGGCCATCCTTGCGCAGCTGATCGGCCCGACAATTCGCCACTATGGCGGCAAGCTCAACATGAAATCGGCGGGCTACGGCTCGCCGGTGGAATGGCACCAGGACTGGGCGTTCTACCCGCACACCAACGACGATGTGCTGGCCACCGGCATCTATCTCGACGACTGCGACCTCGGCAACGGACCGCTGCAGGTGCTGCCCGGCACGCATCACGGCCCGACCTACAACCATCACGCCGATGGCCGTTTCTGCGGCGCCATGGACCCTGAGGCCTGCGACCTCGACTTCAGCAAGGCGGTGCCGCTGATGGGCCCGGCGGGCTCGATGACTATCCATCACGCCCGCCTGGTGCACGGCTCGGCGCTCAACACCTCGAACCAGCAGCGACGGCTTTTGCTGCACGAATACACCGCGGCGGATGCCTGGCCGCTGATGGGCATCGCCGACTTCGATGAATTCAACAGCCGCATGGTCCTGGGCGAGCCCAACGTCGAGCCCCGCGTCATGCCTGCGCCCGTCCGCATGCCGTTGCCGGCGGCCGATCATCAGGGGTCGATCTACGAGAACCAGCGTGCGGCCAGCCGGCGATTCTTCGAGACCCATGCTGAGCGCGCCGGCGTTGCCAACTAAAGCAGCCCAACACTAAGGAAGGCAGGCCTTGCCTCCGACCTATCACGCTGCCGCCAAAGCGCTACATTGGCTCACGGCCCTCGCGGTCTTCGGCCTGCTGGGCATCGGTCTGTGGATGACAGGCCTGCCGATCGGCCTGCAGAAGCTCCAAGTCTACAACTGGCACAAATGGGTCGGCCTCGTGGTGCTGGCACTGACGGCGGCCCGCCTGTTGTGGCGATGGTGGCATCCGCCGCCGCCGCTGCCCGATGTGGTCACGCGTTGGGAACGCGCGCTGGCGCCGATCGGTCATTGGGGGCTGCTGTTCCTTCTGCTCGCCATGCCGGTCAGTGGCTGGCTGATGAGTTCGGCCGCAGGGGTCAGCGTCTCCTGGTTCGGTGTCGTGCCTCTGCCCAACCCGGTGTCACCCGATCCCGCACTTTTCGAGGCGCTGCGCTCCTTGCACTTCGTGCTGTCGCGGTGCCTGATCCTGGTTGTGGCGCTGCACATCGCGGCCGTGCTGCACCATGATGTCCTGCGCAGCGATGGCATTTTCCGCCGCATGTGGCCATTAGGGAGAAATTGATGCGTCGTTGGCTGATCGTCGCCGCCTTGCTGCTGGCCCCGTCCGGACTCGCCGCGCCCGCGTTGGCTGGGCCCCAGGATGCGTGGACCATCGATCCGCGCGCCAGTTCGCTCACCTTCACCGCCACCCAGACCGGCGCCTTCGTCAACGGACGTTTCCCGGCCTGGAGCGGTACTATCGTGCTCGATCCCGCGGCGCTCGCCGGAGCGCGCATCGACATCGGCATCCAGATGCCGGCAATGACCGCCGGCAATTTGGATGTCGACTCCCTGATGAAGGGCGCAAACTTCCTCGACGTTCGGAAGTTTCCCGAGGCGCGTTTCGTCGCCAGCACCGTCGTTGCATCGGGTGGCGACCGCTATGAAGCCCGCGGCAAGCTCACACTCCGCGATGTCACGCGCGATGTCGTGTTGCCCTTTACCCTGGCGATCGTCGACAGTCCGGCCCAGCCCGGCGCGCTGCGCGCCACGGCCCGCGGAAAGTTGGTCATCAAGCGTCTCGACTACGGCATCGGACAGAACGAATGGGCCGGAACCGGCCAGGTCGCCAACGAGGTCACGATCGATCTCAACATCGTGGCGAGCCGCCCCAGATGATCGGACGCCGGCGCGCCCTGGGCGGCGCCGGCGCAATGCTGCTGCTCGGCTCTTCGGTTCGCGCCCAAGAGAGTTCGTGGCGGGATCGGGTCGGAACCTACGTCGGTGCAGTGGCCTTCAACCGTTCGATTCCGCTCCAGGACATCTTCCCTCCCCCCAAGAATCCACACGCCGACCTCGACGACCGCACGCCCTTCGGCGTGCAGTTCGCGATCAGGTCGACCGACCTCGGCGGGGCGGTCTGGCTGCGCATCGACGGCGGGCCAATGCAGACCGCCGAGCAAGGCGAAACCCTGCGTTTCGGCGCACTGGTCGACGGCGTGGCTTTGCTGACCTCGACCGAAGGCCGCCCGGCTCCTCGCTCCGCGACCCTCACCGTGCGTCCCGACCTCATCGGCACGGAGGCGCTCTTCAGCCACGCCGACGGCAGTTTCTGGCGACGTCACTTCACTGTGCGCTTCCTGGCGGACAGGATCGACATCATCGTGTGGGTGTTCGACGCCGCCGGCACCCGTGCCCGCACCTGGCGCGGTGCGGCGGTGAGGTGGGATTGAAGCGTTACATCGAAGGTCGTGGCCCGACGTAGTTCGATTGAGGGCGGATGATGCGGCCGCCCTTCTCCTGTTCGAAGATATGCGCGCACCAGCCCGCGGCGCGGCCGACCGCGAACAGCGCCGTGAAGGCACTACGCGGCACTTCAAGGGCTTCGAGCAGGAGCGCGGTGTAGTACTCGACGTTGGTATCGAGCCGCCGACCAGGCTTGTGCCGGCGTAGTGCTGCGATGGCACTCTTCTCGACTTCGACGGCAAAAGCGAGCCGGCCCGCGGTTTGCGGCAAGGTCGCGACGGTGTTCTTGAGAACGTCGGCACGCGGATCGCGCACCTTGTAGATGCGATGGCCGAACCCCATCAGGGTCGTGCCCTTGGAGAAGGCATCATCGAACCAGGCTGCGGCGCGGTCGAGCGAGCCGATTTCGTCGAACATGTCGAGCACGGGACCGGGCGCGCCACCATGAAGCGGACCTTTCAGGGCGCAGAGTCCCGCCAGCACCGAGGAGATGAGGCCGGCATGGGTCGACGCCACGACGCGTGCCGTGAAGGTCGACGCGTTGAACCCGTGATCGGTGATGGTGGCGAGATAGGCGTCGAGCGCCCGCTCGAAAACGGCGGACGCACGCTGGCCGCGAATCATGCGCAGAAGATCCTGCGCAGTCGTCAGCGTAGGATCCGGCGCAAGCGCCGACTTACCTTCCGCGATCCGCAGCAGGGCCGCGAGGAACACCGGCAGTGCGCCGCAAACCAGATAGTGGTGCGGCATCGGCTCGGAGTCGGCCAGCATGCCGAGCCCGACGCGTAGCCCTTCGACCGGTGTCAGGCCTTTGGCGGCTTGCAGCAGCTTCGGCACTTCGGCAAAGGCCCTTACCCGTGCCAGAGCGAAGCCTTCGCGGACCGCCGGTTCGTTGCCCCCGCCTTGAGCGAAGCCGTCCCATAAGAGCGCCGCCACCCCTTCGAAGCCGCGGGTGGCGACCAGTTCCTCGATGGCGTGGCCGCGCACGATCAGCCGGCCGGCCTCGCCGTCGACTTCGCTCATCACCGTATCGGCCACGATGATGCCGTCGAGGCCGCTGTTCACCCGTGTCTGCAGCATCTGTTTCCCCTTCGTTGTGTCATCCGGAAGGTCGATCTGCACAAATATATTGTCAATCTTGATTATATTGATCAATATATAGAAATGACCTTGGAATTACTGACCTCCCGGGAGGCGGCCCGCCGGCTGGGCGTGTCGGCCGCCACGCTCTACGCCTATGTCAGCCGCGGCCTGCTGCGCTCGGAGGCGGTCGACGGCAGCCGGGAGCGGCGCTACCGCGCCGACGACGTCTTGCGCCTGAAGCGCCGCCGCGATGTAGGCCGCAAGGCCGAGTCGATCGCCAACCACGCTCTGGACTTCGGCACGCCGGTGCTCGAGTCGGCCCTGACGCTGATCGAGAATGGCCGTCTCTACTATCGCGGCATCGACGCCGCCCGGCTGGCCGAGACGGCGTCGCTGGAGGATGTCGCCCGGCTCCTGTGGGACTGCGATGACAAGCCCTTCTCCGCCGATAATCTGCCACCGCTCACCACCGCCTTGCGCCGCGCCTGGATCGCCGCAGCGACCCTGTCGCCATCCGATCGCTGCCTCGTGCTGCTGCCGGCCGCGGCGGCGCTCGATCATCCGAGTTGGGTCGAGGATCGTTCGGCCATGCTGGAAACCGGAGTGCGCGTGCTGCGCCTGCTGACAGCGGCGGTGACGGCGCGCCCACTGTCCACTCTCCCCGTACACGAACAGCTCGCGGTGGCGTGGCGCGTGCCCGCCGATCGCCTGGCGGTAGTTCGGGCCGTGCTGGTGCTTCTGGCCGACCATGAATTCAATGCCTCGGCGTTCGCCGCGCGGGTCGTGGCCTCCACGGGCGCCAATCTCTACGGCGCCACCATGGCGGGCCTGGCCGCGCTCAACGGTCCGCGCCATGGCGGCGCCACGCGACGGGTTGCCGCGATGTTCGACGAACTCAAGAACACCAAGGACCTCGATGCGGATCTGGGGGGCATGCTGCGCGCCCGCGTCTACATCCCCGGGTTCGGCCACCAACTTTATCCCGATGGCGATGTCCGGGCGGCGACCTTGATGGCCCTGCTGCGCAAGGCTCTGCCGAACTCGCCGGAACTGGATTTCGCCGAGCGCCTGTCGGCGGCGGTCGAGCGGCTGATCGACCGCAAGGCCAATGTCGATTTCGCCAGTGTGACGGTCGAGCGCGTACTCGGCCTGCCCAAGGATTCAGCCCTGGCGTTGTTCCTGCTCGGCCGCACGGTCGGCTGGATCGCCCATTCCCTGGAGCAGGCAAATGGCGGATTGATCCGGCCCCGCGCGCGATATACGGGTCCCCCTCCTGGAGTCCCGCGACCCGAAGCCTGAGACCTTGCCCCATGACCGACGCCCTGATCGTCATCGACATGCAACAAGGTTCATTCGGCGAGACCGCCCAACGGCACGACGCCGAGGGCCTCGTCGGCCGGCTGAACGAACTGGCCGGCGCGGCGCGACGCAACGGCGGCGCCGTCGTCTTCATCCAGCACGATGGCCCCACGGGCGACCCCCACCATCCGGATCTCCCCGGCTGGCGGCTCCTGGCCGACCTTGATGTGGATCAGGACGACACCATCATCCGGAAAACATCTTGCGATGCCTTCCTTGAGACGACGCTCGAGGCCTTCCTGCGTGCGCGCGCGATCGACCGTCTGGTCATCACCGGGTGTGCCACTGACTATTGCGTCGACACCACGGTCAGAAGTGCGCTTGCCCGCGGCTATCCGACGATCGTTCCCTCGGATGGCCACACCACGTCGAACCGGGCTCATCTGTCGGCCGAAAAGATCATCGAGCATCACAATGCGATCTGGGCGGACTTCATTGCGCCGCGTGGGCCGGCGACGGTCTGTCCCAGCTCGGACGTTATCCACCAAATCGCCGCCTTGCGGGACCGGCACCTGCGTGCTTAACGTCGCGTTTTAGTGACAAAGAAACGCATGGGCCTGCCGAGGCTGCCCCACCTCCTCGGCATCGAGGGACTTGCTCCCGAGACTATTTCGGGATTGCTCGACCTATCCGAAAATTACATCGACCAGAACAGATCGATCGACAAACGGCGCGACATGCTCGCAGGCCGGACCGTCATCAACCTGTTCTTCGAGAATTCGACGCGAACGCGGACCAGCTTCGAGGTCGCCGCCAAGCGGCTGGGCTCCGACGTCATCAACATGGATGTCGCCACCTCCTCCGTGCGCAAGGGCGAGACGCTGCTCGATACGGCGATGACGCTCAACGCGATGCGGCCCGACGCCATCGTCGTACGTCATCACGAGTCGGGCGCCGTGAATCTGCTGTCGCAGAAGGTCAATTGCGCCGTCATCAACGCCGGCGACGGCCAGCACGAGCACCCGACCCAGGCGCTGCTCGATGCGCTCACCATCCGACGACGACGCGGCAGCCTGCAGGGGCTGCTGGTGGCGATCTGCGGCGACATCATGCACAGCCGCGTGGCGCGCTCGAACATCCATCTGCTCCAGATCATGGGCGCGCGCGTGCGCGTCGTCGGCCCACCTACGCTGATGCCGACCGACATCGACAAGATGGGCGTAGAAGTCCACTACAACATGAAATCCGGCCTGGCCGACGTCGACATCGTCATGATGCTGCGCCTGCAGACCGAGCGCATGCAGGGCATCTTCGTGCCCTCGATCAGCGAATACTTCCATTTCTTCGGCCTCGACCACGCCAAGCTGAAATATGCCAAGCCCGACGCACTGATCATGCATCCCGGTCCGATGAACCGTGGCGTCGAGATCGACTCCGAGGTCGCCGACGATCTCGATCGCAGCGTCATCCACGAGCAGGTCGAGATGGGCGTGGCCGTGCGCATGGCCTGCCTCGAGGCCTTGATCGGCGAGCGGCGCAATGCCCTGGTCGGAGCCGTGGCATGAGCGGCAACACCTACAAGACGGCGCCTCCGCACTCTGGGTCCACCGCCTACATCAATGCCCGCATCATCGATCCGACGGCCGATAGCGAGTATCTCGGCGCTGTCCTGATCAGCGACGGCAAGATTGCCGACTTCGGCCCCAACCTGTTCGCCTCGGGCGCACCCTACGGCATCGAGTCGGTCGATTGCCGCGGACTCGTGCTCGCACCGGGCCTGGTCGACACCCGCGTCCATACCGGCGAGCCCGGTGAGGAACACAAAGAGACTCTGGAGAGCGCCGGCGCCGCCGCGGCGGCAGGCGGCATCACGTCGCTGGTGCTGCTGCCTGACAACGAGCCGCCATTCGACGATGCCTCGCTGATCGAGTTCGTGGCGCGCCGCGCCCGGCTGATCAAGCTGGTGAACATGTACGCCTACGGCGCACTCACCGTGGGCCTCGAGGGAAAGGAACTGGCCGAACTCGGCCTGCTGGCCGAGGCCGGGGCCGTCGCGTTCACGGACGCCGACCACGCCGTGGGCAGCGCCCAGGTGATGCGCCGCGCCCTTTACTACGCCAAGGCATTCGACGCGCTGATCGTCCACCTGCCGCAGGAACCGACACTCTCGGGCGGCCACATGACCAGCGGCGAGATGGCGACTCGGCTCGGCCTCTCGGGCAATCCGCCGCTCGCCGAAGTGATGATGGTCGAACGCGACATCCGGCTGGTCGAGATGACCGGCGGGCGGATGCACCTGGCCAAGATCTCGACCGCCGAGTCGGTGCAGGTGATCGCCGCAGCCAAAGCGCGCGGGCTGAAAATTACCTGCGATACGGCGGCGCCCTATTTTGCGCTGAACGATCTGGCCGTCGGCGACTACCGCACCTTCGGCAAGCTGGTGCCGCCGCTGCGCGCCGAGAAGGATCGCGCCGCAATCGTCGAGGGCCTCAAGAGCGGCGTGATTGACGCCATCGTCTCCGACCACCGACCGCAGGACCAGGACAGCAAGCGCGTGCCGTTCGCCCAGGCGTTGCCGGGCGGTATCGGGCTCGAAACCCTGCTGCCGATCTCGCTCGAGCTGGCGCACAACGGCCATCTCACCCTGCCGCAACTTTTCCAGCGGCTGTCGAGCACGCCGGCCCGCCTGTTCGGCCTGCCGGGCGGCCGTCTCGCCAAGGGCGCGCCTGCCGACCTCGTGGTGTTCGATGCCGACTATGCCTGGCAGATCGACCGCACCGATCTGTGGAGCAAGACCAAGAACACGCCGTTCGATGAGCGCCCGGTGCAGGGCCGCGTCATGGCCACCATCGTCGGCGGCCGCACGATCTACCGCGACGACAGTTTCATGATCGCTGCCGCTGCGGCCTAGCGGCCGCGGACGGCCGCGAATTCACGCCTCGAAACCGCCACTTCGTCTGGTATTGTTGCGAAGAATTCACGGATCAGGTCAATCACGATGCTTCGACAGTCGATTATTCTTGGAATGGCGACCCTGGCGTTCGCCGGCGTGGGCCATGCGCAGACGCGTGGCCCGTCGCGCGACGACCTGCTCGACGCGCTGACGCGGCACATCCAGATTTGCGGCGAGATGACCGCGACCGAGGCGCGGCTCGCCTGCTACGATAGGCTGCAGACGCAGGTTGGCGGCGTCCAGGGGACCGCGCCTGCCGCCGCTGCGGCCGCCCCCACGCCGACACCGTTGCAGCCCGGGCCCGCAGCGACACCGTCGACCGGCTCGTCGATCAGTTCCACGCCACTCACACCGCAGCCGCTCGGCGTTCCCGGCGGCGGCGTGGCGACGTTGGGGTCAGGCGCGCAGCCGCCGGCGAGTCCGCTCGGCCAGCCGCAGGATCCCAATGCCGCCTTCGACCCGCGCACCGCGACCCAGCCGCGCCCGCCCGAGGGATTGCAGCCCAAGCCGCGGCCGGCCGTCCGCCGCACAGGCACGCGCCCGATCCCCTACTCGGCAACGCCGCAGCCGCTCGTCGTGCTGGGCGCCGCCAACCTGACCTACGGCGACTCGCGGTACTGGCAGGTCTCGATCACGCTGACGTCCAACACGCCGCGGCCGATCGAGACGCAGGCCCAGTGCACCTTCATGAACGCCGGCCGGCCGGTCGAGGATGTCTACTTCGGTCCGGTGACGATCCAGCCCGGCGAGCAGATCAGCACCGATCTGGTCGGCCCTCCGACCACCGCATACATCGATTCCACCAACTGCCGGGTCGTGAGCCCCTGAGCCTGCCGCGATGGTCTCGACCGTGATCCTGCTTCTCGGACCGTTCCTGCTGGGTTACCTGCTGGGATCGATCCCATTCGGCCTTGTGCTGACGCGCGCTGCGGGACTCGGCGATATTCGCAAGGTGGGCTCCGGCAATATCGGCGCCACCAATGTGCTGCGCGCAGGCGGCAAGGGTTTGGCGGCGGCGACCCTGCTGCTCGACGCGGCGAAGGGCTGGGTTGCGGTCATGATAGCCCACTACATCGGACTCGAGCCTGCGGTGGCAGCCGGCGCCGGCGCGGTGCTCGGGCACGTGTTCCCGGTGTGGCTGGGCTTCAAGGGCGGCAAGGGCGGGGCGACGGTGCTTGGCGTATTTCTGGGCTTGAGCTGGCCGGTCGCCGCTGTCGGCGCCGTTATGTGGCTGCTGATCGCCGCGATCTTCCGTTATTCTTCGCTCGCCACCCTGCTCGCCACCGCGTTCGCCGCCGCCTCGGCATGGTGGCTCGCGCCGCGCCCGGTCGCGATGCTGGCTGCGATGCTGGTGCTGCTGGTATGGGCCAAGCACCATGAAAATATCCGCCGCCTGCTTGCCGGCAGCGAGAGCAGGATCGGCCAAAAGAAGAGCGCCTAGCTCACTCCCAGGATCCGGTTGCCCGAGACCTCGGGGATGTTTTTGCCCGCGGTCTCGTCAAGCACGCAGGCCTGCGTTAGGGTCACTACACAACAACTGCAGGAGGCAATGACCATGTTCGTTGCTCGTATCGCCGCGCTGACTGTCGCCACCCTTTGCCTGGCCTCGGCCGTCGAGGCCAAAACCTTGCGCTGGGCCAGCCAGGGAGACGCCCTCACCCTCGATCCGCATTCGCAGAACGAAGGCCCGACCACCGCGATGAACCAGCACATCTACGATCCGCTGATCCAACGCGACCCCAAGCTCGCCAAGGTCCCGAACCTGGCACTGTCGTGGAAGCCGATCGCGCCGGACACCTGGGAGTTCAAGCTCAGGCCTGACGTCAAGTTCAGCGACGGCACGCCCTTCACCGCCGACGACGTGGTGTTCAGCTACAACCGCGCGCTGGCACCGACCTCCGACTTCCGCGCCTATATCTCGAGCGTCAAGGAAGTGAAGGCGATCGATCCGCTGACCGTCCACATCATCACCAACGGGCCCAACCCCATCCTGCCCGACTACACGACCAGCATCATGATCATGTCCAAGGCATGGGCAGAGAAGAACAACGTCACCAAGCCGCAGAGCTACAAGGACAAGGAAGAGACCTTCGCAGTGCGCAATGCGATGGGCACCGGCCCCTACACGGTCAAGCAGCGCGACGCCGACGTGCGCACCGTGATGACGAAGAACCCGACCTACTGGGGCGCCAAGCAGTTTCCCGACTATCCCGACGAACTGGTCTACACGCCGGTCAAGGAACCCTCGACCCGCGTCGCCGCGCTGATCTCGGGTCAGGTCGACTTCGTGCTCGATGCGCCGCTGCAGGACATCGCACGCATCAAGCAGACGGCAGGGCTGAAGACCGAGGAGACCGCGCAGGTCCGTTCGATCTTCCTAGGCCTCGACATGGGCTCGGCCGAACTCAAGTACTCCGACGTCAAGGGCAAGAACCCGTTCGCCGACAAGCGCGTTCGCCAGGCCATGTACCAGGCGCTCGACATGAACGCGATCAAGACCAAGGTGATGCGCAACTTCGCGGCGCCCGCCGGCCTGGTCACCTCGCCCGGCGTGCACGGCTATACGCCTGCGCTCGACCAGCGCCAGAAGTACGACGTGGCCGCCGCCAAGAAGCTGATGGCCGACGCAGGCTATCCCAACGGCTTCGGCGTCACGCTCGACTGTCCCAATGATCGCTACAACAACGACGAGCAAATCTGCCAGGCGGTCGCTGGCATGCTGGCGCAAATCGGCATCAAGGTAGATTTGCAGGCGCGCTCCAAGACGCTGCACTTTCCCAAGCTGCAGAAGAAGGACTCCAGCTTCTTCCTGCTGGGCTGGGGCGTTCCGACGCTCGATTCGCACTATGTCTTCACCTTCCTCTACCAGACCAGCGACGCGGCAAAGAAGGTGGGGAGCTGGAACTTCACCGGCTACAGCAACGCCAAGCTCGACGAGCTGAGCGACGCGATGCTGAAGGAGGTCGACCAGGCCAAGCGCGACAAGATGGTCGCCGACGCCTGGGCGACAGTGGTCGCCGACATGCCTTACCTGCCGTTGCATCACCAGCTGATCGTCTGGGCGATGAGCGACAAGGTGACGATGCCGATCTTCGCCAACGACGCGCCCAACTTCAAATACTCGAAGATCAAGTAACAAGGCTGCACTGAAGCAACAGGAAAGCCGGCGCCGTGCTGGCTTTCATCGTGTCCCGTCTCCTCCAGTCGCTGGCAGTCATGCTGGCGGTGTCGTTCCTGTGCTTCGTGCTGTTCAACTTCGTCGGAGACCCGGTGAACAACATGGTCGGTCAGGAGGCGACGGCCTCCGACCGCGAGGAGATGCGGCGCGACCTCGGGCTGGAGGACTCCGTGGCGGTGCAGTTCGTGCGCTTCCTCGGCAATGCCGCGACCGGCAACTTCGGCAAGAGCTATCGCCTGGCCCGGCCGGTCTCCGACCTGATCGTGGAACGAATGCCGGCGACGCTGGAACTGGTGGCGGTGGCGGCCTTGCTGGCGCTGGCCATGGGCATCCCGCTGGGCGTACTGACGGCGCTCCGGCGCCACAGCGTCGGCAGCGGCGCGATCATGACCTTCTCGCTGGCGGGCGTGGCCATGCCCACCTTCGTCATCGGCATCCTGCTGATCTATGTCTTTTCGGTCGAGTGCATATCGTGGGCGCCGGCGATCGGCCTGCCGGCAGGTTGGTGCTTCCCCTCCTTCGGCCGTGGCGAGACAGTGAAGCTCGGCTGGTGGAATACGGGGCTGCTGACCGCGTCGGGGCTGAAGGCGATCGTGCTGCCGGCCTTCACGCTCTCGCTGTTCCAGATGACCCTGGTGCTGCGCCTGGTACGCTCGCAAATGCTCGAGGTCCTGCGCACCGACTACATCAAGTTCGCGCGCGCGCGCGGCCTCACCAACCGCGCCGTCCACTTCCGGCACGCGCTCAAGAACACGCTGCTGCCGGTGATCACCGTGATCGGCATCCAGATCGGCGGCCTGATCGCGTTCTCGATCATCACCGAAACGGTGTTCCAGTGGCCCGGCATGGGCCAGCTCTTCATCCAGTCGGTGCAGTTCGCCGACATTCCGGTGATGGCGGCCTATCTCGTGATGGTCTCGTTCATCTTCGTGGCGATCAATTTCTTCGTCGACCTGCTCTACGCCACCATCGACCCCCGGCTCCGGCTCGATCGCGCCCAGCTCGGCACGGCGGGCGGATGAACGCGCGTCCTACCGCCTCCCGCGCGATGCCATGGGCCCTGATCGCGGCGGCCTGCCTAGGCTCGTTCGCCGCCACTTCGAGCGGCACGACGCGCGCGCCCTTCCTGCTCGAGATGGCGCGTGACCTTGATGTCAGCATGCCGCTGGTCGCCAACCTCGTGTCGATGACGGCGACGGCCTGGGGCATCGCCTCGGCGCTGGGCGGTTGGCTCTCCGACCGGTTCGGTCGCCGCCCGCTGCTGATTGCCGCGCCCTTCGCGCTGGCGCTCGCCATGACGGCCCAAGCTTTCGCCGGCAATTTCCTCTGGGTTGCCATTTGGGCCAGCGTCGGCGGCGCCTGCGCCGGCACCTACACCGGCGTGGTCTTCGCCGAGGTCTCGGGCCGGGTCGAGGACCGCCAGCGCGGCCGCGCACTGGGTTGGGTGATGAGCGGCCAGTCGCTCACCCTGGTCGTGGGCGTTCCGATGGCCGCCGCCGTCGGATCGCTGATCGGGTGGCGTGGCTGGAATATCTGCGTGGCCGGCCTGGCGCTGGTCGCCTGCCTTTGCCTGTTCGTCACGCTGGGACGCGGCACCGCCGGCCACATCCGCCCGGCGACACGTCCATCGATGCGCGCCGTCTTCTCGCCCCGGGTGCTGGCGCTGCTCACCACCGGTATCGCCGAGCGAATCTGCTACGGGTTGGCGGCCGTGTACTTCGCCACCTTCCTGCAGGCGGTCTATGGCCTGTCGCTGGCCGAGATTGCCATTCCCCTTGCCGTCTTCGCGCTCGGCAATGTCGGCGGCACGATCCTGGGCGGCCAACTCGCCGACCGCGTGCGCGACCGGCTGATGACCTTCGCCGTCGCGATGGCTCTGTCAGGCGTTGCCGCGCTCTTCCTCTTCATGTGGCATCCGGGACCAGCGACGTCGGTCGCCCTGGGCTTCGTATACGTGCTGCTGAACGCGCTCGGCCGGCCGTCCTTCATGGCGGCGCTGGCGGCGGTGCCGGAAGAGGTGCGCGGCACGGTGCTGGGGCTGAACGGCACCTCTGCCAGCCTCGGCTGGATCGGGGCGGCCGCCCTGGGCGCCGCCATGATCAGCTGGGGAGGGTTCGACGGCTTCGGTCCGCTGGCCGCGGCGCTGGCGCTGCTGGGCGCAATCGGCGCTCTCCTCAGCAAGCGAACGGCGGCGGCATGAGCGATCGCAGCACGGCCATCGGTCGCTTTCGCGACAGCGACATGTGGTGGAGCTTCCGCCGCTCGCCCCTCACCATCGTGGCCGCACTGGTCACGCTGGTCTATTTCATCGGCGCTGTCTTCGCGCCCTGGGTCGCGCCGTTCGATCCGTTCGACGTGAAGTCGCTCAACCTGATGGACGCCTTCACGCCGCCAGCCTGGAACGAGGGCGGCACGGCCAAGCATCCGCTGGGCACCGACAACCAGGGCCGCGACATGCTGTCGGCCATCCTCTACGGCTGCCGCGTCTCGCTCATGATCGGCCTCGCCGCCATCCTGCTGTCGGTCACGACCGGCGTGCTGCTGGGGCTGCTGGCGGGCTTCCGCGGTGGCTGGGTCGAGGCGGTGATCATGCGCGTAGCCGACATCCAGCTCACGGTGCCCGCCATCCTGATCGCGCTGACCCTGGACGGCGTGGCCCGCGTAATGTTGCCCAAGGGCGTCCACGACAGTGTTGCTATCTGGGTGCTGGTGCTGTCGATCGGCTTCGCCTACTGGCCGCAGTTCGCGCGTGTCACGCGGGCCACGACGCTTGCCGAAAAGAACAAGGACTACGTCAACGCCGCCCGCATCATCGGCGTCCCCGGAGTGCGGATCGCGCTGGGGCATGTGCTACCCAACGCCTGGGGACCCGTGCTGGTGATCGCCACCATCGAATTGGCGCTGGCGGTCATCGCCGAGGCCTCACTCTCCTATCTCGGGGTCGGCATGCCGGCCACCCAGCCTTCGCTCGGAACGCTGATCCGCATCGGCAACGCCTTCCTCTTCTCGGGCGAGTGGTGGATCGTGATCTTCCCGGCGCTGGCCCTGGTGATCCTCTCGCTGTCGGTCAATCTCCTGGGCGACTGGCTGCGCGACGCGCTCAACCCCAGACTGCGTTGAATACTACTTATGGTTGTTTTACTCTAACTACCTTCTCGTCATATGCTTGCCGGCATGTTTGATGGTCCACATGCACTCGAACTCGATTCCGCGGAACGCCGTGCCCGGCTGAGACTAGCGCGCAGCGCCCGCATCGGGCCCGTCACCTTCCATGAGGCGCTCGCCCATTTCGGCTCGGCGCAAGCGGCCTGCCAACGGCTCGCCACCTTCGCCGACGCCGACATCGACCGTGAGGAGACGAATCTCACCAAGGCCGGCGGACGCTTCCTGGTGATAGGCGACGCAGCCTATCCCGAAGCCTTGGCGGCCGTGGCCGGAGCGCCGCCGGTCCTGTCGGCGATCGGCGATGTTGCGCTGCTGGGTCGGCCGACCCTGGCGCTGGTGGGTGCCCGCGATGCCTCCCTGGCCGGCCGGCGTTTCGCCGCTGAACTGGCGGCGACCCTGGGTGCCGCGGGTTTCGTCAGCGCCTCGGGCCTGGCGCGCGGCATCGATGCCGCCGCCCATGAAGCAGCCCTCGTCACGGGCACTGTGGCCGTCTTGGCAGGTGGGATCGATCAGATCTACCCGCCGCAGAATGCCGACCTGCATGGCCGTATCGCGGCCCAGGGGCTGATCCTGAGCGAAGCCCCCCTGGGTACGCCGCCGGTCGCCCGCGCCTTTCCCCGACGCAACCGCATCGTCAGCGGCCTGTCGGCGGGCGTGATCGTGATCGAAGCCGCTGCCCGGTCGGGCTCCCTGATCACCGCCCAGCGGGCCGCTGAACAGGGGCGCGAGGTCTTCGTCGTACCGGGTTCTCCAATGGATCCGCGCTATGCCGGATCCAATAGCCTTATCCGGGACGGGGCTATTTTGGCCCGCGATGCCAACGATATTCTGGACGTCCTGGGCCGGCCCTCGGCTCCCCCTCAACTCCTTGAGCAGAAAGGGCAAAAGCGGCCCGACAGCGAGGCGTCGAAGGTGCTCGAAGCCCTGGGGGCTGTCCCGACTGCGGTTGACGAACTGGTGCGCCGGTGCCAAGTGTCCGCCGCCTCCGTGGCGGAGGTCCTACTGGCCCTGGAGCTGGAGGGCCGCCTGGAGAGGCACCGGGGTAACCGCGTATCTCTGATGTAAGTCAGTGATTTAGCTCCGGAAATTAATGTTTCACTGGAGCATGTTTCGCCGATGGACGTGCTGGTCGTCGAGTCCCCGGCCAAGGCTAAGACCATTGGGAAGTACCTCGGCCCCGGGTTCACCGTGTTGGCCTCCTATGGTCATGTCCGCGATCTGCCGTCGAAGGACGGCTCGGTCCGCCCGGATGAAGATTTCGCCATGGACTGGGAGATCGATCCCCAGTCGCAGAAGCGCCTTGATGCCATCGCCAAGGCCATCACCAAGGGCGGCAAGCTCTATCTTGCGACCGATCCGGATCGCGAGGGCGAAGCCATCTCCTGGCACGTGATGGACATTCTCGGGCGCAAGAAGGCGCTCGATGGCGTCGACGTGAAGCGGGTCACCTTCAATTCCATCACCAAGCAGTCGGTGCTGGATGCCGTCGCCAATCCGCGCGATCTCGACCAACCGCTGATCGACGCCTACATGGCCCGCCGGGCGCTCGACTATCTCGTCGGCTTCAACCTGTCGCCGGTGCTGTGGCGCAAGCTGCCCGGCAGCCGCTCCGCCGGCCGCGTGCAGTCGGTGGCGCTGCGCCTGATCTGCGAGCGCGAGGCCGAGATCGAGGTCTTCAAGACCCGCGAATACTGGACGGTCGATGCCATCTTCGGCACCGCCAAGAATCAGGCGCTGAAAGCCCGCCTCACCCATCTCGACGGCCGCAAGCTCGAGAAGTTCGACCTCGACAACGAGGAGCGCGCTCAATCGGCCAAGCGCGAGATCGAGCGCCGCGCCTTCTCGGTGGCCTCGATTGACCGCCGCCAAGTACGTCGCAACCCACCGCCGCCGTTCATCACTTCGACCCTGCAGCAGGAAGCCTCGCGCAAGTTGGGCGTCGGCGCCGCCACCGCCATGCGTATCGCCCAGCGCCTATATGAAGGTGTCGACATCGGCGGCGAGACCGTCGGCCTCATCACCTATATGCGCACCGACGGCGTCCAGCTCGCCCCCGAGGCGATCGGCCAGACCCGCCGCCTGATCGAGACCAAGTACGGCCAGAGCTACGTCCCGGAAAAGCCGCGCGTCTACACGTCGAAGGCCAAGAACGCGCAGGAAGCCCATGAGGCGATCCGCCCGACCGATCTCTTCCGCACGCCGCAGGATGTCGCTGCACATTTGGACAAGGACCAACTCGGCCTCTACGAGCTGATCTGGAAGCGTACCGTGGCCAGCCAGATGGAAAGCGCCGTTCTCGACCAGGTGACGGTCGATATCGCGAGCGGCGACAAGAACGTGCAGTTGCGCGCCACCGGCTCGGTCGTGAAGTTCAACGGCTTCCTCACCCTCTACGACGAGGGCCAGGACGAAAAGAGCGAAGACGAGGACGGCAATTCGATCCTGCCTGACGTCACCGAGAACGAGGCGATGGAACGGCGCGACGTGGTGCCGGAACAGCATTTCACCGAGCCGCCGCCACGCTACTCCGAAGCCAGCCTCGTGAAAAAGATGGAGGAGCTCGGCATCGGCCGGCCTTCGACCTACGCCAGCATCATCGAGGTCCTGCAGCGCCGCAACTACGTGAAGATCGACCGCAAGCGCTTCGTGCCCGAAGACCGCGGCCGCATCGTCACGGCGTTCCTGCAGACCTATTTTCCGCGCTACGTCGAATACGACTTCACCGCCCATCTCGAGGAAGAGCTCGACGATATCTCGAGCGGCAAGATCGACTGGCACCAGGTCCTGCGTGAGTTCTGGAAGGCCTTCTCCGCCGCGGTGGGTGAGACCAAGGAACTGCGCGTCCGCGAAGTGCTCGACAAGATCGATGCCGAACTCGGTCCCCACTTCTTTCCCGAGGCCAAGGACGGCAAGAATCCGCGCGATTGCCCGTCGTGCGCCAACGGTCGCCTCGGCCTCAAGCTCGGCAAGTTCGGTGCCTTCATCGGCTGCTCGAACTATCCGGAGTGCCGTTTCACGCGCAAACTTGGCATCGTCGATGCTGAAGCGGACGCAGCTTCCGGCGTCAACATGGACGGTCCCAAGATCCTGGGCGACGATCCCGTCACCGGCAAGCAGGTCACGCTGCGCAAGGGGCCGTATGGCCTCTACGTCCAGCTCGGCGAACCCGAGGGCAAGGAGAAGCCCAAGCGGCAATCGCTGTTGAGGGACATGGTCCCGGACGACGTGACGCTCGACAAGGCGCTGGCGCTGCTGGCGCTGCCGCGCGAACTCGGACCGCATCCCGAAGACAGCGAGATGATCCTGGCCGGCGTTGGCCGCTTCGGCCCCTACGTGAAGCACGGGCCGAAATACAAATCGATTCCCGCCGACGAGAGCGTGCTGGAGATCGGCATGAACCGCGCCGTGGCGCTGCTGGCCGAGGCCCGCGTGCCCGGCCGTGGCCGGGCCGCCGTCAAGCCGTTGCGCGTCGTCGGCAATCATCCCAACGATGAAGCCCCGATCGAGCTCTACGACGGCCGCTACGGCCACTATGTGAAGCACGGCGGCATCAATGCGACGGTGCCGAACGACATCAAGCCGGAAGAACTGACGCTCGACCACGCCGTGTCGCTACTGGCCGAGCGCGCCGCAAAAGGCGGCGGCAAGAAGCCGGCGCGTGCCAAGAAGGCCGCGGCCCCCAAGACGAAGCCGAAGGCCAAAGCCAAGTCAGCCAATGGCGCGGCCGAGGTTGCGGTGCCGGCCAACGACACCGACGCCAAGCCGCAGATCAAATCCAAGCCCGCCGCCAAGAAGAAGGCGGCGCCCAAGCGCAAGGCCAAGGTCGAGCCCCCGCCCCGCACCGGGACCGATGGCTAAGGGCAAGGTTCCGACCCGCGACGAACTGCTGGCCTTCATCCGCGAGAGCACTACGCCGGTCGGCAAGCGCGAGATCGCGCGGGCCTACGGTCTCAAGGGCGACCAGCGGATCGAACTGAAGGAACTGCTGCGCGACCTGCGCGACGCCGGCGAAATCACGCCCGACCGCGCCAAGACCTTCCGCGATCCCGCGGCGCTGACCGACATCACGGTTCTGGAAATCGTCCGCGTCGACAACGACGGCCACCTGATCGCCGTTCCACGCCGCCATGACGAGGACAAAGACGGCCCGTCGCCCCGCATCGAGATCGATCCGGAGACGTCGCCGCGCAGCGGCCCGGCGCCGGCCGTCGGCGACCGCGTGCTGGCGAGCCTGAAGCGCCGCGGCAAGGACACCTACGAGGCCAAGATCATCCGCCGGCTGGGCAGCGGCCCCAAGAAGATCCTCGGCCTTTACGAGGAGCCGCCGGGCCGCGACGGGCTCGGCCTGGTGACGCCCACCGACCGCAAGCTCAGGATGAGCTTCGATATCCGCCCGGCCGACAGGAACGGGGCGCTGGCAGGCGACATCGTCTGGGTCGAAGCCACCGGCGGGGCGCTTGCCCGCCGCGCCCGCGTGCTCGAGCGCATCGGGCCGATGAGCGATCCGCGCACCGTCAGCCTGATCTCGATCGCCGCCAACAATATTCCGGTGGAGTTTTCGAGTGCCGCGGTGGAGGAAGCCGAGCGCGCCAAGGCAGCGCCGATGGGCGACCGGCTCGATCTCCGCCAGACACCTCTTGTGACCATCGACGGCGAGGACGCCCGCGACTTCGACGACGCCGTTTTCGCCGAGCCCGATCCGGCCCATCCCGGCGGCTGGCGCCTGCTGGTCGCCATCGCCGACGTCGCATGGTACGTGCGCCACGACAAGCCGCTCGACCGCGCCGCCTATCTGCGCGGCACATCGGTCTATTTCCCTGACCGTGTCGTGCCGATGCTGCCCGAGGCACTCAGCAACCACTGGTGCTCGCTGGTGCCGCGCGAGGATCGCCCGGTGCTGGTGGCCGAGATGTGGATCGACGCCCAAGGCCATCTCAAGCGCCACAAGTTCCACCGCGCCATGATGCGCTCGGCCGCCCGCCTCACCTACAACCGGGTTCAGCGCGCCATCGACGGCGCGCCAGACGAGGAAATCGCGCCGCTGATGGACGAGGTCGTGCGGCCGCTCTACGGCGCTTACCGGGTGCTGCTGGCGGCGCGCGAGGCCCGCGGCGCACTCGACCTCGACCTGCCTGAGCGGCAGGTGACGCTGGGCGACGACGGCCGGATCGCCGAGATCGGCGCGCGCGAGCGGCTCGACAGCCACAAGCTGATCGAGGAATTCATGGTGCTGGCCAACGTGGCTGCGGCCCAGGCGCTGGAGCAGCGCCATGCACCTTGCCTCTACCGCGTCCACGACCAGCCCGACCTCGCCAAGCTCGAGTCGCTGCGCGAGTTCCTGGGCACCCTGGGAATCAAGGTGCCGACCGGACAACGGCTGCGGCCGGCCGATCTCAACCGTGTGCTACACGAAGTCTCCGGCAAGCCTGTTTCCCAGCTGGTCAGCCAGACGGTGCTGCGCAGCCAGAGCCAGGCGATCTACAGCCCCGACAATCTCGGCCATTTCGGCCTGGCCCTCGCGCGCTATGCCCACTTCACCTCGCCGATCCGCCGCTATCCCGACCTGATCGTCCATCGCGCCCTGATCGCCGCCTATGGGCTGGGCGACGGCGGCCTGGCCGCAGCCGATAGCGGTCGCTTCGTTGAATTCGGCGAGCATCTGTCGATGTGCGAGCGCCGCGCTGTCGCCGCCGAACGTGGCGCCATGGACCGCTATGTCGTGGCCTTCATGGCTGAGCACGTAGGCGCCACCTTCGCCGGCCGCATCACCAGTGTCACCCGCTTCGGCCTGTTTGCCGCCCTCGACGGCACCGGTGCCGACGGCCTCATTCCCATCCGCTCGCTGGGCCAAGAGTTCTTCCGGCACGACGAGGGCCGCCAGCTCCTGATTGGCGAACGCACGGGTGAGACGTTCGGCCTGGGCGATCGGCTCCGCTTCAAGCTTGTGGAGGCCGATGCCGCCACCGCCGGCCTGCTTTTCGAGATCGTCGACGTGATCGAGCGGGTCGAGCGCCAGGCCTTGCCGGCCGGTGCCCGGACCGACTCCCATCGCGGGCCTCCGCGGCGTCCGGTCGCGCATCGCGGGCCCCCTCGGGACAAACGGTCACGCCGACGAAAGTGAGTCGAGCGCCCATTGTCCTTTAATGAGCGACGATGAGTATTACGCCCCGGTCGAATTCTGGACCGCTCTGCTGCGCGGCTGGTCCGGACGCTGCCCCCGCTGCGGCAAGGGCGCCCTGTTCGGCCGTTTCCTCAAGATGCAAAGCCACTGCCCGGCCTGCAACCAGGCGTTCGAACCATATCGCGCCGACGATGCGCCGGCCTATTTCACGATCTTCGCCGTCGGTCACATTGTCGTGCCCCTGGTCCTGATCGTGGAGCGCTACGGCCAGCAGCCGCCGCTCTGGTTTCATGCGCTATTGTGGCTGCCTTTATCGGTTTTTCTGGCGCTTTATCTGCTTCCCCACATCAAGGGAGCGGTCATTGCGCTGCTCTGGGCGCATCGGATCGGCGCACCCAAACCTTCGGCCGGGGGACTCGACGGCTCCGCTTGAATCGTGGCAGGCGGTCAACGGCTTGTGCTAGACTGAAAACAGTTCGGTATGATCGGTCCGTTGACTTCCTTCCTCCGGTGGACGCTGCCAGGTACGGCAGGCATTTTGCTCGTCGGTGCCTTGGTTGCCTCCTGCGCGACGTCGACTGACGCCCCCCAAGGCCAGGCCAAAGGCGGCCCCGCGGTCGCCGCCGACGTCAATATCGAGCGCGTCGTGCTGCAGGCCTATCGCGCGATTGGCGATCGCCACCTCTACGAGCCCAATTTCCGCGCTTTGTCGGCCGAGACCTATCGCGGATTCGCCAATGCCGATCCGGCGCTGGCCCTCGAAACCTCCGACACCAGCTTCACGGTCAAGCGCGACGGCCGAGAAGTACTGAGCCGGCCCACGCCCAACAGCACGTCGGACGGCCGGGCCTGGGGTGGCATGCTGGCCGAACTGATGGCCGGCTCGATCGACACCTCGCCGGCGCTGCGCGACAGCGACCGCCAGGCGCTCATCCGCCAGGCCATGGCCGCCACCACCAAGCAACTCGACCGCAACAGCCGCTACGCCGACCCCGAGGAGGCACGCGACAACCGCTTCCAGCGCGACGGCGGCGGCGGCATCGGCATCACCGTCGAACGCACCGACGACAAGAAGATCATGATCCGCGCCATCCAGGACGGCTCGCCCGCGGGCAAGGCCGGCGTCCAGGTTGGCGATCAGATCCTGGCCATCGACGGCGAAAACATGGTCGACCGCCCACTGGGCGACGTCGTACGCTACCTGCGCGGGACGATCGGGACACCGGTGATTCTCACCGTGCTGCGCCCCTCCCAGGGTCGCGAAGTCACGGTCGGCATGAAGCGCAGCCGCATCGTGCCCACCACGGTGGTCTACGAACGCCGCGGTGACGTCGGCCTGATCGTGCTGAGCGGGTTCAACACCGCTACGACCGACAACCTGCGCACCGCCATCGACAAGGCACGGACCGAGATCGGACGCGATATCGCCGGCCTCATCATCGACATGCGCGGCAATCGCGGTGGCCTGCTCGACCAGGCGCAGGCGGTGGCCGAAGTATTCATCGGCGACGGCACCATATTCTCGACCCAGGGCCGCCATCCCGACAGCCGCCGCACATACAAGAGCACCGCCGCCCGCAAGGCAGCCGACCTGCCGGTCGTCGTGCTGATGAACGGCGGCTCGGCATCGGCCGCCGAGATCGTGGCGGCGGCGCTGCAGGACCGCGGTCGCGCCGTCGTGGTCGGCACGACCAGCTACGGCAAGGGCACGGTCCAAACGGTCGTGCGCCTGCCCAACGAGGGCGAACTCATCCTGACCTGGTCGCGCCTGCAGGCGCCGTCGGGCTACACTTGGAACGAGCTGGGCGTGCTGCCCAGCATCTGCACGGCCAAGACGGGCACCGCCAGCGAGGCCGCGACGACGACGTCGGTCGATTCCAACCAGGCGTTGCTGATGCGCTGGCATGCGCTCCGCAACCCGACCCAGCAGGAAGTGGCCGACCTGCGCAAGATCTGTCCGCCGGCCGACAATTCGCCCGAACGCGATATCGAGATCGCCAGCCAGCTGCTGCACGACCGCGCCCTTTATGCTCATGCCGTGCAGGCCGCGACCTTCCAGGCGGCTCGCCAGTAGGCCATTTCCGGCGCTTGACACCGCGCCCGCCGCGACTAATTTGCCGCCTCCCAAGGAATTCGCCCTTCCGGGCATAAGGACAAGACCATGGCCAAGCCGACCTCGATCCTGATCAAGATGGTGTCCAGCGCCGACACCGGCTTCTATTACGTCACCAAGAAGAACCCGCGCACCAAGACCGAGAAGCTCGAGCTCAAGAAGTACGACCCGGTCGCGCGCAAGCACGTCGTCTTCAAGGAATCCAAAATCAAGTAAGGTGGTCCCACCGCCTGCCGCCAAAGCCGCCCTTTCGGGCGGCTTTTTCGTGGGCCGATTTGCGGCTGGGCTCCGCCCCATCCAAGCAACCGGAGGAAATGAATTGAGCGCCCAGCTTTCGCGCGACGGCTGGAAGACCCGAGTCGGCGCCATCGCCTACCGCAACCAGGCCTTCATCGGCGGCAAGTTCGCACCCTCCGTCTCGGGCAAGACCTTCGACTGCATCAACCCGGCGACCGGCCAGGTCCTGACCTAGGTCGCGGCCTGCGATACCGCTGACGTCGACGCCGCCGTAAAGGCCGCGCGCGCCGCCTTCGACAAGGGCACCTGGGCCAACATGGCGCCGGCCCAGCGCAAGCGCATCATGCTGAAGCTCGCCGAGCTGATGATGAAGAACCGCGAGGAGCTGGCCCTGCTCGAGACGCTCGACATGGGCAAGCCCATTGCCTTCTCGACCACGGTCGACGTCCCGGGCTCGGCCAACACGGTGCAGTGGTTCGCCGAGGCCATCGACAAGATCTATGACGAGGTGGCGCCGACCCCCGGCAACGTGATCGCCATGATCACCCGCGAGGCCGCAGGCGTGGTGGCCTGCGTCGTGCCCTGGAACTTCCCGCTGCTGATGGCCTGCTGGAAGATCTCGCCGGCGCTCGCCGCCGGCAACTCGGTCATCCTGAAGCCCGCCGAGCAGTCGCCGCTCACCGCCATCCGCCTAGCCGAGCTCGCGGCCGAGGCCGGCATCCCCGAGGGCGTGTTCAACGTCCTGCCGGGCTTCGGCGAAACCGCGGGCCAGGCACTCGGCCGTCACATGGACGTAGACGTGCTGGCCTTCACCGGCTCGACCGAGGTCGGCAAGTACTTCCTCAAGTACTCCGGCGACTCCAACATGAAGCAGGTCTGGCTTGAGTGCGGCGGCAAGTCGCCCAACATCGTGCTGGCCGACGCGCCCAACCTCGACATCGCCGCCCGTCGCACCGCCTTCGGCATCTGGTTCAACCAGGGCGAGGTCTGCACCGCGGGCTCCCGCCTGATCGTCGAGGACAAGATCAAGGACGAGTTCCTCGCCAAGGTGATGGCGATCGGCCAGAAGATGATGCCGGGCGACCCGCTCGACCCCAAGACACAGATGGGCGCCATGGTCGACGAGACCCAGACCAAGCGGGTCATGGGCTATATCGACGCCGGCCAGAAGGAAGGCGCCAGACTCGCCATGGGCGGCAAGCAAGTCCATATCGACAATGCCGGCAGCTTCATCGAGCCCACCGTGTTCGACGGCGTGGACAACAAGATGAAGATCGCCCAGGAGGAGATCTTCGGGCCAGTGCTGTCGGTCATCTCGGTCAAGGACGCCGAGCAGGCGCTGACCATGGCCAACGACACGATCTACGGCCTCGCCTCCGCGATCTTCACCTCGGACATCAACAAGGCCTTCAAGTTCGCCAAGGGCCTGCGCACCGGCTCGGTGTGGGTCAACACCTACGACGGCGGCGACATCACCACGCCATTCGGCGGCTACAAGCAGTCAGGCAACGGCCGGGACAAGTCGCTGCACGCTTTCGACAAGTTCACCCAGATCAAGACGACCTGGATCCAGCTCGGCTGATCCAGGCTCTCTTCCCAGACGAGAACGGGGCGGCCGCGAGGCCGTCCCGTTTCCATTCGGGCTTCAATTTAGATACGCCCCTCAAACGCGAGAATCTCCTCCGACGAAGTCACCGCCGCATACTCGCCCTGGAGCAGTGCCAGGGTGAGCTGGTGCACGTCCTCGGCCGGCCACAGCCGCCCGGTCAGGTCTCGCTTGTCGCACGACCAGCAGGCATCGGCCGGCAGGCGGATCGAGAAACCGAGATTTGCCCCTACCCGCACGGTTGCCTCGACCGAGTTGGCCAGCAGTACGCCGCAGATCACCAGCTTCGGGCGGCCCATCGCTTTAAGACGCTGAGTCAGGTCCGTCCCGATGAAGGCACTGTGCACCTTCTTGGCTACGACGACCTCGCCGGGAAGCGGCGCGGTGAGCGGCAGGAAGTCGTTGCCCTCCTGCCCCGGCCTGAACGGCGACTCCGGCCTGGTGCCGTCGTGCTTTACATGGATGACCGGGCCGCCCCGCGCGCGCCAGGCCGCCAGCAGCCGGGCGATATTCCGTTCCGCGTCGGGATTGTTGCGGGGTCCCCATTTGGGATGCTCCATCGCCTTCTGCTGGTCGATGAGAATCAAAACGTCGTCAGCCATGCATCCTCGCATCTTGCGCCGCCCCCGGGATGGTAGTCGACTTCCTCCAACAAACACAAAAACCCAGGAGGAAACGATGCAGTTCGGATATTTCACGATGCCGTCTCATCCGCCCGAGCGCTCCCTCAAGGACGGGCACGAATGGGACCTGCAAGTCATCCGCTGGCTCGACGAGCTGGGCTTCACCGAGGCCTGGATCGGCGAGCATCACACCGCGCCGTGGGAGCCGCACCCCTCGCCTGACCTGCTGGTGGCGCAGGCGCTGATGCAGACCAAGAACATCCGCCTCGGGCCCGGCGGCTTCCTGCTGCCCTACCATCACCCGGCCGAACTCGCGAACCGCGTGGCCATGCTCGATCACATCTCGGGCGGACGGCTCAACTTCGGCGTCGCAGCCTCGGGCCTGCCCAGCGACTGGGCGATGTTCAATGTCGACGGCATGTCGGGCCAGAACCGCGACATGACCCGCGAAGCGCTCGACATCATCCTGAAGCTGTGGAGTTCGACCGAGCCGTTCGATTACAAGGGCAAGTTCTGGCACGTCACCAAGCCCGACACGATGTTCGGGTTCCTGAAGCCGCACATCAAGCCGCTGCAAAGCCCTCACCCACCGATCGGTGTCGCCGGCCTCTCCAAGGGCTCCGACACGCTGAAGCTCGCGGGCGAGAAGGGCTACCTGCCGATGAGCCTCAACCTCAACCCGGCCTACGTGCGCAGCCATTGGGAATCGGTCGAGATCGGCGCGGCGAAATCCGGCCGCACGCCCGACCGCGGCCAATGGCGCATGGTGCGCGAGGTCTTCGTCGCTGACACCGACGAGGAGGCGATGAAGCTCTCGGTCGGCTCGCACATGGGCCGCATGATGCGGGAGTACTTCCTGCCGCTCCTCGCCCAGTTCGGCTTCCTCGAATACCTCAAGGTCGACCCGAACGTCGCCGATTCCGACGTGACGCCGGAATACTGCGCCAGGCACAACTGGATCGTGGGCTCGCCGAAAACCGTCATCGAGAAGATCGAGAAGATCTACGACGAGGTCGGCGGCTTCGGGCAGCTCCTGGTGTTCGGCTTCGACTATGTCGAAAACCCCAGGGCGTGGCGGCACTCGCTGGAATTGCTCTCCAGGGAAGTGATGCCCAAGGTGCAGCACCTCAAACCCAAGGCGGAGAAGCTGGCGGCAGAGTAACCGCCCCTATGCCGGGCCGGCGTGGCGCCTCGACAGCCACGCCGCCGCGGCGAAGCCGATGGCGGCGACCAGCATGATTCCGGCCAGTCCCCACAGCACAGCGGTGTAGCCACCGAAGGCACCCCAGGCGAGCGAGGCCACGATCGGACCGACGGCACGCATGATGTTGGTGGGCATGGTGAGCGCGCCCGAGACCACGCCATAGCCCTCGGGTCCGATGAATTCCGGTACCGCCATGCCGCGCAGGATCGTGATCAGCCCGTTGGCGACGCCGTAGATGATGGCGAACAGGATCAGGCCGTAGACGTCGCTGACGCCCAGCGCCAGCATCGTCATCGCCACCGGAAAGGCGAAGTAGATCCCCGCGCCGAGCTGGATGGTGGTGATGTGCTTCTGCCCGACCATCAGCAGGACACGGCCCACGACCTGCATCGGGCCGATCAGCGCGATGATGGCCATCACCACCGCAATCGGCACGCCGCGGTCGTCGAGCAGCGGGATCAGGTGGAAGCTCATGGCGGAGAAGGCAAGTCCGTAGCCGGCGAAGGCCACGACGAGGCCCCAAAAGGCGGGCATGCGGACCGCCGCGGCCAGCGGGCTCTTCCTCTTGGCGCCGTCGACGGGCAGAATCGGCACGGCGATGGCGATCGCCTCGTCCTTCGGTCCCGGCACGAACAGCCAATGCATGAGCGCGACGCCCAGGATGATCGCGGCCATCACATCGAGCGTCGGCCGCCACCCGATGCGCTCGATCAGTAGTTGAGCGAACGGAATGCCGAAGGTGCTGGCGAGGCCGCCGAGGAAGGTCATCAGCAGGATGGCCTGCTTGTAGCGTGGCCCGTAGACCCGGGTGATCACGGCGAAAGCGGGTTCGTAGAGGATGACGGCCTGGCAGGCACCGAGCCCGATCCACATCAGGTAGAAGACCGGCAGCGAGTCGACACGCGACCAGACTATCAGCAGGGCGGCGGCGAACACCGATCCGCCCGTCATCAGCAGGCGACCGTGGCCTCGGTCGATCCAGGCGCCGACCGGGATCGAGCACAGACCGGCCACCAGCAGTCCAGCCGACAGCGCCCCGAACATGCCGCTGCGCGACCAGCCGAGTTCCTGCGTCATCGGCACGACAAACAGCGGAAAGGTGTAGTAGACGAGGCCCCAGGAGATGAGCTGGCCGATCGAGAGCATCCAGAGAATGGTCGCCGGGCGCTTTCGCCACGGTCCGCCTGCTCTGCTCTTCGCCATAATGAAGCCGCCCTCGACACGCGCCTGCTAGAGTTAAGCCTACCGCCCCGCCCGCGCAGAGGATAGACGGATGACCGAGACCAAGCGCATCAATCTCGCCTTGCAGGGCGGCGGCTCGCACGGCGCTTTCACCTGGGGCGTGCTCGACGCGCTGATCGAGGACGGAAGGCTGGAATTCGAGGCGGTGAGCGGCACCAGCGCCGGCGCCATGAATGCTGCCATCCTGCTGCAGGGTTGGGCGAACGGCGGCCCCGAGGGCGCGCGGACGGCGTTGCGCGCCTTCTGGACCGAACTCGGCTCGATGTCGGTCGCGAGCCCCATCCAGCGCACGCCGCTCGACCGCCTGCAGGGCAACTGGAACCTCGACGATTCGGCCGGAGCCCTGTGGGCCGACCTGATCCAGCGCACCCTCTCACCCTGGCAGCGCAATCCGCTGAAGTTCGACCCGCTGCGCGAGCTGCTGCGCCGGCACTTCGACGAAAAATCGGTGCGCGCCTGCCATCAGGTCAAGGCCTTCATCGCCGCGACCAACGTGCGGACGGGCAAGGTCAGGATCTTCACCCGCGACGAGCTCTCGATCGACGCGCTGCTCGCCTCGGCCTGCCTGCCCAACGTTCACGACGCGGTGGTGATCGAGGGCGAGGCCTACTGGGACGGCGGCTTCCGCGGCAACCCGCCGATCTGGCCGTTCATCTACAACAGCGACAGCGCCGACGTGGTGATCGTCGAGGTCGACCCGCCGAGCCGCGAGGTCGTGCCGCGCTCCAACGCCGAGATCGCCGACCGGCTGAACGAGATCACCTTCGGCGGCGCGCTGATGGCCGAGATGCGCGCCATCGCCTTCGTGCAGGAGCTGATCGACATGGGCGCCGTCACCGGCGAGTTCGGCACCCGCCTGAGGAAGCTGCTCATCCACTCCATCGCCGATCCGGCGGTGCTGTCGCCGTTGGGTGCCGTGAGCAAGTTCAATATCGAACAGGATTTCCTGGAATTCCTCTTCACGGCGGGACGGCAGGCCGCAACCCGATGGCTGACGTCGACGTTCGACAGGATCGGCGTGGAGAACAGCGTCGACATACGCACGCGTTTCCTGTGAGATCGCGGCCAACGGACAATCGGGAGGAGAGAAAACCATGACGCCACGGCACTCGAGGCTCTCGGTACTGGCACTTTCGGCTGCGCTCATTGTCAGCACGGCGATCGGCACCGCCCTCGCCTGCACGCGCACGCTCTATGTCGGCACCGACAACATGGTGATCACCGGGCGCAACATGGACTGGCAGGAGGACATGTTCTCCAATCTCTGGGTCTTCCCGGCCGGCCTGAAGCGTAATGGCGCGGCCGGTCCGAAGTCCCTCGAATGGACGTCGAAGCACGGCAGCGTCGTCGTCTCGGGCTACGAGATCGGCAGCACCGACGGCATGAACGAGAAGGGCCTAGTCGCCAATCTGCTCTACCTCGCTGAGTCGGAGTACCCCAAGGCCGACCCTGCCCGTCCCTACCTCTCGATCTCGACTTGGGTGCAGTACGTCCTCGACAATTTTGCGACGGTAACGGAGGCGGTGGCGGCGCTGCGGGCACAGCCCTTCAACATGCTCGCCCCTTCACTGCCCAACGGAGCGCCGACTGCCTTGCATCTGGCGATCTCCGATTCCTCCGGCGACTCCGCGATCTTCGAGTATGTCGGCGGCAAACTGGTGATCCACCACGGCAAGCAGTACACCGTGATGACCAACTCGCCGGTCTACGATCAGCAGCTCGCTCTCAACGACTACTGGAAGAGCATCGGCGGCTTGACCTTCCTGCCCGGCACCAACCGGGCCGCCGACCGTTTCGCGCGCGCCTCGTTCCTGCTGGGTGCGATCCCGACGAAGGCAGACCCGAACTACATCAAGAGTGTCCCGCAGCAATCCTTCGCCTATCAGGCGGTGGCGAGCGTCATGAGCGTACAGCGTGCCGTCAGCGTGCCGCTCGGCATCACGACACCGGACCAGCCCAACATCGCGTCGACCATCTGGCGCACCGTCTCGGACCAGAAGAACCTCGTCTATTATTTCGACTCGGCGACCCGGCCCAACACCTTCTGGGTGTCGTTCGACAAGCTTGACCTCAAGCCTGGCGCCCCGGTGAAGAAACTCACCATCCAGAACGGCGAGGTCTTCTCCGGCGAGACCGCGAGCCAATTCAAGCCGGCCGAGCCCTTCAAGTTCCTCCCGGCCACCCCGAATTGAGCCTCTCGCAAGCTGAGTGCATGCGGATCGGCCCCATGCGAATTGGCATCGACCTCGGCGGCACCAAGATCGAAGGCATCGTGCTCGGTGCCGATGGCGACGAGCGGGCGCGGCTGCGCGTGGCGACGCCGCAGGACGGCTATGCAGCGACGGTCGATGCGGTCGCGCGTCTCGTTCGTGATCTCGAGGCGCAGGTCGGCGCGCGCTGTCGCGTCGGCGTCGGCCATCCCGGCGCACTGTCGCCGGCGACCGGCCTGATCAAGAACGCCAACTCGACCCACCTGAACGGCCATCCACTCGACGTCGATCTCAAGCGCGCACTGGGACGCGACGAGGTACGTCTCTCCAACGATGCCAACTGCCTCGCCGTGTCGGAGGCCTCCGATGGCGCCGCGGCCGGCTGCCAGATCGTGTTCGGCGTGATCCTGGGAACCGGCGTGGGCGGCGGCGTCGTAGTCGATGGCAAGCCGCTGACCGGCGCCCAGGCGATCGCCGGCGAATGGGGTCACAATGCGCTGCCTCTGCCCCGCGACGACGAACGGCCCGGACCGCGTTGCTACTGCGGCGCCATCGGCTGCATCGAAACCTGGCTGAGCGGCCCCGCGTTGCAAGGCCAGTTCGCCGCACGCACCGGCCGGACGCTGCGCGCCACCGACATCGCCGAGGCCGCGCTGGTGGGCGATGCCGAAGCTGCCGCCGAGATCGAACGCTATTGCGACCGGCTGGCGCGATCGCTGTCGATCGTCATCAACATCCTCGACCCGCATGCCATCGTGCTGGGCGGCGGCCTGTCGCGCATCGCGCAGCTCTACAGGCGCGTGCCGGAACGATGGAAGGAATACGTGTTCTCCGAGCGCGACAGCATCGCGACCCGGCTGCTGCCGCCCAAGTACGGCGATTCGAGCGGCGTGCGCGGCGCCGCCTGGCTTTGGCCGGAGAGCGCCTAGTTACAGGTCGGCTTTGGCAGCGCCTCGAGACGGGTGATGCGGTATTCGATGCCGCCGTCGGACTCTTCATGGGTGCCGAAGAGTTCGATGCCATTGTCGAGGGTGAGGCTCGCCATCTCGAACGCGGGCTCACCCTGTCCCTTGCTTCCGGCGTCGAAGAAGCCCGCGCGGTAGTAAATCCGCGGGCGGCCGTCGACCAGGGCCTCCGCCCCCTCCGGTATCTTCACCTCGGCCAGGCGCTTCGGCACCTTGCCGATCAGGATGTTCACCGACTGCGGCGGCTTCACCTTGTCGCCGAAGAAGAACAGGGCATCGAACCCGGTCTCGCCCGCCTTGGCCTGACGGATCGTGGCGCGCGCGATGGCGACGGGAAACAGCGTACCGGCCGGCAGTGCCACGGTCTGCCCCTCGGGGTCGGTGAACCTCGCCTGGCCGTTGCCGTCGTCGGCGATCAGCGCCTCCCCCTTGACCAGCGCCGTCTGCTTGCCGCTGGAGGTCGTGCGATGTTCGAAGACGAGCTTCCTGCCGTCACGACTCTCCGTCATCTGCGATTGCTGCTCGGACACGATCGAGCCTCGCGCACCGGCTGTTTCCAGCCGCAGGCGCTGATGGACGATGTAGCCGTCGCAGGTGAGCTTGAGTTCGAAGGCATAGGTGCCGGGCGCGTCGCCGCTCGGCTTTCCCTTGTCCATCGTGGTGACCGAATAGACGGCGCGATGCGGTGCGAAATCCTGCGCCGTCGCAGGCGCGGCGGCGGCGATACCGAAGGCTGCGGCGAGAACCGCGGGCGTGGCATGGCGGAAATTCAACATTTGGGCCTCGGCAGCGCTTGGAGTTGAACGAGACGAGCATCGACTGCGAAGTCACCGTAGTCGAGCAACATCGACCGGGCGATCCCGTTGCCCAGCAAGTCGAGCGCCAGCTCGTACTCGGGGTTGGTGCCCTGATCGCCAGTGGCGAAGAAGGCGAGGCGTACGCCCCACGCCGGCTGGTTGCGCAGGAGTGCCACGTCACCGCGGACGGCTGGCGCTCCGGTGGCGCGCGGCGGACGGCCGATCACGGCATTGACCTGGAAGGCACCATCCAGCCGGGCGCCATCGAACACGCTGTAGGATGCCGATTTGTCGCCATCGCGGGCGTGCCGAATGATCAATGCGAGATGGGTGGTCGGGAACAGGGTGCCGGCCGGCAGTTCGAAGCTGCGTGCCTCGGGCAGCGTGAAGGTGGCGTTGCCCTTGCCGCCTGTGGCCACGAGATCGGCATGGCCGCGAAGTTCCTCCTCGACCTCGTCGTCCTGGATGTTGCGGACGCTGAAGCGCAGTCCCAGGCCGTCCTTGGTCTCGTAGCTGGTAAAGCTCGAATCGGTGCTGAACTCCTCGCTGTCGTTGCGCAGGAACTTGAGCTTGATGCGCTGCTTGACCTCCCAGGCGTCGCAGGAATCAACATTCTCGATGACCATGCGACCGCTCACCTCGATGATCCCGCTGTTGGGGCGGGCAACCGACAGTTTCATGTCGTAGGTGGCGCGATGAGGCACCAGCGCGCTTTCCTGCTGCTGGGCACCTGCAACGCTTATCCACAGGGCCAGCAACAGCATGGCGCCGACGGCGGTAAGAAGGACCGCTGTTTGGACGCGAGGACGGCGAAAACTATACGTGGTCAACGGACAATGGCTGGGGGCTAGGCCTTGTAGCCGGGCAGCCAAGCGTAATATCCATGCGCGCGGAATACCAGAATGATCGCCTGCGGCAGGGCTGCACAGGGAGGATAGCGACCATGACCAATCGCAAACCCAGGGTACTCGCGACCCGGCACTTTCCACCCGACGTCGAAACCCGCCTGACAGCCAGCTTCGACGCCGTCCTGAACCCCGAGGACCGGCTCTATGACGGCCCGGCGCTGGTCAAGGCATCGGCCGGCTGCGACGGCATCATGTGCGCGGCGGGCGATGCCCTCAATGGCGAGACGATCGCCGGCCTGCCCGCCTCGATCAGGATCATTTCGACCTTCTCGGTGGGCTATGAGCATGTCGATGTGGCGGCCGCCACCAAGCGCAATATCGTCGTCAGCAACACGCCTGACGTGCTGACCGACGCCACCGCCGACATCACCCTGCTCTGCCTGCTGGGGGCCGCACGGCGGGCCCACGAGGGCACGACCATGCTGCGGACCCACAACTGGGTCGGCTGGAACCCCAACCAGCTCACCGGCGTGCATGTCACCGGCAAGAGACTTGGTATCCTCGGCATGGGCCGCATCGGCCAGGCGGTCGCCGACCGGGCCCGGGCCTTTCGCATGCAGATCCACTACAGCAACCGCAGCCGCCTGCCCGCCGACCTTGAAAAGGGCGCGACTTTCCACGCCGATGCCAACGACATGCTGCCGTACTGCGACTTCCTGTCGATCAACGCCCCGATGACGCCGGCCACCCGCAAATGGGTCAACGCCGAGCGCATCGCCAGGCTGCCCAAGGGCGCGGTCGTGGTGAATACGGCGCGCGGCGGCGTGGTCGACGACGAGGCGCTGATTGCAGCCCTGAAGAGCGGCTGGCTTGCCTCGGCGGGGCTCGATGTGTTCGACGGCGAGCCCAAGATCCACCAGGGCTACTACGATCTCGAGAATGCGTTTCTGCTGCCGCACATGGGCTCGGCCACGGTCGAGACGCGCAATGCGATGGGCTTCAAAGCGCTCGACAATCTGGAAGCCTTCCTGCTCAAGGGGCAGGCACCACCGGACCTCGTGAAGGCTTCTTAGCCGAGCGCGCGACCTTGGCTCTCGTGGCCTTGGGCGCGGCGGGCACCGTCGCGGCAGGAGTTGTAGCGGCAGGCTGGGCCGGCGTTGCCACGGCAACGGCGGTCACCGGCTCGGACGGTGACGGAGACGGTGCCGGGTTGGTCTTGTAAGCGGCTGCATCCCAGCTCGAGGCCGGGGCGTCGGGGGCGGGGCGGAGCGGCGGCAGGTACGTCGTTCCATCTTCGGAGACCGAACGCTGCGGCTCGGTGTAGTCGACAGCATAGGGATCCTTGGCGCCCTCTTCCCGCTCCTTGCAGATATCGCGGCCACGGAAGGCGCGCCACAGGGCGCAGTCCTTCTTGGACACCATCGAGGCGACATGATCGGTCCCGGTCTTGTGGGTCGTCGCCAGCATGGCACCGTCACTGCCATAGCTCACGGCCGAGACCGCCAAAGGCGCACCACAGGCGCCGGTCAGGAGGGCAAGGCCCGCGACCAATGGCAAAAATAAAATGGGGAGCCGAAAAGAGCTCATAATCTTCTTTATGAAAAGACTATAACCTCTTGAAGGTACTTTCTTTTATAGATTCAGTCAATTTGCACGAACCGTACCACCCCTAGTCCCTCCTGGGGGGCGGCAGCCGCAAGCCGATGTACAGCTCGCGCAGCTTCTCAGCCGGCAGTTCGGCCGGCGCATCCATCATCAGGTCGACGGCCTGCTGATTCATCGGGAAGCAGATGACCTCGCGGATGTTGGGCTCGTCGGCCAGCAGCATGACGATGCGGTCGACGCCGGGCGCGGCGCCACCGTGAGGCGGGGCGCCGA
>CAMAYC010000007.1 GCA_945862125.1 Reyranella massiliensis 521
GATCACGAGCGAGCCGGAGGCTCGCGGTCCCCAAGATTATGAAAGACTCTAGCTGCCGAGCCCCGCCTTGGCGCACTGCTCGTCCTGGTCGCCGGTAACACCGCTCACGCCCACGGCGCCGGTCACCTTGCCGTCGACCATGATCGGCACCCCGCCGGGCGATGCGAAGACGCCGGGCAGCGTGGCGATCGCCCGCGACTTGCCGACGGCGATGTCCATGCTGGCGGTCTGTGTGTTGTCCATGCGCTCGAAGTAGACCGGGAAGCCGAAGGCGAGCCCCCCGCGCGAGCGAAATTATAGGGAACGACGCAGAAATCACGATCCGCGAACGCTGGCATCGCGTTCCGACAACGGCCCATGGTGACACTCAGGGCTACCGAAGCCGAGTAGACGCGCTTCTCCTTCAAGGAGACATCGAGTGCCCGCGATCAAGAAATTGCCCATCCTGGCTGCCATTCCGCGTTCGGGGACCTGGTTCCTGCGCTATGCCGTGTCGTTCCTGATCCATCTCGATCGTGGTGGACGCATAGAAGACCGCCTCACGGGCGAAGTCGTCGGCCGGCCGTCGGGGACGCCTTTCGATTTTCGCCGCTTCAAGGGGGGGCCTCTCTTCCTCACGCAACGGTCGATGCCGGCCGAGCACCTCTTCATCGGCCATACCGTGTGCCCGGGCTTTGCCGACTCCGTCGACGACCATGGCTGGTGGGCCAGGACCGGCTTCCACGTTCCCGGATACGACTACCTGCACGAAGGGCTGAACTACCCCTACACGCCGATCGATCTCGCGGCGGAGGTTGAATACACGCCATTGTCCGTCCGGACATTGGACCGGGCCGCTGCGGCCGGTCGCAGTGCCCCGATGGCGCTGGTCTATCGCAACCCGCTGGCTCAGGCGGCCTCCTACTATTGCTACTGCATCAGCCATCCAAGCCCGACCTACAACAGAGTCGACGGCCAGCCGCTCGCCCGTGTGCCCTTCCGCGATTACCTGTTCGGCAAAGCGCTGCCGTCCTATGCCAAGCAGTTCATCTCATTCCAGACCATGGCCGCCCGGCATCGCGGCCTGGTGCGGCTGGTCCCCTATGAACGCCTGATCGAGCGGCCGGCCGAGATCCTGGCCGACCTGCTCAATCACCTGCAGGGAACATCCCGCTGCGATTGGCGGAACCTGCACCACGCCGTGCGCCTCGCGCGGCGCGAGCACCTCAAGGCGATCGAGGCCGAGCTCGGGCGCTCGCTCGACGGCACCCGCGCCACCAACGTCAGCCATATACGTTCCGGCAGGTTCGAGAAGACCCTTCACGGGGGCTTGCGAGAAGACGTGATCCAGCGGCTCCAGTGGATGGGCGTGGACACCGATCTTCTGGTTTGGTCGGCCGTCGGCAACCGCGATTACATTCCACGACAGAAAGAGCATGTCGCAGCAGAGTAGGTCTCGAGCCTCAACGCTGCTGACGACAGGCTGGAATCCGCCCAGTATCGGCACATGAAACCTCTCCTCTGGTGGCTCTGCCTCTGCGTCGCCCCCGCCGTCCTGATCGCCGTCGAGCTGTTCCATCCCGCCGGCTTCACCACGACGCCCGGCATGTACCAATTCCTCTCCCACACCGATCCGCACGTGGCGCATTCGGCGCTGGGTTATTTCGGGCCGCACTGGTGGTTCGTGCTGCACATGATCCAGACGCCGATGGTCGGCCTCGTCGCCGTCGGCCTGTGGCTGATGCTGGACGGCATCGGCGCCACGGATGGCAGCGCAACCCGCGTCACGGCGTGGCTGGCCCGCGCGTCCATCTTCGTCTTCGCGCTCTACTTCACCATCCTGGACGCGATCGGCGGCATCGGGCTCGGCCGCACCATCCTCGTGGTCCAGCAGATGGTGGCCGCGGACAAGCTCACCCCGCAGCAGTTCGAGGGCATCGTTCAGCTGCAGAACACGCTGTGGGTCGATCCGATCATCGGCGGCGTCGGCTCGTTCGTGAGCGAGACGGCCTCGTGGGCAGCCTTCGCCAGCGCCGTGCTGGTGGCCGCGTCGCTCCTGCAGGCCGGCCGCGCGGGCTGGGCCAGCATGGTGCCGCTGGTGGGCTTCGGCTGGGAGCTGCAGGTCGCGCATGCGAGCCCGCACGGGCCGATCGCCTTCGCGTTGCTGATCGTGGCGGCGGCGTGGCTGTGGTTTGCCTCCAGGCGGCGCGGGGCTCCGATCGCCTGAGCGGGGAACCTCACCCGCCGCTCCTGCATTGAGTCCGGAGAATTGAGTACGGATCCAGGCAGGAGCACGACATGGCCGGCGACAAACATTCCAAACAGGACCGTCCCCGCCCGCGCGAGGTGCGGAAGGCCGACGTTCAGAAGGCATATGGCCGCTACAGCGCGACGGAACAGGGCGATGACCGGCGTACCCACGAACAGCCCGTTCCCGACGCCGCCCCGGGCCAGGAGGCCGAGCGCGGCGCCTACGATCCCGACCATGAATACCGGCGCTACGAACAGCCAGACCGCAAACCCGAGGCCCAGCCCGAGGCCCAACCCAAGGCGCGGCCCAAGGCCCGGCCCCGGAGCGCTTGACAGGATCGTATATTTTTCCTATCCTCCTCTTTGATAGGAGGAGCCGATGAACCGCCCCGTCCAGATACCCAACCCTGCCCCACTCCCCCGCCACCGCCGGCGCAAATGGCAGAGCAAGGGCCAGCGCCACCGCGCCTTTCTAAGAGCCCTCAACGCCACGGGCTGTGCTGCCTTCGCCGCCGCCATCGTCGATGTCGACCGCACCACGCCCTATGTCTGGCGCGCCCGGGTTCCGGGCTTTGCCGAGGCCTGGGAGGCTGCGCTCGCGTCCCCGCCGGCCCGGAAGCGCGGCCTTTTCGATCTGCCGGTCTCGCGCATGAACGTGCGGCTGTTGTTGTACGTCGACACCAGGCTGCAGGCCCGCCAGCGCGAGGCGCCACTTTCGTTTTTCGACAGTCCGTGACTCCGTTGGGCAGGAAAGATGCGTCTTATCAATCGCCTGGCCTGTTCGCCGATAATTGTGACTCCCGGCGTTGCGGCGCTTGGAAAGGGGTTCCATATCGGAAGCATGCGCCGCCCCCTGCTCGCCCCCGCTCTGCTCGCTCTTCTTCTGCCCTTGGTCGCCACCTCGGGCGCGGCCATGGCCCAGCTCAATCCCAGCCTGCCGCCGGTGACGTCGATCGGCTCGCAGGCCCCCGTCCAGCCGGCGCTGCCGCCCACCGTGCCGCCGGGCGGCACCTCCGCCGGCGCGGCCAATCCCAACACCCAGTCGCTGGCGCGCGATCGCGTGCAATCGCAGGGCTACAAGGTGCAGCGAATGGAGCAGCGGAACGACGGTACGTGGAAGGTCGACGCGACCCGCGATCCCGTGCCGACCCGCCCCAAGGGCGTGCCGACCAAAGTCACCATCCTGCCCGACGGCCGGATGCTGGAGGAATACAACTAGCGCCGCCCCGCGAGAGCCCGGTTTTCCAGGCGGCTCAGCAGCCGGACCAGCGGCCACAGCATGAGGAAGTAGATCACCGCCGCCACCACGATCGGCGTCGGATTATAAGTCAGGCTCTGCGCCTGGCGCGCCTGGTAGAGCAGCTCAGGGACTGCGACGACGCTGCCGAGCGAGGTGAGCTTCACCACCTCGAGCGTGTTCGAGAGGAGATCGGGCAGCACGTTGCGCACCGCCTGCGGCAGCACGATGTAGCGCATCGCCTGCAGGCGGCTGAGGCCGGTCGAGCGTCCCGCTTCGACCTGGCCCGCCGGGACCGACTCGATGCCGGCGCGAAAGATCTCGCCGTAATACGAGCCGGTGTTGAGGAAGAAGGCGATGGCCACGCAGGCGAAACCGCCGAGGTCGAGGCCGGCGAAAGGAAGACCGGCGAACAGGAGGATCAGCAGCACCAGCGGCGGGAAGGCGCGGAAGAAATCGACCCAGACCATCAGTGGCCAGCGCACCGCCGGATGACGCACCGACGCCAGCAACGCCAGGATGAGGCCGCCGAACAGGCCGAGCGGCACCACGATCAGCGACAGCAGCACGGTGTTCAGCAGGCCCGCGACCACGATCGGCCACGAAGCGGCGATGATTTCTACGTTGAAGAAAGTCTGGATCATTTCTTCGCCCTCATTTCTTCCAGGCGAATCTGCGTTCGAGACGGCGTGCCAGCACCACGACGGGGAGGAACAGCACGAGATAGGCCGCGGCGCCCATCATCAGCGGCGAGGGATTGTAGGAGTTGGACATGGCCGAACTCGCCGCGCCCAGGATCTCCGACACCGCGACGACGGTGCCGAGCGCGGTGCCCTTGGTGATGGCGATGGTGCGGTTGGTGAGCGGCGGAATGGTGAGGCGCAGCGCCTGCGGCAGCACGACGTTCATCAGCGTCTGGCCGAACGAGAGGCCGGTCGAGCGCGAGGCTTCCCACTGGCCTTTGTGCACGGAGGTGATGCCGGCCCAGAAGATCTCCTCGGAGAAGGCCATCAGCACGAAGGCGAGCGACAGCCAGGTCGAGACGAAGCCCGAGGGCGAGACCTCGGCGTACGGCAGGCCGAAGTACATCAGCACGATGATGACCAGAGGAGGCAACGAGCGGAACAGATCGACGATGAAGATGATCAGCCAGTTGAGCGGCCGGATGGCTAGGCTGCGCAGCAGGGCGAGGGCAAGACCGGCGGCGAGGCCGGACAGCACGATCAGCACCGCCAGCTCGATCGTGACCACCACCCCCCAGAGGATGTCCGGCAGGTACTTGAGCATTACCTTGCCGTTGAAGAACGTGTCGAGGAAGCGCTCCCAGGTGCTCATCAGTGGCGCTGGATCTGCCCGATGAAGGCGCGGGTGCGCTCGTGGGTCGGCGTCTCGAAGATCGCGGCCGGCGGCCCCTGCTCCACGATCAGACCGTCGTCCATGAAGACAACGCGGTCGGCGGCGTTGCGGGCAAAGCCCATCTCGTGGCTCACCACCACCATGGTCATGCCGCTTTCGCGCAGGGAGCGCATGACTTCCAGCACCGAGCCCACCAGCTCGGGGTCGAGCGCACTGGTCGGCTCGTCGAACAGCATGACGCGGGGCTCGAGTGCAATCGAGCGCGCGATGGCGACACGCTGCTGCTGGCCGCCCGAGAGCTGTCCCGGCGTATGCTCGGCGCGGTCGGCGAGGCCCACGCGCTCCAGCGCGGCCTGGCCCAGGCGATCGGCCTCGGCGCGCGACTTGCCCGCGACCTTGCGCAGCGCCAGCGTGACGTTACCGAGCGCCGTCATGTGCGGATAGAGGTTGAAGGACTGGAACACCATACCGATACGCTGACGGGCATGGTTGATGTCGGTCCTGGGGTCGAGCATGTCGATGCCGTCGACCACGATCGAGCCGGAGGACGGTTCCTCCAGCCGGTTGAGGCAGCGCAGCAGGGTCGACTTGCCCGATCCCGAGGGGCCGATGACGAAGACCAGTTCACGCTCGGCCACCTTGAGATCGACGCCCTTCAAGACATGAAGGGCGCCGAAATGCTTGTGGACCGCGCGCGCGTCGACGATGGGCTGCGGTTTCATCAGCGCGGAATCAGCCGCACTTCAGTTCGTGCGGGGTCGGATCGTAGCCCGGCATGCCCGGCACGCCGTAGCCCGGCGTGATGACGACGGCGAGATCGTCGGGCTCCGGCTTCTTGCCGAACCACTTCTCCGACATCTTGGCGATGGTGCCGTCCTTCTTCATGCAGTCGAGTGCATCCTGAAGCTCGGCACGCAGCTTCGGATTGTTCTTCGGCACGGGAGCGGCCCAGGCGGCGCGGGTGTCCTTGAGCTCCAGGTCGGCCACCAGCATCGGGTTCTTCGAGGCGGCGTAGATGATCGAGGTGTTGCCGACCAGCGTGGCATAGGCGCGGCCCGAGAGCACGGCCTGCACGGCGTCAGGCTGGGTGTCGTAGGCCTGAACGGTGAAGCCGTGTTCCTCACCCATCTTCTTGGACAGCGTCTCGTAGGGTGTGCCCTTGTTGACGGCGACGGCCTTGCCCTTGAGGTCGGCCCAGCTCTTGATCGGCGCCGAGCCCTTCTTGATGCCGAACTGGAAGGCGGTCCACAGGTAGCCCGCGGTGAACAGCATGTTCTCCGCCCGCTCCTTGGTGACCGTGGTCGGCGCCGCGATGAAGTCGTAGCGGCCGGCCTGCATGCCGGGGATGAGGGTCGAGAAGCTCACGGCATCGATGGTGATGTCGCGCTTCATGCGCTTGGCGACCTCGGTGAAGAGGTCGATCTGGAAGCCTTCGATGCCGCCGCCCAGCTTGGGCATGGCGTGCGGGGCGAAGGTGCCGTCGACGCCGGTCCTGAGCGGCGGCAGCTTGTCCTGCGCGAGCGCGGGGGTCGCGCAAAGCACAATGGCCGCGGCAATCGCGGCATAGCGTCGTTTCATCATATCGAGCCTCCCAAAAGAAATCCCCAAGCGCGGACGTTAGATCAGGCATTGTTGATTAGCAATTTAGGGGCCATCCTCACCGCCATGGATCGCATTCTCGTCATCAATCCCAATTCGACCGAAACCGTGACCAAAGGCATCGATGCCGCCATGGAGCCGCTGCGCATGAACGGCGGCCCCATCATCGAGTGCGTGACCCTGAAAGACGGCCCGCCCGGCATCGAGAGCCAGGCCCATGTCGAGCAGGTCGTGGGACCGATCGGCAAGATGGTGACCAAACGCGACAACGACTGCTCTGCCTTCGTCATCGCCTGCTACTCCGATCCCGGCCTGCATGCGGCGCGCGAAATGACGACCAAGCCGGTCCTCGGAATTGCCGAGTGCGGCATTCTGACCGCGCTCACGCTCGGCCAGCGCTTCGGCGTGATCTCGATCCTGAAGAAGTCCATTCCGCGCCACCTACGCTATGTCGGACAGATGGGCTTGGCCGACCGCATGGCGGGCGACCGCGCCATCGGCCTCGGCGTCGTCGAGCTGTCCAACGAGGCCACCACCTTCGCCCGCATGGCCGAGGTCGCGGCCGAATTGCGCGACGAGGACGGCGCCGACGTGCTGGTCATGGGCTGCGCCGGCATGGCCCGCTACCGCGACCGCCTGCAGCGCCACGTCGGCCTGCCCGTGGTCGAGCCCAGCCAGGCCGCCGTCGCCATGGCGATCGGCCGCTCGCGGCTCGGCTGGTCGGCCTGAGGCCTACTCGCGACGGAACTCGTACTCGAAGTTGAGTCCGTCGCGGCAGAGCGCCAGCGTGTCGCTGACGCGGCGGCAACTCATGCTGTTGGGCGGGCCATTCCATTGCGCCGTTCCCGGATTACAGCGCACCGCGGGCTGCGTCGTGCCGAGCTTGTCGTCATTGCCGAACCTCGCGGTGATCGGTGCGGTGCAGGTGATGGTGCCGGTGCTCGGGCAAACGGAGGTCGACTGGCGCTCGCCACCTCCGTTGCTTCCAAAGCAGATGCGGCCCGCCTTGACCTCGCACATTTCCGACCGGCCGCTTTGATCGAGGCTGCCGCGCGTGTCCCGCCCCAGCCGCCAGCAGCCCTGCAGCATGGTGAGGTCCTTCTGCGCCCATCGATCGGCCGGCAGTGGAGGTGGCGGCGGAGGTGGCGCCTGGGCGACGGGTGGCGGCTTCGGTGGCGGCGGTTTGGGCGGCTCGACCGGCTTGCATTGCGCCAACGCCCGCTTGATGTCCGCCTCCAGGGCAGCAACCTCGGCCATGAGCTTTCTGCCGTCGGCCGCAGCCTCGTCCAGCGAGGCCTTCAGCACCGGCGTGGGATCGGGTGGCAAGGGTGGCGGCGGCGGTAGCGGCTCAGCCTCGAGCGTGACGACCCTGGCCGACGGCTCGACCGCGGCACAGGTCCGCAGAAGCCACGACGCGATCAGCAGGGCCAGGATCGACAGCAGGCCCATCAAGAGTGCTGCCAGCCAACGCGGCCAGCCTTCAACGGAGCGCGCGGTCATTAACCAAAGATGGGCGCCCCCGGGCAGGCATACAAGCCCGGTAAGGGGCGTCTTACTCCGCGGCCTCCGCCTTCACGACCGGCGCCGCCGGGAAGTCCATGCGATCGTCGGTGCGGCAGTAGCGGTCGGCGAACATGCGGCCGACGGGATGATACTTGTCCATCTGCACGCGCATCGCCTTGGGATCCCACAGCTCGTCGCGTATGTGGAAGCGCGTGCCCTCGCCGATGATGAGCTGGCGCTCTTCCTTCACATTGATGATTTGCCAGGTCTTGCATTCCATCGCCCAGGGCGCATCGGCCAGCCGCGGCACCTTGACGTCGACCGACGGCGCGAGCTTGAGGCCGAGATAGTCGGGCTCGCCGACATTGGGCGGGAAGTCACCGCTCGAATTATGCATCTCCAGCGCCATCGGCTCGTCGGTGATGTGGACGACGAATTCGTTGGTGCGCTGGATGTTCATCCAGGTGTCTTTCAGGCGCCCGTCCGGCCTCTTGTTGATCGCGAACATGACCAGCGGCGGGTCCTCGCCGAACACGTTGAAGAAGCTGAAGGGGGCGGCATTCACCACGCCGGTCGGACCGAGGGTGGTCACCCAGGCGATCGGGCGCGGCAGCACGAAGGCCGTCAGGATCTTGTAGCGGTCGTGCGGGTTAACGTCTGACGCGGCGTATTGCATCGATCATTCCTCAGTTTGACGTTTCGACCTTCACGCCGGCACGCTCGCTGATGAGCTTGTAGTGCTCCGGGCGCCGGTGCTTGGCGAAATTGAAGGTGGTGTTGCGGATGTATTCACCGAGCGCCAGGTCGCAGTCGTAGGAGATGACCTCGTCCTCCTCGGTCGTGCCCTTGGCCACGATTTCGCCGGTCGGCGCCACGATCACCGATCCGCCGTGCAACCAGTAGCCGTCTTCCTTGCCGGCCTTGGCGGTCGCCACGACCCAGATGCCGTTCTGATAGGCCGCGGCCTGGAGCGAGAGATTATGGTGGAACACGCGCAGATAAGGCGGCTCGTGCGGCGCGTAGACGTTGTCGGTCGGCGTGTTGTAGCCCAGCACCACCATCTCGGCGCCCTTCAGCCCCATGACACGGAACGTCTCGGGCCAGCGCCGATCGTTGCAGATGCATTGACCGACAATCACCTCGTCCTTGAACATCTTCCAGACATTGAAGCCGAGGTCGCCCACCTCGAAGTATTTCTTCTCGAGATGCTGGTACGGCACGTTCGGCCGGTGGTCGTCATGGCCCGGCAGGTGGACCTTGCGGTACTTGCCGATCAGCCTTCCATCCGGTCCGACGAGGATCGAGGTGTTGAAGCGATGCGTCGCCCCCTCTTCCTCGGTACGCTCGGCATAGCCCAGGTAGAAGCCGATGCCCTTGGACCGCGCCAGTTCGAACAGCGGCTGCGTCTCGGGACTGGGCATCTGGTTCTCGAAATACTTGTCGACCTCGGCCTGATCCTCCGTCCAGTAGCGCGGGAAGAAGGTCGTCAGCGCGAGCTCCGGGAAGACCACGAACTTCGAGCCCCGGCTATCGGCTTCCTTCAGCATCTCGACCATGCGCTTGACCACGCTGGCGCGACTGTCGGCGAGATTGATCGGGCCCAGCTGGGCAGAGGACACTTTCAGACGACGGGACACGCTCTCTTCTCCTCTAGAACAACGGCTTCAGGCCAAAGCGCGACATGGACTGCAATTCCGGCGCGGCCTGGCCGAGCGGTTTGGATGAATCGGGCGACGCGCAGGGCAGGAACTGGCCCGAACCGCGCGCGGCGTTGAGCTTGCCCTCCTCGACCACGACCCGGCCGCGGCTCACGACGGTGATGGGCCAGCCTTTGATCTGGCGACCGGCGTAAGGCGTATAGCCGACATTGTCGTGCAGCATGCTCCAGTCGAGCGTCACTTCCTTGTCGGCGTCCCAGATCGCGAAATCGGCGTCGGAACCCACGGCGATCGTGCCCTTGCGTGGATAGAGGCCGTAGAGCCGGGCATGATTGGTCGCCGTCAGCGCCACGAACTGCTGCAGCGTGATGCGGCCCTTCTGAACGCCCTCGGAGAAGAGCAGCGGCATGCGGACCTCGAGGCCCGGCACGCCATTGGCCATTTCCTTGAAGGTGGTCTTGTCGCCCTTGGGAATCTTGCCGCCGGCGTTGAACTGATAGGGCGCATGATCCGACGAGAAGGTCTGGAAGGTACCGTCCTTCAGCGCCGCCCACACCGCCTCCTGTGCCTCGGAGTCGCGCGGCGGCGGGCTGCAGCACCACATCGCGCCCTCGACGCCGGGCTTGTCCATATCGTCGGCAGTCAGCGCGATATACTGCGGGCAGGTCTCACCGAAGATCTTCAATCCCTTCTTCTGGGCCTGCCGCAGCGTCTCGATTGCCTCGATCTCCGACATGTGGACCAGCAGAAGTGGCGCATCGACCAGCCGCGCCAGCGAGATCGCCCGGTTGGTCGCTTCAGCCTCGGCGATGCGGGCATGGGCCACGGCATGGAACTTGGGCGCAACATGGCCCTGATCGACCAGGTGATGTGCCAGCCAGTTGATCATGTCGTGGTTCTCGGCATGCACCATGACCAGTGCCCCGTCGCGCCGCGCCAGCGCCAGGATGTCGAGCATCTGGTAGTCGCTGACCTTCATAGCGTCGTAGGTCATATAAATCTTGAACGAGGTGTAGCCGTCCTTGATCAGCGCCGGCAGCTCCTGCCCCAGCACCTGCGGAGTGGGATCAGTGACGATCAGGTGGAACGCGTAGTCGATGACCGCCTTCGGCGTTGCCGCCTCGTGATAATCCTTCACCACCTGGCGCAGCGACATGCCGCGATGCTGGGCAGCGAAGGGGATCACCGTCGTCGTGCCGCCGAACGCCGCCGATACCGTGCCAGTATAAAAGTCATCGGCGCACATGATACCGAAACCAGACTTCTGCTCGATGTGGCAGTGGCTGTCGACGCCGCCCGGCAGGACGAACTTGCCGCCGGCGTCGATCTCGCGGGCACCCTTGCCGGCGATTGCGGGTTCAAGCGCGACGACCGCGCCATCCTTGACGGCGATGTCGCCGTCGAGCTGGCGGTCTTCGGTGACGACTTTGGCGTTGCGGATGACGAGATCGTAGTCGGCCATTTCTCTACTCCGCCGCGACTTTGCGGCCGTGGCCTGAAGCGGCAAGCCTGCGATCCAGCCGCGCGATCAAGGCGTTCAGTTCGGCATGGTCCGTGGCGGTGAGCGAGGAGCCCGGCGCGCGCTGCTTCGAGCTCTTGATCGCGCCGCGCTTGAACAACACTTCCTTGCGTAGCGCGAGACCGACGGCCGGTTGAACCTCGTGCTTCACAAGAGGCAGGTAGATATCGAACAGGTCTTCCGCCTCCTCAGCCTTGCCGGCGGCGAACAGCTCGTAGACCTGCACCAGCATCTCGGGCCAGGCGAAGCCGGTCATCGGACCGTCGGCGCCACGGCGCATCTCCTGCGGATAATAGATGCCGCCATTGCCGACCAGGATTGAGACCCGACGGCGTCCCGGCTTCTTCTCGCCCTCGCGGATGCGCGTCAGCTTGGCCAGGCCCGGCGCATCCTCGTGCTTGAGCATGACGAGCTGCTTGAAGTCGTCGACCATGCGCTCGAACACTTGGGGCGAGAGATAGACGCCAGTGGTCTGCGGATAGTCCTGGTAGACTAACGGAATGTCGGGGCCGAGCGCCGTGCAGACCTGGGCATAGTAGTTATAGACGCCGTCGTCGCCCTTGAGGCCCTGCGGCGGCGCCACCATGACACCCGAGGCGCCGGCGATCATCGCCTCGTGCGCGAGGCGCCGAACGTTCTCGAGGCCGGCGTGGCTCACGCCCACGATCACCTGCCGGCCCTGCGCACGGCCGATGACGCGGTTCACCACGGAAATCGATTCGTCCGCCGTCAGCTTGTGCGCCTCGCCCATGATGCCGAGCAGGGTGAATCCATGTACGCCGCACCTCAAATAAAAGTCGGTCAAGGTGTCGACGCTCTGCAAATCGAGCGCGCCCTCGTCCGTAAATGGCGTGGCGGCGATGATGTAGACGCCCTTGGCGGATTCGGTGAGCTTGTGCGTGGTCATGTATTGCTCCTCGGCGCGGTTCTTGCAGCGATCATGCCACCGGTGTGGCACTTGTCGAGCTTCGCCGTACAGGTCAGTGTTTTAATCCCGGACGGGAGCAGGTTTCGCAGGACATGGCGCGGCATATCGCCCATCGATTAATGATTTCGCTACCAGTGCTGCTTGGAGTGCTGTTGATCGGCTTCCTGCTGCTGCAGGTGGTGCCGACCGATCCGGCGACCGTGGTGGCCGGTCCCACCGCCACCCGGGCCGATGTCGAAGCCATTCGCCAGCAGATGGGCCTCGACCGCCCGCTCTGGGTGCAGTTCGCAGGCTACCTGGGCCGCGTCCTGCAGCTCGATCTCGGCCGCTCCATGATCTCCAACCGGCCGGTGGTCGACGAGATCGCCCTCACCTTCTGGCCGACTGTCGAACTGATGCTGGCCTGCCTCATCTGGGCGGTACCGCTCGGCATATCGCTCGGTACCCTCGCTGCCCGCCGTCGCGGCACCCTGGTCGATCGCGCCATCATGGCGCTGTCGGTCATGGGCGTGTCGGTGCCGGTGTTCTGGGTCGGCCTGCTGCTGATCCAGTATGTCGGCGGCGCCGGCCTGCTGCCCTTCCAGGGACGCAACGGACCGATCTGGACGGCCAACGGCTTCCTCAGCATCATCCTGCCCGCCGTCACGCTGGGCGCCGTGTTCGTCGGTCCCGTGGCGCGCATGACACGTACGTCATTGCTCGAGACCCTGGGCGCCGATTATGTGCGCACGGCGCGCGCCAAGGGTGCCTCCGACTGGCGCGTCACGATCCGCCACGCGCTGCGCAACGCCATGATCCCGGTGGTCACCCTGGTCGGCCTGCAGATCGGCTTTCTCCTGGGCGGCTCGATCGTGACGGAAACCATGTTCGCCTGGCCCGGCGTCGGCCGCATGGCCGTGGGCGCCATCACCTCCAGCGATTTTCCTTTGGCCCAGGGCGCTATCCTGATCCTGGCCATAGGCTTCATGGTCGTGAACCTGATCGTCGACGTGCTTTACGCCTACCTCGACCCGCGGATCGCCCGATCATGAGAACAAGCTCATGACGGACGCGGCAATCTCCTTGCAGAGCGAAGCCGACCAGCGCGCCATCGGCGCACTGCGGCGCAAAAACGCGATCTGGCGGCGCATCCTCCGGGACCCACCGGCTGCCGCCGCTGCGATTTTCCTCTTTGCCGTGGTCACCGCCGCCATCCTGGCGCCGTGGATCGCGCCATTCGATCCCTACGCCAACAACATGCGGCTGCGCCTCTGCCCGATCGGGGGCGCACGCTGCCCGGATTTCCTGCTGGGTGCCGACAACCAGGGCCGCGACATGGTGAGCCGCATCCTGTTCGCCCTGCGAGCCACCCTGGGCATGGGCGTGACCGCCGTTCTGGTCGGCGGCGGTCTCGGCGCCCTGATCGGCCTCAGCGCCGCCTACTTCAAGCGCCTCGACCAGCCGCTGATGCGCCTGATCGACGTGCTGCTCTCCTTCCCGTCGATCCTGTTTGGCCTCGCCATCGCCGCGGTCCTCGGCACCGGCCTCACCTCGCTGGTGATTGCTCTCAGCGTCGCCGCGGTGCCGTCGATCGCCCGCATCGCGCGCGGCGCCGCCCAATCGATCATGCAGCAGGAGTACATGGAGGCGGGTCGTGCCGTCGGCCTCGGCGACGCGGCGTTGATCTGGCGGTACCTCGCCCTCAACTGCTGGCCGACCATATTGATCTACATGACCCTGCAGCTCGGACAGGCGATCCTGCTCGGCGCCGCCCTCTCTTTCCTCGGGTTGGGCGCGCAGCCGCCGACCGCGGAGCTCGGCAGCATGGCCGCCGACGGCCGCAAGTTCCTCTCGATTGCACCGCACGTCTCGACGATCCCGTGCGCGGCGATCTTTCTCGTCGTTCTGGCATTCAACGTCCTGGGCGACGCACTGCGCGACGCCCTGGATCCCAAGCTGAGACAATAGGAGGTGTGGTCATGAACAACCGGATGATGTGGACGACCCTTGCCGCGTTGGCGGCGATCGGCATGGCAGGCCCGGCGCTTGCGCAGAAGAGCGTGACGGTGGTGCGCGAAATCGATACCGACCGCTACGACCCCCACAAGTCGACGGCGCGCTCGGGCGCCGAGGTCATGTACATGATCGGCGACACGCTGGTGAACCTCGACTTCGACATGAAGACGTTGAAGCCCGGCCTAGCCAAGAGCTGGTCGGTCTCTCCGGACGGTCTCACCTACACCTTCAAGCTGCGCGACAACGTCACCTTCTGCAGCGGCAAGAAGCTCACGGCCAAGGATGTGGTCGCAAGCTACGAGCGATGGCTCGATCCCGAGACCAAGGGCCTGGTGAAGTGGCGCATGGGCGATGTCGACAAGATCTCGGCGCCGGACGACGTCACCGTCGAGTACAAGCTCAAGAAGCCGTTCTCCGAACTGCTGTTCCAGATGACCCAGTACTTCCACACCGTGGTCAATGCCGAGCAGGCCAAGCAACTCGGCGCCGACTTCGGCGTAAAAGCGTTCGACGGCACAGGTCCGTACTGCCTGGAGAGCTGGACGCCCCGCGATTCCACCGTGCTCGCCAAGCACAAGGGCTATAACTGGGGTCCGGGCATCTACGACTACACCGAAGCCCAGGTCGACAAGGTGATCTGGAAGGTCGTGCCCGAGGAGAACACCCGCGTCACCGCGCTGCAGGCCGGCCAGGCCGACGCCAGCCAGTACGTGCCCTACTGGTCGTTGAAGGAGCTGATGGCCAACAAGACGCTCAGCGTTTCCAAGGCCGAGAACTACTTCTGGAGCTACTTCATCGGCTTCAAGATCGACAAGGATCTCGTAAACGACGTCCGCGTGCGCCAGGCCATGAACCTCGCGGTCGATCAGAAAGGCATCACCGAGGCCGTCACCTTCGGCTTCGCCGAACCCGCCTCGACGATGCTTCTGCCGACCGTGCTCGACTTCAATACCAAGCTCGACCGGTTGAAGTATGGCGAGAACATCAAGGAGGCCGAGAAGCTGCTCGACGAGGCCGGCTGGAAGAAGGGCGCGGACAACTTCCGTTACAAGGACGGCAAGAAACTCGCGCCAATCGTCTACGGCATCTCCGGCGCCTTCAAGGAAATCGCCGAGGCGGTCCAGGGCGACCTCCGCAAGATCGGCGTTGACCTGCAGATCCAGCTCTTCGACTCGACCGTGGCCTGGGGCAAACTCGCGACCCAGGAGTTCGATGCCTTTGGCATGAGCTTTCCCTACGTCAGCGCCGGCGATGCGCTCAACCTCTACTTCCGGTCAGCCAACACGCCGACACCCAATCGCATGAATTGGAAGGACAAGGAGACCGACGAGCTTCTCGACAAGGGCTCGCAGGCGCTCGACGATGCTTCACGGGCTGCAGCCTACCAGGCCGTTCAGCAGAAGGTGCACGATGCCTTCGTCTGGATCCCGCTCTACCACGAGCCGCTGTTCCTGGTGAGCGGCGCGAAGCTCAAGCCCATGAAGGCGCACGGCAATTACGGATGCGCGCTTTATAAGGGCCTTGGCATCGCGCTCAAATAATCGGGAGAGAATAGACCCATGAAGACGACCAGGATCGCCGGCCTCGACCACGCCATCGCGTGGGACGAGGCCGAACAGCGACACGTCTATCTCGAGAACGTGGATTTCGTGTTCAAGGGCAACGAGATCGTCCATGTCGGGCCGGGCCATGCCGGCCCGGTCGATACGACCATCGACGGCAAGGGGATGATGCTCATCCCCGGCTTCGTGAACGTGCACAGCCATCCCTTCTCGGAGCCGGCCAACAAGGGCCTCACCGAGGAATACGGCAGCGACAAGCTGGGCCAGAGTTCGCTCTACGAGTATCTGACCGTGTTCGGGCTCAACCCGGAGGATGCGGGGCCGTCCTCTAAGGTGGCAATTTCGGAGCTGCTGAAGAGCGGCGTCACGACGATCTCGGATCTGTCGATGGCGCGCGACGGCTGGGTCGAGGATCTCGCCTCGACGGGCATCCGTGCCGTCGTGTGCCCGATGATGCGCCAGGGCGTCTGGTACACCAAGAATGGCCATACGGTCGAATACGCCTGGGACGAGAAAGCCGGCGAAAAGGCTTTCGAAAATTCCATGAAGATGCTCGACGAAGCGGCAAAGCATCCGAGCGGCCGCATCTCCGGCATGGTGGGCCCGGCGCAGATCGACACCTGCGGCGAGGGCTACTTCAAGGAGGCCCTGCAGGAAGCCAAGCGGCGCGGCCTGCCGATGCAGACTCATGCCTGCCAGGCTGTCGTCGAATTCCACGAGATGGTGCATCGCCACGGCAAGACGCCCATCGAGTGGCTCGATTCGATCGGCGTGCTCGGACCCGACCTCATCATCGGCCACGGCATCTTCCTGAACGACCACCCACAGATCCACTATCCGCACGCCAACGATTTCGAGCGGCTGCGCGATTCGGGAGCGTCGGTGGCCCATTGCCCTACCGTGTTCGCCCGGCGCGGCATGGTGATGAACTCGATCGGCCGCTACATGAACGCCGGCATTACCGTCGGCATCGGCACCGACACCTTCCCGCACAACATGCTCGATGAGATGCGGCTCGTCTGCTACCTCGCCCGCGTCTTCACCATGAACTACAAGATGGGCACGACGCGGCATGCCTTCGAGGCGGCCACCGTCGGCGGCGCCAAGATGCTGCGCCGGCCCGACCTCGGCCGACTGGCACCGGGCTGCAAGGCCGACTTCTCCCTGGTCGACATGAGTCATCCCTACATGCAGCCGGCGCACGAGCCGGTGCGCAGCCTGATCTACTCCGCCGGCGACCGCGCCATCCGCCATGTCTATGTCGACGGGACACAGGTGGTGCGCGACGGCAAAGTCCTGACGGTCGATGTCGAGGCGGCCACTGCGGGCCTGATCGAAGGTCAGCGCAAGCGGCTGGAGACCGTCAGTCAACGCGACTGGGCCGGCCGCACCGCCGACCAGCTGGCGCCGCCGGTCTATGGCACCAAAGAACGCCTGCCGCAGTCGCGGCCGGTGACCTGAGCGAATGCCGTTGGCCGCATCTCCTCCCCTCCTCGAAGTCGAAAACCTTCGTACCGAGTTTCGTTCCGGCGGCAGCGTGTTCGCTGCCGTCGACGGCGTGAGTTTCACGCTGTCGCCGGGCGAGACGCTCGGCATCGTGGGCGAATCAGGTTGCGGCAAGTCGGTGACATCGCTGTCGATCATGCGGCTGGTGCCGAACCCGCCAGGACGCGTCGCGGCCGGATCGATCAAGTTCGAGGGCCGTAATCTCCTCGAGCTGCCGGAGACCGAGATGCGCGCCATCCGGGGCGATGCGATCTCGATGATCTTCCAGGAGCCGATGACCAGCCTCAACCCGGTGCAGACCGTGGGCGAGCAGATCATCGAGGCCGTCCACCTTCACCGCGCCGTCAGCAACGCCGAGGCACGCGCCCGCGCGCTGGAGATGCTGCGGCTGGTGAAGATTCCCTCGCCGGAGACCCGGCTCGACGAATACCCGCACCAGCTTTCGGGCGGCATGCGCCAGCGCGTGATGATCGCCATGGCGCTGGCCTGCGATCCCAAGATCCTGATCGCCGACGAGCCGACGACGGCACTCGACGTCACCATCCAGGCGCAGATCCTCGACCTGCTGCGCGACCTGCGCGAGCGCACGGGCGCCGCCATCATGCTGATCACCCACGATCTCGGCGTAGTGGCCGAGATCGCACACCGTGTGGTGGTCATGTATGCCGGCCGAATCGTCGAGGAAGCGCCGGTCGGCCTGCTGTTCTCCGATCCGCAGCATCCTTATACGCTGGGCCTGCTGGGCTCGATCCCGCGGCTGGGCAGCGACGGCGACGAGCGCCTGATCGCCATCGAGGGCGTGGTGCCCAATCCCTATGCCCTGCCGCCCGGCTGTCGCTTCAGCCCGCGCTGCCCGCTGGCCGACGATCATTGTCGCCGCGAAGCACCCGAGCTGCGCGAGATCGCCCACGGTCATCGCACCGCGTGCTGGAAGGCGCCGCTCGATCAGGCGCTGGCCGAAGCAGCCGACTGATGAGCACCGCCCCCCTCCTCTCCGTCACCGGTTTGACGAAGCACTTCCCGGTCAAGCGCGGCATTGTCTTCCAGAGCGCTGTCGGCACGGTGCGCGCCGTCGACGGGCTCTCCTTCGACGTGGCGCCGGGCGAGACGCTGGCGCTGGTGGGCGAGTCGGGTTGCGGCAAATCGACGACCGGCCGCATGGTGCTGCGCCTGATCGAGGCGACGTCAGGCACGATCCGCTTCGCCGGCCGCGACGTCCGCGCCCTCAATCGCGGCGCCTTGCGCGATCTACGCCGCGACATGCAGATCATCTTCCAGGACCCCTACGCCTCCCTCAATCCGCGCCTCACCGTCGGCCAGGCACTGGGCGAGCCCCTTCGCCTGCACGGGCTCGCTTCCGGCCCGGCGCTGCGCCGCCGCATCGACGAGTTGCTGACCGAGGTCGGCCTGTCGGCCTGGCATGCGCTGCGTTATCCGCACGAATTCTCGGGCGGCCAGCGCCAGCGCATCGGCATCGCCCGCGCGCTTGCCTCGGAGCCCAAGCTCATCGTCTGCGACGAGCCGGTCTCGGCGCTCGACGTCTCGATCCAGGCGCAGGTTATCAACCTGCTGCAGGATCTGAAGCGCAAGCTCGGCCTCTCCTACATCTTCATCGCCCACGATCTCGCCGTCGTGCGTCACATCAGCGATCGCGTCGCTGTCATGTATCTCGGCAAGATCGTCGAGCTGGCACCCAAGCGCAGCCTGTTCGCCCGGCCGCGCCATCCCTATACCCAGGCGTTGCTGTCGGCGGTGCCGGTGCCCGATCCCTCGGCCCAACGCACCCGAATCCGACTGACGGGCGATGTGCCGAGCCCGCTCAATCCGCCATCCGGCTGCCGCTTCCATACGCGCTGCGCCCACGCCCAGGACCGCTGCCGTCTGGAAGAGCCGGCGCTGCGGGCCGTGGGCGACGAAGGCCAGGTCGTGGCCTGCCATTTCGCCGAGACGATCGTGCCACCTGTCATCGTGCCGGAAAACGAGCCGCCCTATGCGCGCCGGCTCGCGGCCTTGCGCAAGCTCGCGGCGGCTTAAGCGTCGCTGACGCTAGGCATCGGGCACGCCCGCGGTCGTCGAATATTCGAAGTGCAGCGGCTTCTCCGGATGGACAAGCGCATAGGCCGAGCGTGCCGCGATGGCGGCTTCCGAAAAGCCGGTGAGGATCAGCTTCAGCTTGCCGGGATAGGTGACCACGTCGCCGATGGCGAAGATGCCGGGCTTGCTGGTGGCAGCGGTCGCGGGATCGACGGCGATCTGATTGTGCTCGAGCGCCAAGCTCCAGTCGGCGATCGGCCCCAGCGACATCGACAGGCCGAAGAACGGCAGCAGCATATCGGCCTCGATGCGCTTGAGGGCGCCGTCGAGCGTCGAGACGGTGACGGCTTTCAACTGTCCGCTGGCGCCCTCGAGCCCGTGAAGCTGGTATGGCACGACGAGATCGATCTTGCCCGACTTGGCCAGCGCCTTTAGCCGGGCCTCGCTCTCGGGGGCGGCGCGAAACTTGTCGCGGCGATGGATCACCGAGACGCGGGACGCGACCTCGGCCAGAGAGATCGCCCAGTCGACGGCGGTGTCGCCGCCGCCGGCGATCACCACGCGCTTGCCGCGGAAGGTCTCGCGCTGCGTGACGTAATAGAAGACGCTCTTGCCCTCGTAGGCTTCGATGCCGGGCAGCGGCGGCCGGTTAGGCCCGAAGGCCCCGACGCCGGCGGCGATGATGACGGCGCGTGCCTGAAGAACCGTGCCCTTGGAGGTCGTGACGCGCCAGAAGCCACCGGTCAGCGCCTCCAGCGCCTGGACTTGCTCCCCCAAATGGTAGACGGGCCGAAAGGCCGCCGCCTGCGCCTTCAGCCGGACGATCAATTCGGCCGCCTCGATGCGGGGAAAGCCCGGGATGTCGTAGATCGGCTTTTCGGGATAGAGCGCCGTGCACTGGCCACCGGCGTCGCCGAGCACGTCGACGACGTGACAATTCAGCCGGACCATGCCGCACTCGAACACGGCGAACAGGCCCACGGGCCCCGCGCCTACGATGACGACGTCGGTCTGGTGCGAATGTCCGTTGGCCATGATCCTAACGTGGCGAAGATGGTGCCCAAAATAAAGGCCCCCGGCGACTGGATCGTCCGGGGGCCAGAATTTGGTAGCTGGGGGCGGACTTGAACCGCCGACCCCGGCATTATGAGTGCCGTGCTCTAACCAGCTGAGCTACCCAGCCATGGGTGGGCGCTATTAAGCGGCGGGGCCCGGACCTGTCAAGAAACGCGGGGCGGCTCCCGTCGGGGCTCTATCGGCACACCATCCATGCCGTCCGAGGACAGGCCGAGAAAAGCCAGGATCGTGGGGGCGATGTCGACCAGGCTGGTCCTGCGCCCGATTTCGCCATGGCCAAAGCTTGGATGCACGAACGCGAGAAACGGGCGCGTTTCGCCGGGCCCCATTCCGCCGTGATGCCCGCAACCAATCTCCGGTGCGCCCTCGCCGTCCTCGACCAGCCAGCGCGTGCCAGGGATGCCATGGTCGTTGGTCTCGTCGTGACGCGCCGTGTCGACTGCCGCCAGAATCGTATCGCCGGAAAGGCCGGTCGCGGCCAAGGCGTCGCCGGTCAGGATCGCGCCAGCCCATGGCTCCTGGCACATCGCGGGCAGGAGAGCCTCCACGGCCGCCCTCGCCCCGTCCGTCGCATAGACGAGTGCGGATGTCCCCTGCGACGCCACGCCAACCCGGCCCTCGCGAACCTCGTCCGCGAGGCCATGGCCGGCCAGCCAATTGCCGATGTGGACAGACCGCCCGATGGTCTCGTGCCCATGGTCCGATCCAATCATCAGGAGCGTATCGAAGCGATCCTCATGGGCTTTCACCGTCTCGACGACCTTCGAGACCAGCCCGTCGGTCACCTCCAGGGCATGAAGATGTTCCGGCGAGCCCAACGCCTCGTGATGCAGGGTCAGATCTGGGTTTGCCAGCCACAGCACGGCCAGGCTGAAGTCGATCGACGGAACGATCCTCGTGCAGAAGCGCGCGGTCATCTCGACATCGCCCGCGAGATCGTGCGTCACATCGAGATGGTCATCGCCTGTGAGCGGCACGCCGCCAGCACCGAAGGAACCGGCGCGATGCAGCACGGTGCCAAAGTGATCCGGATCGAGGAAATAGGCCGCGCCCGGCGAGACATTCGAATAGGCTATCTGGCCGCCGCAGGACGCCAGCCGCTCGGCCATGGTGGGCACGCGCAAAGTCCGCCCCGTCACCCGCCGCATGGTCTGCCGGAACGACGGCGCGCCCACATTGTGCACGACGAGCCGGCCGTCCTCGACCAGCGCCATCTGATTGCCCTCGAGACCATGCCGTCCGGGAAAGCACCCCGTCGCGATCGAGGCTGCCGAGACGCGCGTCACAGAGGGGAATACCGCCCGGTGGTCGCTCGCACGGCGATGTGCGGCCTGCAGCGCCGCGAGCGTGGGCGTATGCGCTTCACTGATCCATTCGGCACCGAGGCCATCACAGATGATCAGGATCGCCCGGCGGTGGCGAGATCGGGTCATGTCGCCATGATAGACGATACCGCGACCGCTGGTATCGTCATTCCGGCTGGATGCCTGCCTGCGAAACGATCCTGTCGCTTTTCGCCACTTCCTCACGCACGAAAAGCCGGAACTGCTCCGCCGTCGAGCCCACGGGAACGGCACCCTGATCGCGCAATATCGCCTGCACGTCGCTGGCGGCAAGCGCGCCGACCATTCCTTCGCGCAGACGATCGACGACTTCCTTCGACGTGCCCTTCGGAACAGCGACGCCGACCCAAGTATTGAATTCATAGCCGGCGAAACCGAGCTCAGCCATCGTCGGCACGTCGGGCAGCGCCTCAGATCTCACCCGCGAGGTCACGGCGAGCGCGCGCAGCTTGCCCGACCTCACGAGCGGCACGGCCGGCGGCACGCTGCTCACCGCCATGTTGAGGTGTCCGCCCACGGCATCCTGCACCAGAGGGCCCGAGCCCTTGTACGGAATGTGGAGGAACTTCGCCTTGGCCATGCTCGACAGGAGCTCTGCAGCCAGGTGCTGCGGGCTGCCGCTGCCGATCGAGCCATAGCTGACTGTGTCGGGCTTGGCGCGTGCCGCTTCAATAAGCTCGCCGAGCGATTGCGAACTCGAGGCCGGCGCCACGAACACCAGGGGAAAGGTCGCGATCAGGCTGACCGGTTCGAAATCGGTGCGCGGATCGTAGCTCATGCTCTTGAACAGGCTGGCGTTGATTGCCATCTCGCTTGCCGCGCCGAACAGCACCGTGTAACCATCGGGTACACTCTTCGCGACGCTGGCCGCTCCGATCATGCCCGTGGCACCGGGCTTGTTCTCGATGACGACCGATTGGCCCAGCTGTTCCGACAGCTTTTGAGCCATCGCACGCCCGGTGATGTCGGTGCCGCCGCCCGGCGGATAGGGGATGATCAGTTTGACAGGCTTGGCAGGATACGATGCCGGCTGCGCCTGCAGGGCCGAAGGTGCTAGCGCGAACCCCATGAGAAGTGCTGCGTTGCGCAATTGATCACGTCGCAAGGCGAGCCGTCTAAAACCGTCCTGTTCCATGACGGTCTTATCCACGCAACGCGTGACTCTACGATGACATCCGCCTGATGAATCCTCCGCCCAGGACTCGGCTGCCCGTCATGGCGTCATAGACTACGCACGCCTGGCCGGGCGACACACCGATCTCGGGTTCGGCGAAGCGGACCAGGGCATCCCCGTCCGATAGCTCGATCTCGGCCGGACGCAGCGCCTGGCTGGAGCGAACCCGTACCTGCACGGGCATGGCTCCCTCGAACGCCGGCCCGATCCAGTTGAGGTCGTAGAGGGCCATCTCGATGCGGCCCAGCGCCGCGCGCGGGCCCACGACGACGCGGCGTGTTTCAGGATCTAGTCGCACGACATAGAGCGGGTCGTTGTCGGTGCCGTCGCGGTCGCCCAGCGCCAGTCCACGGCGCTGGCCCACAGTGAAATGCACGATGCCCTCGTGGCAACCGACCACGCGGCCCTGCAGGTCGACGATCTCGCCGGGCTCGACCGCCTCGGGCCGCAGTTTCTGCACGACAGCGGCATAGTTGCCGCCGGGCACGAAGCAGATGTCCTGACTGTCGGGCTTCTCGGCCACGGGCAGGTCGAAGCGCTCGGCCAGCGCCCGCGTCTCGCTCTTCGGCAGATGGCCCAGCGGAAAGCGCAGATAGTCGAGCTGATCCTTAGTCGTGCCGAACAGGAAGTAGCTCTGGTCGCGCGCCGGATCGGCACCGCGATGCAGTTCCGGCCCCGCCTCGCCCCGCACGCGCTGGACATAGTGCCCGGTCGCCAGCGCTTCGGCGCCGAGCTCGCGCACAGTCTTGAGCAGGTCGCGGAACTTCACCGTGCGGTTGCAGGCGATACAAGGCACTGGCGTCTCGCCACGCGCATAGGCGTCGGCGAAGGAGTCCATCACTTCGGTGCGAAAGCGGCTTTCATAGTCGAGCACATAGTGCGGGATGGCGAGCCTTTGGGCGACCTGGCGGGCATCCTGGATGTCCTGCCCGGCGCAACAGGCGCCCTTCTTCCCGATGGCGACGCCATGGTCGTAGAGCTGCAAGGTGACGCCCACGACGTCGTAGCCCTGCTCCTTGAGGAGTGCTGCCGCGACCGACGAATCGACGCCTCCCGACATTGCCACCACCACACGGGTGTCGCCGGGCGCCTTTTCAATATCGAGGGAATTGCGGACCATGAGGGGGCCTATATAGGCTCCGCCCCCCAGTCCCGCCAGCCAACTAGTCGCGGCGGGGAGTCGTGTCGCGGACGGCCTTGGCCACGCCGCTGCTGTTGTAGACGATCTGGACGCGATCCCCCATCTGGACGTCGCCGTCATCGTACTGGGCGACCTTCACCTGCTGGCCGTCGTCTTTCTGCACCGTTACCTCGATCCCGCGCCTTGAACTGCCACGGTCGACAGCCGTGCCGGCGATGGCGCCGCCAACGGCGCCCAGCAGTCCGCCGACCAGCGCACCGCCCACCGAGTTGGTGGTAGCCGCACCGATCGCTGCGCCGCCGGCCGCCCCCAGGCCACCGCCGATCAAGGTACCGTCGCTCACGCCAGATCCGCTGCCGCCGCGGACAGGCACTTCGCGGATGGCCATCACACGGCCGGTTTCGCCGCGATAGCTGCCTTGTGCCGAGGTATTGACGACTCCGGGCTGCACCGCACCGCTGCTGCCGTTGCAGGCGCCGACGCTGGCAGCCAAGGCCACCGGTACCAGAAGGCTCAAAAGCCGCTTGCCGAACATCGCGATATTCCTCTCGAACACAATCTCAGTCTAATGGAACGCTTGGGGTCAGTCGGGGTTCCGCGCACCATCGCGAACGACCTTGGCCACGCCCTGTCGGTCCTGCACGATCTGAACCCGGTCACCGAGCTGCACGTCGCCGTCGTCGACTTGAGCCACCGTGATCTTCTGACCGTCGTCGCGCTGGACCACCACCTCGATACCGCGACCGCTGCCGCGCTGGCCGTCGGCGATACTCCCGGCGATGGCGCCGCCGACGGCACCGAGTAGGGCGCCGACCAGACCGCCGCCGACCGAGTTGCTGGTAATACCGCCGAGGAGGCCGCCGCCCGCCGCGCCAAGCATGCCACCCATCAAGGCGCCATTCCCCGAGCCGCCGCCTTGGCCTTTGATTCCGACTTCACGGATCGACACCACCCGCCCCTGGCCGCCCGGCATGACGGTGGAGCCATTGGACGCCGCTGGCGCAGCAGCGGAGGTATTGACGATGCCCGGTTGAACGCCGCCGGAGTCGCAGGCGGCCAGCCCGGCTGCCAGCATCAGCGGCAGCAGCGTAAGACGCACGGACTTCCCGATCATGACGGCCTCCCGAAGAGCCCAAATTCGCCGGTATTTTCGACCAAATTACGGCGTGCGGCTAGTCACGTTCCTCGATCCAGGCGGCCTGGATGGCCTCGAGGATCTTTTCGTTGGAACGGTTGGGATCGTCCTCGAACCCCGGCAATTCCATCACCCAGCGATGCAGGTCCGTAAACCGCAGGTTGATGTTGTCGATGTCCGGATGCCGCTCTTCGAGCTCTATCGCGATATCGTGAACGTCGGTCCAGCGCAGCTTGCGCGCCATTGGCCTCTCCTACTTGTCGACCATCATGTTACGGGTCGCCGCCGGCAGGCGGACCACCAGCCCATCCAGCGCGTCGGTCATCAGGATCTGGCAACCCAGCCGCGAGGTGTGGGTCAGGCCAAAGGCGAGATCCAGCATATCCTCCTCGTCCTCGCTGGCGGGCGCCAGCTTCTCGAACCAGTCCTTCTCGACCACGACGTGGCAGGTCGAGCAAGCGAGCGAGCCCTCGCATGCCCCTTCGATCTCGATGTGATTGCGGTGGGCGATCTCGAGCACCGACAGGCCGATCGGCGCATCGACTTCCTTGCGCGACCCGTCTTTGAGGATGAACGTCAATTTCGGCATAAAGTGCTCCGCTACTCCCCAACTCTGCTTTCCAGATCGCCGACCGACAGGCCGGCCAGCGCCTCGCGAATGCCTCGATCCATGCGCCGCTCGGCGAACGGCTTCGACAGCGCCTCCAATGCCTCGGCCGCAGCGTTGATGGCGTCGCGGTCGTCGCCGGCAATCGCCGCCTCGACGCGTGCGCGGCCCTCGTCGATCGCGACACGTTCCTCAGCCGCGAGCAGCGCACCGTCCCTGGCGAGCGCGGCGTCGAGCGCCAGCAGGTTGCGGCGCGCCTCGACCCGGGCTTCAGCGAGGAGGCGCTGCATCATGTCGGCCTCGGCATTGTCGAGACTGTCATAGAGCATGTCGGCCATATCCTCGTGACTCAGCCCGTAGGACGGCTTGACCTCGATGCGCTGCGCCACACCGGTCGTGCGTTCCTCGGCCGAGACGGCAAGAAGGCCATCTGCATCGACCGCGAAGGAGACGCGAATGCGCGCCGCGCCTGCCGTCATCGGCGGAATTCCGGAGAGCTCGAAGCGCGCCAGACTGCGGCAATCGGCCACCATCTCGCGTTCGCCCTGCACGACGTGGATCGCCATGGCGGTCTGGCCGTCCTGATAGGTGGTGAAATCCTGCGCAAGCTGGACCGGGATCGGCGTGTTGCGCGGTACGACCTTCTCGACGATGCCGCCCATGGTCTCCAACCCCAGCGAGAGCGGCGTGACATCGAGCAGCAACGTATCGCCGCCGCCGGTCAACGCCTCGGCCTGGAGCGCGGCGCCCAGCGCCACGACCTCGTCGGGATCGATGTCGGTCAGTGCCGGCTTGCCGATCATGCCGGCCAGTTCCGCGCGCACAAGCGGCAGGCGCGTCGAACCGCCGACCAGCACGACGCCCCGCACGTCGGATACGGACATGCCGGCGTCGGCCAGCACATTGGCGGCGATATCGAGCGTGCGTGCGACAAAGGCCGCGATCATGGCTTCGAATTCGATGCGCGTGAGCGCGTGAAAGGACGGCGTGCCAGCAACATCGAGGCGGCCCGAGGTCTGGTCGCGATCGGAGAGCTTCTCCTTCATCTGTCGTGCGAGCGCGAGCGTCGTCTTGACCGCCGCTTCGTCGACCTGATCGTCAAGGCCATCGCGCTTGCGTTCTGCCAGCATGCGCTCGGCAATGGCGCGGTCGAAATCGTCGCCGCCAAGAGCGGTGTCGCCGCCGGTCGCCAGGACCTGGAACACGCCCTTCTCCAGCCGCAGCAGCGAGAAGTCGAAGGTGCCGCCGCCCAGGTCGTAGACAGCGTAAAGACCCTCCGAGCCCTTATCGAGACCGTAGGCCAGCGCCGCAGCCGTCGGCTCGTTGACGAGACGCAAGACTTCAAGACCAGCGACGCGCGCGGCATCCCGGGTGGCGGTGCGCGCTGCATCGTCGAAGTAGGCAGGCACGGTGATCACCGCCCGCTCGACCGGCTTGTCCAGAGCGGCTTCGGCGCGGGCGCGCAAGGCTTTCAGGATTTCGGCGGAAATCTCGACCGGCGAGCGTGCCTTGCCGCCGATCCGCAATTTCACCATGTCGGTCTGGCCGCTGCCCGGCTCGATCTCATAGGGCAGCACGCCGGCCACGGTATGAAGGTCGGCTGCTCCGCGCCCCATCAAGCGCTTGATCGAGGCCACGGCGTTACGCGGCTCTCGTGCCATCAGCAGGCGCGCATCCTCGCCCACCAGCACACCACCAGCCTCTGGATAGGCCACGACCGACGGCACCAGCGCGTTGCCGGCCTCGTCGTGCAGCGCCGCCGGCACGCCCTCGCGCGCGATGGCGACCACCGAGTTGGTCGTGCCGAGATCGATGCCGACGGCGAGCGACGCCTCGCCGGCATGCGGCAGCGGTGTTTCACCCGGCTCGTGGATCTCCAGCAGACTCATACCTTCACTCGTTGCAGATTTGTGCGCCTGGCGCGGGCCTCCTCGGCGAACTTGTCGAGGTAGCGCAGGCGAAGGAGCGCCTTTCTGATGGCGGCGTTGTCGTGGCGCAAGAACAAAGTCCCGAGACCTTTTAGCGCCTGTTGCATGTCCTCGCGCGCTTGCGCGGCCAAGGCGTCGACCGCCTCCGGCGTGGCCGCCTCTTGCAGCGCCTCACGCGCTTCCATTGCCTCCATCAGGAGGTCGGGATCGTCGATCGTCTTGCCGTCACCCGGCAGTTCGACGCCGTTCAGTTCGGCAAGATAGAAAGCCCGCGACAGCGGGTCCTTCAATATCCGGTAGGCATCGTTCAGACCTGCCGCTTCGCTCGATGCCTTTGCCCGCTCCTCGGGCGGGCGGGCGACGAAGCGATCCGGGTGCCATTGCCGCTGGGCCGCGAAATAGACCCGGTCGAGCGTCGCGGGCTCCAGATCGAGCGCCGCCGGCAATCCCAGCCGCGCGAAGTGATCCATGGCTCTGCTTCAGACGTGGAAGGATTCGCCGCAGCCGCAGCGGCCCTTCTCGTTCGGATTCCTGAACACGAACCCCGACTTCAGCTTCTCTTCCTCGTAGTCCATCTCTGTGCCAATCAGGAACAGCGAGGCCTTGGGGTCGATCAGCAGCTTGATGCCGCCGGCTTCCACGACCTCGTCCATCGGCTGTTGGGCATCGGCGAACTCGAGCGTGTAGCTCATCCCCGAGCAACCCTTCGTGCGCACGCCTATGCGGATGCCGGCGGTCGGCTTGCCGCGACCATCGATCAGCGCCTTGACGCGCTCGGCAGCGGCCGGCGTCACCGACATCACCTGCGGGCGCGGCCGGCGGACGCGCGGCACGGTGGGTCCGGGAGCCGGTGCCGCCGCGGCTGTGGCGGGCGGGGATGTTTCGGTTGTGCTCATGACACTCTGCTCCGAACTTTTCCGCTGCTACTTGGCAGCTTCCTGGGGCTCGTCCTTCTTGCCGGCCTTGGCGCGATAGTCTGCAATCGCCGCCTTGATCGCGTCCTCGGCCAGTACCGAGCAGTGGATCTTCACCGGCGGGAGCGCCAGATGGCGCGCGATGTCGGTGTTCTTGATCGTCTCGGCCTCGTCGATGGTCTTGCCCTTGACCCACTCGGTGACGAGCGAGCTGGAGGCGATCGCCGAGCCGCAGCCGAAGGTCTTGAACTTGGCATCCTCGATCAGCCCGTCGGCGCCGACCTTGATCTGCAGCTTCATGACGTCGCCGCAGGCTGGCGCACCGACCAGACCCGTGCCGACATCCTCGGCGTTCTTGTCGAGCGAGCCGATATTGCGGGGGTTCTCGTAGTGGTCGAGCAGCTTTTCGCTGTAGGCCATGACACTCTCCTCAAAATCTCAATTCAAACCTTCGACGGGCCTAGTGGGCGGCCCATTCGATGGACTTGATGTCGATTCCCTCCTGGGACATTTCCCAGAGTGGGCTCATTTCGCGCAACTTGGTGACATGGTGCACCAGCTCTTCAACGGCGGTGTCGACCTCATGCTCCGTCGTGAACCGGCCGAGGCCGATCCGCAGAGACGTGTGCGCCATCTCCTCTTCGACGCCGAGCGCCCGCAGCACGTAGCTGGGCTCGAGCGAGGCCGAAGTGCAGGCCGAGCCTGAAGACACCGACAGGTTCTTGATCCCCATCATCAGCGACTCGCCTTCGACATGGGCGAAGCTGATGTTGAGATTGCCGGGTATGCGCTGTTCGAGGTCGCCGTTGACGTAGATTTCCTTCAGCTTGGCGTTCAGGCCCTTCAACATGCGGTCGCGCAGCTTGGTGAGGCGCACGGCCTCGCCGTCCATTTCCTTCATGCAGATCTCGGCTGCCTCGCCGAGACCGACGCAGAGCGGCGTCGGCAACGTGCCCGAGCGGAAGCCGCGCTCCTGGCCGCCGCCCACGATCATCGCGACCAGCCGCACGCGCGGCTTGCGACGGACGTAAAGCGCACCGATGCCCTTGGGGCCGTAGATCTTGTGTCCAGAGATGCTCATGAGGTCGATGTTCATCGCCTCGACGTCGAGCGGGATCTTGCCGGCCGCCTGGGCCGCGTCGGTGTGGAAGAAGGCGCCCTTCTCGCGGCAGATCTTGCCGATCTCGGCGAGCGGCTGGATGACGCCGATCTCGTTGTTCACAGCCATGATCGAGACGAGCACCGTCTTGTCGGTGACGGCCGACCGCAATTCTTCGAGATCGACGAGACCGTCCTTCTTCACCGGCAGGTAGGTGACGTCGAAGCCCTGCTGCTCGAGGTGGCGGCAGGTATCGAGGACGCACTTGTGCTCGGTGACCGTGGTGACGATGTGATTGCGCCGGTCCTTGTAGAACTCGGCCACGCCCTTGATTGCGAGATTGTTCGACTCGGTGGCGCCCGACGTGAAGATGACTTCCTTCTCGTCCGCACCGATCAGCTTGGCGACCTGGCCACGTGCCTTCTCGACGCCCTCCTCGGCTTCCCATCCGTAGCTGTGGCTGCGTGAGCCCGGATTGCCGAACTTGTAGGTGAAGTAAGGCATCATCGCTTCCAGGACGCGCGGGTCCATCGGCGTCGTGGCCTGGTAGTCGAGGTAGATCGGCTGGTCGTTGCGCCGGATCTGGGCAATGGCGGTCATGCTAACCCCTTGAAAATCCTAGGCCGCGCGGGCTTGGTCAATATCCGAGCGTCCCACTCGGATATATAGGTCCCGCCATGCGGCGATCAAGCGTTCGATATCCTCCGAAACGGTATTCCAGCCGAAGCTGATTCTAAGAGCCGTCTCGGCTTCGGCAGGTTCCACGCCCATGGCCAGAAGTACCGCTGAACGTGTCACCTTGCCCGAGGAACAGGCAGCGCCCGCCGACACACAAATGCCGGCCAGATCGAAGGCCATGACCTGGGTCTCGGCCCGCACGCCCGGCATCGAAATGCAGGTCGTATTGGGCAAACGATCGGCGCCCGCACCGTAGACCCGGGCCGCCGGCGCAATCTCGAGCAACGTCCTCTCGAGCAGATTGCGCCATTCCGTCGTCGCGAGGCCGCTGTTCGCTTCCATCGCCGCGACCCCGAAGCCGGAAATCCCGGCCAGGTTTTCCGTCCCGGCGCGACGATTGGATTCCTGTCCGCCGCCGAGACGATCCGGCACGAAGGGAGCACCATCACGCACCACCAACGCGCCGACGCCCGACGGGCCGCCCAGCTTGTGGGCCGACAGGCTGAGGTAATCGACCCCTAGGCCGCGAAAATCGACGGGCACCTTGCCCGCCCCCTGCACGGCGTCGCAATGCACCAGTGCGCCGGCGGCGCGCGCCAAGCGCACCACGTCGGCGATCGGCTGCAGCACACCGGTCTCGTTGTTGGCGAACATCACCGAAACCAAAGCGGGCTCGGCGGACGCCGCCAGACTCTTCTCCAGACTGCCAAGGTCGATGATGCCGTAGCCATCGACCGGTACGATTTCCATGCCGCGGGCTGCCTTCAACACACTGTCGTGCTCGACCGACGACACCATCACGCGCTTGCGGCCTGCCCCGGCAAGGGCCGAATTGTTGGCTTCTGTGCCGCCCGACGTAAAGACGATCTCCGTCGGTCGTGCGCCGATCAGCGTCGCCACCTGCCGCCGCGCGGCATCGACACGCGCGCGTGCCGTTCGACCGGAACGATGCACCGACGAAGGATTGCCACCCGCCTGCAGTGCCTCGACCATGGCGTCGAACGCCGCCGGCCGGAGCGGGCTGGTGGCGTTGTGGTCGAGATAGGCGAAAGCAGACATGGGTACGGGCTTAACTGGCAGCGGCCATCGTATCGGACTTGGCGACTGGGCTCGGCGCTTCGACCAGCCGGGTGCTGATCTTGCGATCGAGCACGTCGAGCAGAGTCACCGAGCTCAGGAAGGCGTGGATCTGGTTGCCCAGCTCCTCCCAAAGATCGTGAGTCAGACACTTGCTTCGATCTGCGCGGCAGCCCGCCTCTCCCATTTCGGTACAGCGCGTGGCGCTGATGGGCTCATCGACCGCCAGAATGATCTCGGATACCCGGGTCTCGGCTGAGCCGTGCGCCAGGCGATACCCACCGCCAGGACCGCGCACGCTCTTCACCAGGCCTGCGCGCCGCAGCCGCGCAAAGAGCTGCTCCAGATATGACAGCGAGATTTCCTGCCGGGTCGCGATATCCGATAAAGATACAGGCTTTGCCTGCGCGTGACGGGCCAAATCGACCATCGCCATGACGGCGTAACGTCCCTTGGTGCTGAGCTTCACAGCATCCTCCTCGTGCCGGCGCCTGCCGGTTACCGTTACCGAATGCCTAAAGGTCTTGAAAACCAAGGCACTACTAAGATATTCCAACCCCCAACACGGGAACTGGGGAAAAACCAACTTACCGGGTAGGACTTAGTTAGTCCGAGTAGTTTGGTCAAGTATCAAGATTCCCCTATAAGACAGCACACCTTTGGCCCCGTCGGATGGTCCAAACGGGTGATTAACCGGAGCCTCCATGCCTGATGTGATGTTTACCGGACCCGAGGGTCGCCTTGAGGGCCGCTATCACCAGAGCAAGGAAGAGCACGCCCCGATTGCCCTGATATTGCATCCTCACCCGCAGTACGGCGGGACGATGAACCACAAGGTCGTCTTTTCGCTGTTCCACGTCTTCGTAAACCGGGGCTTTTCCGTCCTGCGCTTCAATACCCGCGGCGTTGGCCGCAGCCAGGGCCGGTTCGACAACGGCATGGGCGAGTTGAGCGACGCCGCTGCCGCGCTGGACTGGCTGCAGAGCATGAATGCCGATGCCAAGTCGTGCTGGATCGCCGGTTACTCGTTCGGCGCCTGGATCGGTATGCAGTTGCTGATGCGCCGCCCCGAGATCGACTGCTTCATCTCGGTGTCGCCGCCGGCCAACTCCTACGATTTCACCTTCCTCGCACCTTGCCCCGCCTCCGGCCTGATCGTGGGCGCAGAGAAGGACGAGGTGGTGCCGCTCGCCGACATCCAGAAGCTGGTGGCGCGGCTTTCGCTGCAGAAGGGCATCACCGTCGAGTCGCGCACCGTGAAGGGCGCCAACCACTTTTTCCACGACTCACTCGACAAGCTCGCGGTCGATGTCGACAGGTACGTCGCCAAGAGCCTGCTCACTCCGCCGGGCCGCGCGACGAGCAACAAGGAACCCTGACGCCTACGGCAAATGCAGCGTGCCGCCGGTCAGCGGCCGAGGTGCACCCGTCGTCGTCGGAAAGGTGAGCGGTAGGCCGCGCAGCGAGCGCACCGCCAGGAATCCGAACGCGTGAGCCTCAAGCCCATCGCCGTCCCACCCGAGGTCGGCTGCGGTCACGACCTTGCCGCGCGTCTCCTCTGCGATCATCCGCAACAGAGTCGGATTACGTGCCCCGCCGCCGCAGATCACCCATTGCGTGACAGGCGCGGGGAAATGCCGGGCCGCAAGGGCAAGCGCATGCGCCGTACCGGCGGTCAACGTGGCGGCGCCATCGGCGGCACCCAGACCTTCTGCCCAGGCATCGCTGAAGTCGCCGCGATCGAGCGACTTGGGCGGTAGCCGCGCAAAGAAGCGATGCTCGCTGAAGCGCGCCAGCCTCGTGCGGTCGACCGCGCCCGTCGCCGCCAGCATACCGTCCTTGTCGTAGCGCTGGCCGGCGCGGCGCATGCACCAATCGTCGATCGGCCCGTTGCCCGGCCCCGTATCGAACGCCAGGAGCGATTCGTCGGCGCCGACCCACGTCACGTTGGCGACACCGCCGACATTCACCACGGCAAGCGGTCGCGGCAGGTTGCGCGAGAGGGCTGCATGGTAGATGGGCACCAGGGGAGCGCCCTGCCCGCCCGCCGCCACGTCGGCGCCGCGCAGGTCGTTGACCACGCGCACGCCCAATAAACGCGCCAGCGCCGCACCATCGCCGATCTGCCAGGTGAAGCGCCTTTCCGGCCGATGCGTGATCGTCTGGCCGTGGAAGCCCACGAGGTCGATGGTCGAAAGCGCAATGCCCTGTTCAGCCGACCAGCGCTGCACGGCCGCCGCGTGCGCTTCCGTCACGGCCTGCTCGGCGGCGCGGGTGACGTCGGAAGAAAGCTCGGCGCCGAAAGCTGCGCGAATCAAGCCCCGCATGTCGTCGGCATAGGGCACGGTGAGGCAAGGCCCGAGGGCGGAGATGCGCTCCCCGTCCGTCTCGATCAGGGCCACATCGACGCCGTCGACCGAGGTGCCGCTCATCAGGCCGAGTGTGCGCAGAGGAGATGAAGGCATGGCGGGAATGTGTTACACCCCGGCCCCTTCACGGACAATGCGAGTCGAGCGGCGAGATGACGGGTTTCAAGTCGGATTTCATGCGTGTCGTGCACGAGCGCGGCATGGTGCACCAGTGCAGCGACACGGCACGGCTGGACGAGATGCTGTCGAGCGGCACCCGCACGGCGTATATCGGCTTCGACTGCACGGCCGACTCGCTGCACGTCGGCCACCTGCTGCAGGTCATGCTGTTGCGCTGGTGGCAGAAGACCGGCCACAAGCCGATCGCGCTGATGGGCGGCGGCACCACCAAGGTCGGCGACCCGTCGGGCCGCGACGAGACGCGCCAGCTGCTCACGACCGAGCAGATCGACGCCAACATGGCGAGCATCAAGGCGAGCTTCGCCAATTATCTGAAATTCGGCAGCGGCCCGACCGATGCGGTGATGGCCAACAACGCCGACTGGCTCGACACCCTGCTCTACATTCCGCTGTTGCGCGACGTCGGCCGGCACTTCTCGGTCAACCGCATGCTGACCATGGATTCGGTGAAGCTTCGGCTGGATCGCGACCAGCCGCTGAGCTTCCTCGAATTCAACTACATGATCCTGCAGTCGTACGATTTTGTGGAGCTGCACAAGCGGCACAACTGCATCGTGCAGATGGGCGGCTCCGACCAGTGGGGCAACATCGTGATGGGCGCCGATCTCGGCCGCCGCATGGAAGGCGCTGAACTGTTCGCGCTGACCTCACCGCTGCTCGCCACGGCCTCGGGGGCAAAGATGGGCAAGACCGCGGCCGGCGCGGTGTGGCTCAAGGCCGAGCGTCTGAACCCGTTCGATTTCTGGCAGTACTGGCGCAACACCGAAGATGCCGACGTCGGACGCTTCCTGAAACTCTTCACCGACTTGCCGCTCGACGAGATCGCGCGGCTGGAGAAGCTCGGCGGCGAAGAGATCAACGAAGCCAAGAAGATCCTGGCGACCGAGGTGACCCGCCTCGCCCACGGCGACGAAGCCGCCAAGGGTGAGACGCTGCCGGTCATCGACATCGCGCGCGCCAGGCTCGCGGCGGGTATCGCCGCATTCGAGCTGTTCCATGACGCCGGGCTGGCCGAAAGCCGGACCGAGGCGCGCAAGTTGATCAAGGGTGGTGGCGGCCGCCTGAACGACAAGCCTATCGCCTCGGACACGGCCATGGTGAAGGAGGGCGACCTCGACGGCTCGGGCACGCTGAAACTGTCGGCCGGCCGCAAGCGGCACGTGCTGGTGCGCGCCGTCTAGGGCGCTCGATTCTTTTCCGTGTTCGGCGGCGCCGGCGTGCTGCTGTCAGGCGGCGCGTTGAATATCTCGCGCAGCACGCCGGGCGTGACCGCCGACATCATGCTGACGTTGCTCTTGAGATCGTCGAACGGCCCCTCGAGGCTGTAGGAGATTGCAAACAGGCCGCCGTCCTTGCCACCGGTGAGCAGCGGACCGAGCAACGGCACGTTGGACAGAAGGTTGTTGAGGGCGAAGGCCGGCACCACCACGCCGCGCAACTGCGCCGTCTCGTTGGCGAGATCGAGCCAACCCTGGGTCGTCAGGCCGATCGAGCGGCCGCTGGTCCGCCCGTTCCTCACGTCGATGCGGTCGCCGACCTTATTGATTTTGGCTTCGAGGCCGTCGAATTGCTGGGTAGCGTCACCGGCCCGGCCGAGGCCCTCGATCGCGGCGTTCAGCGTGCCAACGTCGGGCCGTGGCTTGACCGCCTGCATGCGGTACGGACCCACCTTGAGCGTGCCTTCGAGCGGCGGATCGGCCCAGACGTCGTTGAAGCGGCCTTCGATGTGGAGATAGCCGCCCACCAGCCCGTCGATCCAGCCGGCGTCCTTCAGCAATTGCCCAAAATCGGCAACGTAGAAGAACAGAGTGCGGTTCGTGCCGGCCGGGGTGATGCGAAATGTCGACCCCTTGCCGCCACCCAGCGTCATGTCGGCCGAAGCGATGCGCTCGCCAATAAGCTCCAGCCGGCCGTTGAGGTAGCCGAGCGTGCCGCGCTTCACCAGGATCTGATCCAGCTGGACTACGACCTTCGTGCTGGCACGTGCCGTCGCGGCAGCACCCTTGGGTTCCTTCGCCGCCATTTCGTCACGCGCCTTCAGCATGTTGCGCACGCGCTGCAGTTCCAGTGACTTGCCCTTGAGATTGAGTTCCACGCCGCCAGGACCACGCTTCCAGTCGACAGCGATGTCGGTCTGCCCGATCCTGACCTGCTGCAAGGTGATCTGCTGCACGGCATTGTCGCCGGAGAACCGCACCTGCCCCTTGCCCTGGAGGCCGTTGCCGCGTCCCTCGAAGTCGGCAGTCGTGAGCTTGCCACCCGTTGCGATCTTGAGCGCCATCGTGAGCTGGCCGTCGGCGCCCGGGTCCTTGGTCCAGGACAGGGGCTGGACCGCAAGTTTGGCTGCCTTGAGATCGAAGCGGCCGGTCACCTCACCGGTCCCGTTTGGCGCCACCTGATACTGCAACGCGACCCCGACAGGCCCCGTGACGTAGGGTTCCGGCGACGGAAATCCCGCCTTCGGCATGAGAGCTGCGGGCAGCGTACCCTTCAATTCGTAGCGACGACGGAAGGGCGCCTTGGTCCCGTAGAGTTCACGCCAGCCGATCTCTACGGCGTGCCCGTCGAGCTTGCCGGTCCCCGTGATGCTGAGTTCCGAGCCGCCATACTTCACGCGGGCCACACCATCGCTTAGATCGACGTCGCCCAACGCGTCTCTCAACGAAAAGCCCCGCAGCTCCGCGTCCGCCCTGATCTCGATGTCGGCCACCGCCAGCGCTTCGATGAGAGGAAAGGTCAGACCGATATCGACAGTCACATCCCCGCCGACCCGCCTGTAGTCGTAGACGACATCCTTCGGCAACCCGAGCTGGCGCCGCGCAAGGAACTGGGCAACCCGGGGGGCCGGGCCGGCGATGGCAAGCTGAATGTTGGCGTGGGACACCGGCTGATCGATGCCGGTCAGGTCGATGGTCCCGTTAGTCAGACGCAAGCCCACGCTATTGCCGCTGGCCACGTCGAAATGCAGCATCTTGTCCTCGAAGCGGGCCTTGCCCGAGACGTCCTGCAATTCCGGCATGTGCGGCATGTAACGGACCTTCATGCCGCGGTAGTCCAGCAAACCGACCAGACGATCGACCTTGAGCTCGGAAATCTCGTTGCCCGGCGCACTCAGCGCAAACTCGGCGGCAGCATCGGCTTCGCCATTGCTCAAGTTGGCGAGCGCCCACTGTCGCCCGCCTGGCGCGAATTCCAGCGGCCAGTAGTCTCCGAGACGGCTGACGGGAATCTTGCGGACGTCGACTCGTCCAGTGAGGGTCTGGCCTTCCGGCTTCTTCATGCCGATGCCGGTGATCGACACTGTGGCGGCGCCGATGTCGAGCTCGATCTTTTCGATCCTGGCGGTATGCGACGCGGCATCAACCAGTACCCGGGCATTGACCGTCCGCACCTGGTGAGTCACGGGCAACACACCCGGCAGCGTCACCTTGCCATTGCCTCCGTGGATATCGATCTCGACGCTTCGGATTTCACCGCCGCCTGTCGCTTCGACACGCACCCGGCCGGACAGCGAAATGTCAATGCCACGCAGCAGGGCCGCGTCGGAAGACACGTCAGCGAAGGTAAGGGGCTTCAATCCCTCGATGTTGGCCTCGACGAAAATGCGGCTGCGGTCGCGCGCATAGAAGCCCGACAGCGAAACGTCGATCGGCTCGCCGCCGCCATTGCTGAATCGGGCACTGGCGACAATGACGACGCCGCTGGCATCGCGCGTGAGGCGCGCCATCGCGGCCGGCGCCGTCCAGGCGACTCCGCTCTGCACGTCGCGCAGCGTGACCCGGGCGCGCTGAACCAATACGGTGTCGAGTTGTCCCAGCAGCGATGTCTGGTTCGGCTCGGCCATGAGCTGATCGACCAGCAGGTCGACAATCTCGCCCTGGGACTTCGTGTCCGGGCTGGCAAGCACGCGCCGCAACATGCCGCCTTCACGCGCGACGTCGGCGTCGAGAGTCGGGCTGTCGATGAGAATCGACGTCGGCAGGAGCTTGCCACGGGCGACACTGCGAGGATCGAAGGAGAGCGAGACACTCGGCGCCGTGGCGATCTCTTCACCTGAGACATTGCTGATCTTGAGGCCGGCCAGCACGAGCCGAACCGGCTGGCTGAGGCCGCTCCACTCGGCATAGATGCGATCGGCGTGAATCTTGATCTTGGCATCGGGAACGTCGAAGGTTTCCGCGACCCGTGACTTCAGGAAATCGAGATCGATCGGCCCGGCCATCAGGCGAAGTGCCGCAACGGCAACAAGCACCCCCACGCCGATGACGAAACCGGCGGTAATACGCAGAGCGACGCGATAGGCTCTTCTGACCAAAGGTCGATACTTCCAGCTTCTTGACGACGACGGCGCCCGCAGGCAAGCGTGCCAGGGACACCGACAACTTACCCGACCGCCGCAACCTATGTCTTGGCTTTCGACTGCTCGCCTGCCGCGCCCGCACGATCAAGAGCGGCAGGCCGTGGCGTGGGCCCGGTGGACCGACAAGGCCCAGCGGCCAAGCGACCCCTCAGAGGTGGCGCTGCTGGATGCGTTGTTCGGCAACAGCCCGTACCTCACGGAAACGGCCCTACAAAATCCCGTTTTTGTGACCGATCTGTGGCGGCTGGGCCCCGAGACCATCCTGGATGATCTCTCAAGCGAACTTCGTGCCGCGCAGAATTCAGCGCGCGATGGCATGCTGCCTGAAGCCATTGCAACCACGTTGCGTCGGCTCAAGCGTCACGTGGCGCTGGCCGTCGCCGTGGCCGACATCGCCGAGGTCTGGCCGCTCGAGAAGATCACCGGAGCGCTCAGCGACTTCGCCTCGGGATGCCTCGATGCCCTTACCGACTCGATCCTGCTTCAGCTCTCGCGCGACGCCCGCATAGACCTCGGCGGCAATCCCGAGGCGGCGGCCCTCACCGTCCTCGGCATGGGCAAGCTCGGGGCGGGCGAACTCAACTACTCGAGCGACATCGACCTCATCCTGCTCTACGACCGTGACGCGCCGGCAATCGCAGGCAACGACCAGATGCCTCGCCACTTCGTGCGTTGCGCTCGTTTGCTGGTGCAGCTGCTGTCGGAGACCTCGGCCGACGGCTACATCTTCCGCACCGACCTCCGGCTGCGCCCCGATCCCGGCTCCACGCCGCTCGCCATGTCGATCCAGGCCGCCGAACTCTATTACGAGAGCGTCGGACAGAACTGGGAACGGGCGGCGATGATCAAGGCCCATCCGGTGGCCGGCAACCGGCCCGTGGGAGAGGCGTTCCTGGCCGACATGCGGCCCTATATATGGCGCAAGCACCTCGACTTCGCGGCAATCCACGACATTCACTCGATCAAACGGCAGATCGATGCCCATCGCGGCGGCGGCACGGTCAAGGTCTTCGGCCATAACGTCAAACTGGGTCGCGGCGGCATTCGCGAGATCGAATTCTTCGCCCAGACCCAGCAGCTCATTTTCGGCGGCCGCGACCCGTCGTTGAGGCTGCGCGGCACCTGCGAAACCATCCGGGCGCTGTCGGCGACAGGACACGTCACGCCAACAGCGGCGGACGAGCTTATCGAGGCATATGGCTTTCTGCGGCGGGTCGAGCATCGTCTCCAGATGGTCGATGACCGCCAGACCCACAGCCTGCCAGCCGACGAGACCGGGGTGGCGGCGATTGCCACTTTCCTGGGCTACCCCGATTCGGCTTCGTTCCAGCAGGCCCTGCTCGACCGGCTGCGCTGCGTCGAAGGCCACTATGCCAAGCTGTTCGAGGAGGCGCCGAGCCTGGCCGGCCCCGGCGGCAATCTGGTCTTTACCGGCACCGACGACGATCCCGGCACGCTGGAGTCGCTCAGCGCGATGGGCTTCCGCGATGCGTCGGCCGCAGCCGGCATCGTGCGGCGCTGGCATCACGGCCGCTATCGCGCCACCGCGACGGCTCGTGCGCGCGAATTGCTGACCGAGCTGATGCCCGGCCTCCTGAAGGCGCTGGGCTCGACTGCCGCGCCCGACCAGGCGCTGCTCAATTTCGATCTCTTCCTCGCCAACTTGCCGGCCGGCGTACAGCTCTTCTCGCTGTTCAAAGCCAATCCGGCACTGCTCGAACTTCTCGCTACCATCATGGGCAGCGCGCCGGGCCTTGCCGCCCATCTCGCGCGTCGCACGCTCCTTCTCGATTCAGTGCTGTCGCCCGACTTCTATCGTCCCCTGCCTTCGGCCAGGGAGATGACGGCAGAACTGGCTTCCGTTCTGGCACATGTCGATCACGAGCAGGATATCCTGGACCTTGCGCGGCGCTGGGCGAATGACCGCCGCTTCCAAATCGGCGTACAGCAGTTGAAGCACATCGTGCGCCCGGCAGAGGCAGGCCTCGCCTATTCCGACGTCGCCGCCGCCACCATCTCGGCGCTCTGCGACCGGGTCGAACAGCGCTTCGCCGATATCCATGGCGGTTTTCGCGGCCAACGCCTGGCCGTGATGGGACTGGGCAAGCTGGGCAGCCGCGAGATGTCGGCCACCTCAGACCTCGACCTGATCTTCGTCTACGATATCCCGTCGGACCTCGAAACCTCGGATGGCGCGCGGCCGTTGTCACCCATCCAGTACTACACGCGACTGAGCCAGAAGATCGTGACGGCGCTCACCGCTCATACCAACGAAGGCGCCCTCTATGAGGTCGACATGCGCCTGCGCCCGTCGGGTCGCTCCGGGCCGCTCGCCAATTCGCTGGAAGGCTTCGAGACCTACCACGCGCAATCCGCCTGGACCTGGGAGCACATGGCGCTGACCCGCGCCCGCGTGATTCACGGGCCGGCGGCGCTGGTCGACCGTCTCACCGATATCGTCAAGACCGCACTCTGCCGACCACGTGACCCCGTTGCGCTGGTCCGCGACGTGGCCGATATGCGCGATCGCATCGCCCAGCACGCCCCGGCCAAGAGCGCCTGGGACTTCAAGCACCTGCCGGGCGGGCTGTTCGATATCGACTTCGTCGCGCAATACCTCGCGCTCCTCCACGCTGCGGCGCGGCCCGACCTGCTTGCCCCTCATCCCGCCGAAATGCTGCGGCGGATGGCCGAGGCCGGACTGATCGAGCGCACCGATGCCGAACGCCTGCAGGCCACGCGCACGCTGCTTTCCGACGTGCAGAGCCTGCTCCGCCTCACCCTGAACGGCGACGAATCGGCCTTCGACGAGACCAGCGCGCCCGAAGGCCAGCGCCGGCTGATCGCGGCTACCGAGGATGCGGTCGATCTCGCAAGCCTCAAGGCACGGATCGCGACCGAGGCAGCAGCCGCGCGTGCTATATACGAGCGCATCATCGAGGCCCCGGCGCGCGTCGCCGGCTGGCAGGCAAGGAGAGACAAATGAGTGTCGAGGAAGGCAGGAAAGCGCCGGATTTCACCGCCGCCACCGACGGGGCCAAGAAGCTCAAGCTCTCGGAGCTGCGCGGCAAGCCTGTCGTGCTCTACTTCTATCCCAAGGACGACACGCCGGGCTGCACGACCGAGGCCTGCGGCTTCCGTGACGCCGCCCCGGACTTCAAGAAACTGAAGGCCCAGGTGATTGGCGTCTCCAAGGACAGCGTCGCCCGTCACGACAAGTTCAAGGCCAAGTACGAACTCAACTTCCCGCTCGTGTCCGACGAAGACGGCAAGATCTGCGAGAAATACGGCACCTGGATCGAGAAGAGTCTCTACGGCCGCAAGTACATGGGCATCGATCGCGCCACCTTCCTGATCGACAAGGACGGCGTGGTCCGCAGGATCTGGCGCAAGGTCAAGGTCGCGGGCCATGTCGACGAGGTCCGTGACGCGCTCAAGGCGCTCTGACGGCGCTGCCACCGAACGCGAAATAGCAGCTCTGCCTATCCCCCGACCGCCTTGCGGGCGGCCCATGCCCTGCCCTACCCTCTGGGATTGAAATTCACCCGCCCGGACAGGAACACCCCATGACCAACGACAATCCCGACAACAAGTGGATCGGCAAGCGCACCCCCCGGCCGGACGGCGCTGACAAGGTCACCGGACGCGCCGCCTACGCCGCCGACACCAACATGCCGGGCATGATCTGGGGCAAGGTACTGCGCAGCCCGCACGCCCACGCCCGCATCAAGTCGATCGACACTTCGAAGGCCGAGGCCTTCCCGGGCGTCAAGGCGGTCATGACCTCCAAGGACATTGTCGACTTCCCGATCGACAAGGGCCCAGTGATGCTGGGCATCCAGGACATCCGCTGGATGTGCCGGAACGTGATGGCGCGCGACAAGGCGCTGTTCCACGGCCATCCCGTGGCAGCCGTCGCCGCGACCTCGCAGGAGATCGCCGCCGAAGCCCTGAAGCTGATCAAGGTCGACTACGAGGTTCTGCCTCATGCCATCGACGTCGAGGACGCGATGAAGCCGGGCGCCGCCCCTCTGCACGATCACATCAAGTTCGAGGGTAAGCCCTCCAACATCGCAGGCACGCTCGAGCACAAGAAGGGCGATATCGAAGCCGGCTTCAAGCAAGCCGACGTGATCGTTGAGCGGAGCTTCAAGACCGAGGCCGTGCACCAGGGCTATATCGAGCCGCATGCCTGCCTGGTCAGCGTCGTCGACGGCAAGGCCACGATCTGGAGTTCGAGCCAGGGCCAGTTCATGGTCCGCGCCATGACCGCGCTGCTTACCGGCGTGGCACAGAGCGACATCCGCGCCATCCCGGCCGAAATCGGCGGCGGCTTCGGCGGCAAGACCATCATCTATCTCGAGCCGCTGGCGCTGGTGCTGGCGCGCAAGTCGGGCAAGCCCGTGAAGATGGTGATGAGCCGCGAGGAAGTGTTCCGCGCGTCCGGACCGACCTCGGGCTCGATGAGCAAGGTAAAGATCGGCGCCAAGAAGGACGGCACCATCGTGGCCGCGCAAGGCACCTACTGGCTGCAGGCCGGCGCATTCCCCGGATCGCCGATCCGCGGCGCCGCCGGTTGCGCCTTCGGCCCCTACGATATCCCCAACGCCTACACGCTCGGCTACGACGTCGTTTCCAACCGCTCCAAGGTCGCGGCCTACCGTGCGCCAGGCGCGCCGATCGGCGCCTATGCCGTCGAGTGCGTGCTCGATGAGCTGGCCGAGAAGCTCAAGATGGATCCACTCGAGCTTCGTCTCAAGAACGCCGCCAAGCAGGGTACCAAGGCCGTCCACGGTCCAGTCTATCCGGTCATGGGCTACCAGGAGACCGTGAAGCAGGCGCTCGCCCATCCACACTACAAGGCGCCACTGAAGCCCAATCAGGGCCGCGGCGTGGCGTCGGGCTACTGGTTCAATGCCGGAGGCGAATCGAGCGCCCAGATGAGCATCAACGAAGACGGCACGGTCGTGGTGATGACCGGCCATCCCGACATCGGCGGCAGCCGCGCCTCCACCGCCAACATCGCCGCCGAGCTGCTCGGCATCCCGCACAGCAAGGTCCAGGTGCTGATCGGCGACACCAGCAGCATCGGCTTCTCGAACCTGACCGGCGGCAGCCGCGTCACCTTCGCCTCGGCGATGGTGGTGACCGATGCCGCGGGCAAGGTCATCGCCGACCTCAAGCGCCGCGCCGCCAAGATCTGGAAGATCGATCCCGAGGCCGTGACCTGGGAAAACGGCGAGGCCAAGCCTGCCGGCGACAATGCCGGCAAGTTCGATCCGCTGTCGCTGGCCCAGCTCGCCGCCCGTGCGACCGAGACCGGCGGCCCGATCGGCGCCGGCGCCTCGACCAACACCACGGGCGCCGAGGGTGGCTTCAGCACGCACATCTGTGACGTCGAGGTTGACCGCGACACCGGCCGTGTGTGGGTGACGCGCTATACGGCCTTCCAGGACGTCGGCCGCGCCATCCATCCTGACTATTGCGAGGGCCAGATCCAGGGCGGCGTCGCTCAGGGTATCGGCTGGGCGCTCAGCGAGGAGTACATCTACGACAAGAACGGCCGCCTCGATAACGCCGGCTTCCTCGACTATCGCATGCCCGTCACCTCGGACCTGCCGATGCTCGATGCCGTCATGATCGAGATCCCGAACCCCAAGCATCCGCAGGGCGTGCGCGGCGTCGGCGAGGTGCCGCTGGTCCCCGTGATGGCCGCCGTCGCCAACGCGCTGCATGGCGCACTGGGCGAGCGCTTCTACAGCCTGCCCATGTCGCCGCCGAAGGTACTGGACGTACTGGAGCCCGCGGCAAAGGCCGCCGATTAGGCGATCAGAAAGCGAACGAATTCTGTGTTGGGGGCGCGCTACTTCGGTGGCGCGCCCCTAACTTTTTGATCAACACGCCAGTTGCTTCTTCAACTCGTACCAGCGGTCGAGGATGGAGAGGATCTTGTCCTCCTTCTCGGCGGGCAGGGAGAAGACGACGCGGTCGATGCCGATCTTCTCGCAGAGTCTCAGGCGCTCGATATTGTCGGGAACGCGGAAGGCGCTGATCGGCAGGCTGGCGGGGTCGCGGCCGGCTTCTGTCGCCATCTGACGGAACTGGTCGATGACGCCCATGCCGTCCTTCTCCAGCCAGTCGTCGCGCGGGATCCAGCCGTCGCCGTAGCGGATGGCGCGCCGGGCCGCATGCGGGAAGCCGCCGCCGACGATGATGGGCGGATGCGGCACCTGCCGCGGCTTCGGCCACTGCTTCATCTTGTCGAAATTCACGAACTCGCCGTGATACTCGGGCTCCTCGTTGGTCCAGATCGCCTTCATCGCCTCGATGCGCTCGCGCGCCAGCTTGTGGCGCGTCTTGAAGGCGGTGCCATGGTTCTCGATCTCGGGCTGGTTCCAGCCGTTGCCGACTCCGAACAGGAAGCGGCCGTTGCTGAGCTGATCGATCGAGGACACCATCTTGGCCGTGACGATCGGGTCGCGCTGGATCACCAGAGCGATGCCGGTGCCGACCTTGAGTTTGCTCGTCACTGCCGCTGCCGTGTTGAGCGCCAGGAACGGATCCATGATCTCGTAGTAGGCGCGCACCAGGCCGCCGGTCGCCGGATAGCGCGAATTGCCGGCCGACGGGATGTGCGTGTGCTCCGGCACCCAGAGCGATTCGAATCCGCGTTCCTCCAGCGCCCGGCCCAGCGCCGCCGGATGCATGGAGTCCGCCGTGAAGAACATCACCGCGCCGATTTTCATGTGGCTTCTCCCCTCCCCAGAGTGAGGTGGCTATTTCTTCGGCGACCAGCCGTAGATCTTCTGCAGGGATCCACCCATCAGCGTCGCGCGATCGCTGTCGGACAGGCGATCGGTGACGCGGAAGGAATCGACGCCTTCCTTGTAGGTCAACAGCGCCACGGCGCGGGTCCAGTCGGTGCCCCACATGCAGCGATTGAGCGAAAAGGCGTCGAAGATACGGCCCAGCGGATCCCAGATGTCCTTGTAGGGAAACTTTTCGTGGCTGAGCGTGCAGGCGCCGGTGATCTTGACCACCACGTTGGGGTTCGAAGCGAGCGCCAGCAGCTTGGGCAGTTCATGCCACGGCTCCTTCGGCGCCGGCGGCGCCATGGGCTGTTCCAGCCCGAGATGATCGATCACCAGAGTCGTGTTGGGGTTGCGCTTGGCGAGCAGGCCCACCTGTTCCAGCCGGCCACGCGCCATCAGGTTGACCGGCAGGTCGTGTTTGGCGGCGGCCGCCAGCACGCGGTTGATGCCGGGATCGGCCGCATCGGTCGAAATCTCCGGCGTGAACATGATGCGGATGGCGACGGTGCCATCCATCGCCGCCCATGCCGCGATCGTGTCCTCGACCTTGGGATCGTTGGCATTCACGGGCTTGATGACGCCGAAGCGGCCGGGATGTGCCTTCTGGACTCCGACGGCATAGCTCTCGTCCCAACGGTACATCGTATAGACGGAGACCAGCAGCGCACCATCGACGCCGACGGAGTCCATGGCCTTGATCATGTCGGCCGCCGTCACCTCCGGCGGACCGGCGAGCACCGCTGCCCACGGGCGGCCGGGATGATTGCGCTCGTAGCAGTGAACCTGGGCGTCGATTGTCGGCATGCGGTCTGGCCTCCTACTCATTGGCTGTCGAAACTATGGTGCTGCAGAGGGGCCATCAAGAGCCGCTGCGTCGGCGTCCGCCATACCGCACAGTGAACCATTCAGCCGCAAGTGGACCCCGGCGTTGACGATCCGCCGGGGCGTGGCGCAGGCTCAAACAACATGGGTATCTCCGCACGACAGTGGCTAATCCTTCTGTGCGTGCAGTTCACGACGATCCTGTTCGGCCTCACCGCGACCAGCGTCACCGTGATATTGCCCCAGCTGAAGGGCGCGTTGTCGGCAACCCAGGAGCAGATCTCCTGGGTGCTCACATTCAATCTCGTGGCAACGGCCATCGCCACGCCGCTCACTGGATGGCTGGCGGCAAAGCTCGGCTGGCGCACGCTGATGGCGTGCTCGGTGGCGGGCTTCACGGTGGCCTCGATGTTGTGCGGCCTGGTGCAGTCGCTCGAGGCGATGCTGGCGCTGCGGGTGATCCAAGGCGCGTTCGGCGCACCGATCTTCCCGATGGGCCAGACCATCCTGCTCGCGAGTTTTCACCGCAGCCAACATCCCTTCATCATCATGATGTGGGGCGTCGGCGGCGTCATGGGACCGATCCTCGGACCGACCTTCGGTGGCCTGGTCACCGACATGATGAGCTGGCGCTGGACGTTCTTCCTGATCCTGCCGCTCGGCGCCGCAGCCTTCACAGCGGTGTTGTTGGCGCTCACCGACCGGGAGAAGGGAACGGCACAACGCTTCGACTATATCGGCTATGTCTTCATCGCCGTCGCAATCGCGGCCGCCCAACTCGTATTCGACCGCGGCCAGCGCAACGACTGGTTCGACTCTCCCGAGATCATCGCCGAGTGCGTCATCGCCTGCCTGTTCGCCGCCATGTTCGCCATCCATATGGCCACGGCACGAGCCCCGCTGTTCGACATGGCGACCTTCCGAGACCGCAACTTCTCCGTCGGCATCGCCATCGCCCTGGTCATGGGCATGCTGCAATACACGCCCATGGTGCTATTCCCGCCCCTTCTGCAGGAATTGCTCGGCTATCCGGAAACGATGATCGGCTACCTGATCGCGGCGCGCGGGCTCGGCAACCTCGCCTCCTTCTGCGTCGTGGCCCAACTCACGAGGATCAATCCCCGCTTCTGCCTGTTCCTCGGGTTGGCCATCCAGGCATTCGCGGGATTCTGGATGGCGTCCCTCGACATCAACCTCACAGCCAACGACGTGATGTGGACCAATATCCTGCACGGCTTCGGATTCGGGCTCTGCTACACGCCCATGGCGGTTCTCGCCTTCTCGACGATGCCCGGATCACTCCTGACCCAGGGCAACGCGATTTTCGCCCTGGTACGCATGCTCGGCAGCAGCGTCTTCATTTCATTGACCCTGGTCGTGTTCGCGCATGCGACCGCGGAGGCACATGTCAACCTGACAAGCGGCATAACCGCCTTCACGCAGGACCTGATCGCGCCATGGCTCAATGCTTTCGGTCGCACCGGTGGCCAAGCGGAGGCACGGCTGAGCGCGGAAATCCAGCGGCAGGCCTCGATGATCGGCTACATCAACGCCTTCTACCTGATGACTTTGGTGCCTCTGCTCACCATGCCATTGGCCCTGTTGTTCGCGGTCCGGCCGGCATCGAAGCGCTGATCGGGCTGGGTTCACGCCGCGCGGTTGACCCGCCGCCACAGGCCCGTGATTCCCACTCCAAGGGCCAGCGCCCCGCCAATCAAGAATCCGCTGCCGTATCCGCCGGTGATCGACAGCGCCGCGCTGAACAGCAGCGGCAGGACCAGCGACCCTGCGTCGCCAAACGCCAGCACCGCGCCGGTCGTGGCCCCGATGCGCCCCGAGGGCGAGAGCCGCGCCACTTCGGCCAGCAGTACGCCGTGCCAGCTCACGGCGGTAACGCTGAAGGCAACGGCAATGCCCGTGGCTGCCCAGGTCGGCCAGGCAGGATCGATGAGCGCCGTGAGGACAGAGCTGCCCGCCATGGCGATGCCCAGGATCGCCAGCAGCGTCGCGGGCTTCACCAGGCGCGAGGCGAGCCAGCCCCAGCCGATGCGGGCCGGCACCGCGACCGCGACCGCGATGGCAAACACGATGCCGGCGCGCTCAAGGTCGTAGCCAAGGCCGCGCACGAGATAGAGCACGAAGAAGCCGGTGAAGAGCGATTGCAAACCGACGAAGCTGAACATGGCGACACAGAGCGTGCGCAGCGCCGGGTCGCGCAGGACACTGGCGACATTGGCGCGGATGTCGGCGGGCGATAGTGGCTGGTCGGGATTGCGGTCGGTGTCGAAGCGCGCGCGGAGCGGCTGCAGCGCCACCACCGTCGCGAGGCAGAGACCGGCCACGACGAGCAGAGCCGCCCGCCAGCCGGACTCGACGGCCAGCACCGGCGCCACCACACCCGCCAGCATCAGCCCCGCCGGCACGCCGGTCTGCTTGATCGAGAAGATCAGAGGTGCCAGGTGCCGCGGCGAGAGCCGGCCGAGCAGGTGTGAGCTGGAGGGCGTCGAGAGTGCCTGGCCGAGGCCGCCAACGAAGGCTCCCAGCGCAAACAGCGGCAGCCAGCCCGCGGTGGTAACGGCAAGGCCCGTGGCCAGCGCCAGCATGCCGACCTGTGTCATGCGGAGTGCGCCATATCGGACGATGAATCCGCCGCAGCCCATGGTCGTGATGAAGCCAGCGACCGCGCCGATCGCCAGATAGACGCCTACCAAGGCCGGATCCACGCCGAGGTCGAGCACGATGGCGGCGGCGATCAACGGCACCGTCGAACGGCCCAGCGTCGCGAACGACTGCTGTACCGTCATGGCGCCTAGGGCGAGGTAGAGATTGAAGATTTTTTCGGGCTCCGGTGCGATTGGAACCTGAGAGTGCCGTCGCGGTCCCTGCCTGTCGACGCCCGCCTGCCGCCCTGCGGTCAGAAGGCCAGGAGATTGTCGCGGAAATGGCGGTGCTCATAGGCGGTGCGGACCACGCCCAGGCGCTGCAGTTCCGGCACGACCCCGTCGGTGATCTCCGCCACGTGGCGGCGCGTCACCGGGCCACTGAACATGAAGCCGTCGCCGCCGACCTCCTGCATGACCTCGGCCATGGCACCGGCGACATGCTGGACCGTGCCGACGACCGGATCTTCCAGTCCGTAGCGGTAATTGCTTGCGATTTCGCGCAGCGTGGCGCCCTGGGCCAGAAAGCGCTTCAGCGTGCCCTGCTGCCCATTGGTGGTGAGCTCACCCAGCGGCGCGTCGAGATCGAAGGTCGAGAAGTCGATGTCGGTGAGGCTGCCCATCTGGGCCAGCGTCATCTCCGGTGAGGCCTCGCGCTGCGCCTGCCGGCGCCTGAAACGCTCCTGCGCCTCGGCGTTGGTCTCGCCCAGGGTCGGCACGACGACGAAGAACAGCTTGCAGCTCTCGGGATCGCGGCCCGCCGCTACCAGCCGTTGGCGGAGGTCGGCGCGGAACGCCTTCATTTCAGGCACAGTACTTACGGCCGCGATGACGGAGTCCATGTGCTTGGCTGCGAACTGCCGGCCCTGTGGCGATCCGCCGGCCTGCACAAGCACCGGACGCCCCTGCGGTGGCCGCGCCGTGTTGAGCGGACCGCGCGAGGAGAAGAAGCGGCCCTTGAAGTCGATGGCGCGGACCTTGGCCGGATCGACGAACACGCCGGCCTCGCGGTCCGTCACGATCGCGTCGGCATCCCAGGACGACCAGAGCCTGCTCACGAGGTCGACGAACTCGTCGGCCATCTCGTAGCGCAGGTCGTGCTCGATATGCGTATCGAGGCCGAAATTCTGCGCCGCCCGCTCGGCGGTCGAGGTCACGAAATTGCAACCCACTCTGCCTTTCGACATCAGGTCGAGTGTCGCGATGAGGCGCGCGAGCAGGAAAGGTGGATAGAAGCTGGTCGAAATCGTCGGCACGATCCCGAGATGCGTCGTCGCCTGGGCAATCAGCGGCACCAGCGGCAGCGGGTCGTTCTTGGGTGCCCGCAGCGCGCGCCGGAGGTAGAAGTCGGCGGTGCCGCCATAGTTGTCCGGAACAAATAGCGAGTCTTCCAGCAGGAAATAGTCGAAGCAGGCGCGCTCGAACGCCTTCGCCATCTCGATGTGCAGGTCGGGCTGCGTCCAGTCCTGCCCGTCCCCGCCGCCCCACAGCTGGTTCCAGCCGTGGACGCCGTAGGTGTTGTTCATGAACCAGCCAAGATGGAACGGTTTTCCTGCCAAGTGCTCTTCTCCGCCACTGCCTCGAGGAACCGATGCAATCGGCGGACCACTGGGCTAACGTCGGCGGGCGGAGGTGCACATGCGCTTCAAATGGCTGGACGACCTGTTTGCCGAGTCGGCGGCACCGAACGACCGGCCGCTACGGGATCTGTCGCGCTTCGACATAGGAGTCTGTCCGGGATGCCGCGGCCTGCGCGTGACGGCGAGCCTGCGCTGCAGCCACTGCGGCAGCACCCAAGCCGTCACCGCCGACGCTTGACTGCGCTTCAAATCCGCCGCGTTGCGGCGGCCTTCGCTCTAGTAGGCGGTGGCGCGTGGGCCGTTGGCAGTCCGTTGTGAAAATGCGAAACCTCGCCCACGTCGAATGAACCTGCGGGAGTAAGCGATGATCTTCGAAATGCGCACCTACCTGATGAAGCCGGGCACCATTCCCCAGGTCGAGGAAGCCTTCGCGATGGCCCTGCCCGGTCGCCTAAAACTCTCGCCGCTGGCCGGATTCTGGCGGACCGAAGTCGGCACACTGAACCAGATCATCCATGTCTGGCCCTACGAGAGCACCGCCGAACGCGACCGCATCCGCGCCGAGGCCGTCGCGACCAAGGTCTGGCCGCCCAAGATCGCCGACTTCGTCCTCGAGATGGAAGCCAAGATCCTCCACCCCGCGCCCTTCTCACCCAATTTCAAGCCGGGCGAACACGGCACCTGCTACGAGTTCCGCACCTATACCTACAATGTGGGGGCGATCCCCAAGGTGATCGAGAACTGGGGTCCTAAGCTGCCGGCGCGCACGGCCATCTCGCCGCTGATCTTCGCGGGCTTCACCGAGATCGGCCCGCTCAACCAATGGGTCCATGTTTGGGCCTACAAGAACATGGGCGAGCGCGAGCGCCTGCGCGCCCAGGCAACGAGCACCGGCGTTTGGCCGCCGCCGCGCGCCGAAGGCGTCGTGATGCAGCGCATGCAGAACACCTTTGCCGTACCGGCGGCGTTCTCGCCGCTGCGCTAGAGCAGTCGCTGACTCAGGCGGCTGGAGGCTTCTGCTCCTCCAGCCGGTCGGTGGCCGGCGGCGGCGTGGGTGACAGCGCAGAGATCTCGGCGCGCAGCTCCCGCGTCATGTCGATCTTCACCGAGGCGAGCGAGTCCTTGAGCTGGTCGAGGTTTCGCGCGCCGATGATGGGCGCGGTAACGCCGGGATGCGATCCCACCCAGGCGATGGCGGCGCTGACCGGATGCATGCCCTTCTGCTTGCAGAAGGCGACGAATTTCTCCGCGACCTCGAAGGTCCAGGACTCGCCGTAGCGCGCCTCGTACATCTTGTTGGTCTTCAGGCGACCGGTTGCCTGGCCCAGATACTTGCCCGACAGGAGCCCAGCCGCGCCGGGGCTGTAGGGAATGACACCGATGCCGTTGGCCTGGGCCATAGGCAGCAGTTCGACCTCCGCCTGGCGCTTCACCAGGTTGTACATCGGCTGGATGACCTGCAGCCGCGCCCAGTTGTGGCGCTCCTGCAGGTCGACGGCGCGCTGCGTCTGCCAGGCAGCCCAGTTGCTGACGGCGGGATAGAGAACCTTGCCGGAGCGGACCACGTCCTCCAGCCCGCGCATCATCTCCTCGATCGGCGTCAAAGGATCGAACTTGTGCAGGAACAGCACGTCGATGCGGTCGGTCTGCAGATGGCGGAGACTGCGCTCCACCGCGCGCACCACATGGCGACGCGAACTGCCGCGCGCGTTGATGTCGTCGCTGTGCGGACTGAAGCACTTGGTCGTCAGCACAAGATCGTCACGATGACCTTTCGCCAGGCGGCCGAGGATCTGCTCCGAGACACCCTTATTATACTCGTCGGCGCAGTCGAAGAAGTTGATGCCGGCGTCGCGGACCGCCTTGTACATGGCGGCCGAGGTGGCTTCGTCGGCATCGCCGCCGAAGGACATTGTGCCAAAGCAGAGTTCGGAGACGGAGACGCCGGTGCGGCCGAGGAGCTTGGTTTTCATCCGCGATTTCTAGCACAGCAGCTCAAATCGCTCTACGCTTGGGGAAAATAGCAAGAACAACGAGGGCGGAATGCAGGACCAGGGTTCGTACGACTTCATCGTCACCGGCGCCGGCTCGGCTGGCTGCGCCGTCGCCGGTCGCCTGAGCGAGGACGGGCGCTTCCGCGTGCTGCTGCTCGAGGCAGGGCCCAAGGACTCCTATCCGTGGATCCACGTGCCGCTCGGCTATCACAAGACCTTCAACAATCCGAAGGTCAACTGGATGTTCGATTCGGAACCCGAGCCCGAGCTCAACAACCGCATCATGTATCAGCCACGCGGCAAAGTGCTGGGCGGCACCAGCTCGATCAACGGCATGGTTTATATGCGCGGCAACGCCGCCGATTACGACGAGTGGCGGCAGCGTGGCTGCGAAGGCTGGGACTACGAATCGGTGCTGCCCTACTTCAAGCGCGCAGAAGACAACGAGCGCGGCGGCAATGATTTCCACGGCACCGGCGGGCCACTGAAGGTGCAGGACCATGCATGGAAGCCGACACTCGCCAAGGCCATGCACGATGCCGCGCTAGAAGCCGGCATCCCGGAAAATCCCGACTTCAACGGCGCCCACCAGGAGGGCGTCGGCTACTACCAGACCACGATCAACAACTCGCGGCGCTGGTCGAGCGCCCGCGCCTATCTGAAGGACGCCAAGCAGCGCAAGAACCTCACCATCGCCACCTCGGCCCACGCCACCCGCGTGCTGATCGAGAACGGCCGTGCCGTCGGCGTCGAATACCGCACGCCGGCCGGCCTGCAGGTCGCCAAGGCCTCGCGCGAGGTGATCGTCTCGGGCGGCGTCTACGGATCGCCGCAGCTCCTGATGCTGTCCGGCCTCGGCCCGGCGGCACACCTGCAACAGCACGGCATCGCGGTCGTGAAGGACATGCCGGGCGTCGGCAGCCACCTGCACGATCACTTCAACACCTACATCGCCTACAAATGCAGCCAGCCCGTCACCATGAACGACCTGGCAAACAGCCTGCCGCGGCGCATCCTGGCCGGCATGATGTACGCCTTCGGTCGCACCGGGCCGCTCGCCTCGATGGGCCTCTTCGTCGGCGCCATGGTGCGCAGCGACAAGCGGTTCGAGCGGCCGGACCTGCAGATCAACATGTTTGCTTGGGCGATCAAGGAGCGTAACCGCAACGGCGTGGTCGCCCAGCCTTTCTCCGCCTTCGGCCTCTCGCCGGTGCATCTCCGTCCCGACGGCCGTGGCACGGTGCGGCTGAAGTCGGCCGATCCGCTGGCGGCACCCGAGATCCGCTTCAACTTCCTGAAAACCGCCAACGACTGGGATGCCATGCTGAAGGGCATGGCGATCTGCCGGGAGATCGGCCGGCAGGCGGCGCTGAAGCCGTTCGTGGTCGAGGAAATCATGCCCGGCGCCTCGGTGACGGAGGAAAGCGCGCTGCGCGACTACCTGCGCGCCACCGGCGTCTCCAACCTGCACCCGGTCGGGACCTGTCGCATGGGCCGCGGCAGCGACGACGTCGTCGATCCGCAGCTCCGAGTCCACGGCATCGGCGCGCTCCGCGTCGCCGATGCCTCGATCATGCCGTCCATCGTCGCCGGCAACACCAACGCGCCCTCCATCATGATCGGCGAGAAGTGCGCCGACATGGTGCGCGCGGCAGCGCAATCGGCCTAGGGGACAGGCGGCTCAGGGATAGGTGATCGCCGCCGGCCAGATGGTGGTTCCGCCTGCATAGTTATAGGCGGCGGCATTGAAGGCCGGCGGGCCCATGCTGCCCTTGGCGTCGCGCGAGAAGCCGTAGCCTTCCTCGGGCTGGCCGAAGAAGCCGGTCCGCATCTTGGTCTCACCCTTCTCGGCATGGAAGAACGCCACGGCATAGACGCCGGGGGCCACGTCGGTGAAGGTGCAGGTCGCGTGCTGACCGGAGATCGGCGCCACCACGCCCTTGAACTCCTGGCCGCTCTTGGGGAAGGTCGCGGCCGAGTTGTAGAGGCCGCAGCGCACGTCGCCGTTGTTGTTGCGCAGCCCGCTCACCTGGATGGAGATGGAATTGCCCTGCTGGGCCTGAGCGGCCGCGACGTTGAAGCCAGCCGCCAGCGTGAGCGCACATCCGAATTTCACAAGAGACATGACTTCCCCCATCGCGATAGAGATGCACGACGATACTACCATGGCGAGGGTCGGTCCGGCGACGGGGATCACAAGAGTCTAGCGCGCCGGCACCAACAGCTTGAGGCCTTCGACGGTGAGTGTGACCGAGGTGGCCGGGTCGCCGTCGGAGCGCAGCCAGCCCTTGCCGACCGCCAGCCTGATCGCGGCCTCGACAGCATCCGTGTTCGCCGTCGCCAGCTTGCGCTGAAGCTTCTCGACGTGCGTCCAGGTGGGCGGCGGTCGCTTCCCCGTGAGTTCGTGCACGGCAGTCAGCAGGGCGGACATGAACTGCGCGGCGTTGGGCGGTGCGACCATGCAGGGAGTATAGGCCCCGGCCCTACTGGCAGGGAAACACCTTCATCTCAGGTCCGAAATCGTAGGGCGACGGCACCTGCGCGAGGGAGGTGACCTGGGTCGTCAGGGCCCAGGCGAAGGCGCGCTCGTGGCGGGAGCAGAACTCGGCATCCTGGGTGGGACGACCTGCTGTCCGGTTGGCGATTTCGGTCACCAGGACATCGATGTTCAGACGCTTGCGGCCGGCCAGGCTCTTCAGTTCGGCGGCGTTGCTGGCGAGATCCGGCGTGAATTTGGTGATGAAGGCCTGATACTGATCGGTGAGGCGGCGGGAACCGTCCGCCGATTTGCAGGAAAGCACCCCGACAGCCAGCTGCTGCTGGACGCTGCGGACGCGATAGGTTCCAAGATCGGCGGCGTCGTAGCAGACGGCCCTGAGGTTGGTGGGCGCCGCAGCTGCGGCCGCGGTAGCCTGATAATTGGGGGCTGGGGCGCTGGTGGTGGGTGGCTTGACGGCGCAGGCGGCGAGCGCCACTCCCAATCCGACGACAAGTGATGTGCTTACCGACTGTTTGAACATTGAGGTACTCCTGACCGAGCAGCAACGCAGGTCAGGGCCCTTCGTTCCGACGACTGCGACAGCGGCGGTCAGTCCCCCCGAACGGCGGGCTTGATCGTGAACGACTCGCCTGCTTCGCCGCCGGCGTCGTAGGCCGTCGGCGAGATCATCCGGCTGGTCCGGTGAACGGTCCGCAGCTTCAGGTCGAGCTTTTCCAGTTCGGTGTCGACCACGGCCGCCTTGAGGACGACGAGGCCACGCCCGGTGCCGCTGTTCACCTTGTCCCGCCCCGCCTTCATCGCCATCAGCTTGTCGGCGATGGACGCAACCATGCCCAGGGCAAAGGAGGCATTCGCGAGGTGCCGCTCCTGGTGCCTGAAACGCTGGTAGTCCGACGAGGTCTTGTAGCGGCCAAGTTCCGAGCGGACGGCGGTGTCGATCACCTCGGTCAGATAATGAGCCACTTCAACATCGGCGCGCAGGCCGAAAAAAACGTAGCGTCCCTCGCCCGCCTGGTCCTTCTCGCGCCAGACGCGGCAATCGCAGAATTCGGCAATGGCGCCCACGCAATCGTCGAGCGGGATGCGCTTCTTGCGATGGGTCTCGTATTCGCGACGTTCGCAGGGTGCCTCGCGGATCTCGATGTCGGTCAGCGACAGGTCGTGGCGGTCGAGCAGCTCCGCGACTTTCTCCGCCGCCGCCAGCGCCTCGCCCTCGGTGCAGCCGTTGTCGATGGTCTTGGCGCGAAGCCCCTGGATGCGCGTCCGAAGCTTGTCGAACGCGTCGGCGATCACTTGGCCCGGCTCCTGTAACCCTGGATCAGGGCAATGGCGACACCGATGCCCAGGCCGGGAAGCATCGAGAAGATCGCGATCGAGGCAGCGCCCATCTCGCAGCCACCCGAGTCGCCCGGCGTGCCGCAGCGGGGGTCGAGCAGATGGGCAGCCGTCAGAACGATGAAGAACATCGCCACCGGCGCCACGATCATGCCGGCCAAGCCGAAGGCGAAGGCCCTGACGATCAACCGGAGCATCAGGCCGCTTCCTTGTCCTTGCCCTCACCCACGCGCGCGGCCAGAGACGCCGCCATGAACTCGTCGAGGTCGCCGTCGAGCACCTTCTGCGGATCGGAGCGCTCCACGTTGGTGCGCAGGTCCTTCACCATCTGGTAGGGCTGCAGCACGTAGGAGCGGATCTGGTGGCCCCAACCGATGTCGGTCTTGTTGGCCTCGATCTCCATCCGCTCGGCCTCGCGCTTCTGCAGCTCGACCTCATAGAGGCGCGCCTTCAGCATCTGTAGCGCCTTGGCGCGGTTCTGGTGCTGCGAGCGTTCCTGCTGCACGGCAACCGCGATGCCCGAGGGAATATGCGTGATGCGCACGGCCGAATCGGTCTTGTTGACGTGCTGGCCGCCCGAACCCGAAGCGCGATAGGTGTCGACGCGCAGGTCCTTGTCCAGAAGCTCGATCTCGATGTCGTCGTCGACCTCGGGATAGACCCAGACCGAGGCGAAGCTGGTCTGGCGGCGCGCATTGCCGTCGAACGGCGAGATTCGCACCAGTCGATGCACGCCCGACTCGGTCTTAAGCCAGCCGTAGGCGTTCGGGCCCTCGACCTTGTAGGCGCACGACTTGATCCCGGCCTCTTCGCCGGCGCTCTCTTCGAGCCAGCTCACCTTGAAACCGCGGCGCTCGGCCCAGCGCGTGTACATGCGCGCCAGCATCTCGGCCCAGTCCTGGGCTTCGGTGCCGCCGGCGCCGGCATTGATCTCGATATAGGCGTTGTTGCCGTCGGCCTCGCCCGACAGCAGCGTCTCCAGCCGCGCCTTGGCGGCTTCGGTGCGTGCTTCGCCGAGCGCCCGCTCGGCATCGGCGATCATGGCCTCGTCCTTCTCGGACTCCGCCATCTCGATCAGCCCGACATTGTCGTCGATGGCGGCGCGCAGACGCTTGATGGTGGCGATCGCGGTCTCGAGCCGCGTGCGCTCCTTCATGACAGCCTGGGCCTGCTTGGGATCGTTCCACAGCGCCGAATCCTCGGCGCGCGCGTTCAGCTCGTCTAGACGTACGACCGCTCGGTCGTAGTCAAAGACGCCTCCTCAGGAGTTCGAGCGACTCCTCGATCTCCTTCACCATCGACTGGGCTTCTGCGCGCATTCCCGGTTCCGTTCGTCAGTAGGTCTCGCCGGTCCCCGTGAGACCGGGGCGGCGGGCGCCGCCCGCCTGAAGCGGGCCGCCGGGGTCTATACCGGAAAATGGGGCGGAGCCGTCAAGCGGAGTCACCATGAAGCCGTCGGAGCCGGGCTCGGTGCCGGGCTTGAAGACCTCGTCGATCGTGCCGCCCTCGTAGGTGAAGCGCACCATGCGCAGGCCGGGCGGAATGCGGAACGGCGTCGGTGCCTTGCCCTTGAAGATCTCCTTGGCGATCTGCTCGAAGATGGGCGCGGCATTGCCGCCGCCGGTCTCCTGGGCGCCCAGGTTCCGCGGCTCGTCGAAGCCGATGAAGACGCCGATGGTGATATCGGGCGTCGAGCCCAGGAACCAGTTGTCGCGCGCATCGTTGGTCGTGCCGGTCTTGCCGGCGATCGGCCTGCCGAGTGCAGCGAGCCGGCCGGCGGTCCCGCGCACCGTCACGCCCTGCATCATGCTCACGACCTGGTAGACCGATGCCGGATCGTGGAACGGCTTGCGCGAATCGACCAGTTCGGGCGGCGCCGGCTTGGCGCCGGCGGCGACCTCGCCGCAGCCCTTGCAGGCACGCGGCTCGTGGCGATAGACGGTCTTGCCGTTGCGGTCCTGCACGCGGTCGACGAGGCTCGGCGTGATCTCGAGCGCGCCATTGGCCAGCATCGCGTAGGCCATGGTCATGCGCAGCAGGGTCGTCTCGCCGGCGCCCAGCGCCATCGGCAGGTAGGCACCCATGTTTTCTGTGACGCCGAATTCCTTGGCGACGTCGACGACACGCTTCATGCCGATCTGCTGGGCCATGCGCACCGTCATCAGATTGCGCGACATCTCAAGGCCGCGGCGGACGGTGGTCGGCCCGAGGAAGTCGCCGCCGTAGTTCTTCGGCGTCCAGATCGGCTGGCCGTGGCCGGGGTCGTAGCTGAACGGCGCATCGAGCACGACGCTGGCCGGGCTGAAGCCCGCATCCATTGCCGCCAGATAAACGAACGGCTTGAAGGCCGAGCCCGGCTGGCGCGCGGCCTGGACGGCGCGGTTGAACTGACTGCGGCCGTAGGCCCAGCCGCCCGACATGGCGAGCACGCGCCCGGTCTGGGTGTCCATGATCACCACGCCGCCCTCGACGTTGGGTACCTGGCGCAGCGCGTAGGTCCTCGGCGGATAGGGCTTGGCGTTGGCCGCCGTGCCCGTCGCTCCTGCCGGCTTCTCGATCTTCTCGACGACGACGACGTCGCCCACGCTCACCACGTCCTTGGGACCGCGCGGCGGATTGCCGACCCGCTGGTCGGCCAGGGTCGGCCGCGCCCATGTCATCTCGGCGAACGGGATCGTGCCCTCGTTGTTGCCTTCACCGCCGGGCAGCCCGACGATCTGCACCGACTGGGCGTCGACTTTGTTGACGACTGCGAGCTGCCATGCGGGCGGTCCGTACAGCGGACGGCGCTGGGCGATGCGGCCGAACTCCTCCTCCCACACGCTCATGTCGGGGATCTTGGCGTAGGGACCGCGCCAGCCGTGGCGGCGGTCGTAGGCGATCAAGCCGTCGCGCAATGCCGTGTCGGCGGCCGACTGATAGGCCGGATCGAGCGTCGTGCTGACGGTGAGGCCGCCCTCGTAGAGGCCCTTCTCGCCATAGGCCGCCATCAGGTTGCGCCGCACTTCCTCGGCGAAGAAGTCGGCCGTCGTCGTCTCGGTTGCCCCGCGGCGGCGCAGTTGCAGCTTCTCCGCGCGGGCGGCCTGGGCCTCGGCCGGCTTGATGTAGCCGTCCTCCTGCATGCGGTTCAGGACGTAATCACGACGCGCGTACGCCTCTTTTTCGTTGCGCACGATGTGATAGCGGTTGGGTGCCTTGGGGAGCGCCGCAAGATAGGCGATCTCGGACAGGGTGAGTTCGTCCAACGATTTGTCGAAGTAGTTGATCGCCGCCTGGGCCACGCCGTAGTTGCCCGAGCCCAGGTAGATCTCGTTGAGATAGAGTTCGAGGATACGCTCCTTGGAGTAGGTCTCCTCGATTCGGAAGGCGAGGATCGCCTCGCGGATCTTGCGCGCCAGCGTCGCCTGGTTGGTCAGCAGGAAGTTCTTGGCGACCTGCTGAGTGAGGCCCGAGGCGCCCTCCGGCCGCTTGCCGGGATTGGTGATGTTGGAGATCATGGCGCGCACGACGCCGATGAAGTCGATGCCCGGATGGGTGAAGAAGCGCTGGTCCTCGGCCGCGACGAAGGCTTCGACCACGCGCTTTGGCATGGCCGCGACCGGCACGAACACCCGCTTCTCTCGCGCATACTCCGCCAACAGCCTGCCGTCAGCGGCATAGAGGCGCGAAACGGTCGCCGGCTGGTAGTCGGCCAGTTGCTTGTGATCCGGCAGTCCGTGGCTGAAATGCCAGAACAGGCCGGCCACGGTGCCCGTCCCCACGATCAGGACGGCCGTGGCGAAGGCCAGCAGGACTTTGAACAGATTGAGCACGGTCATCTTCTACGCGGCGCCTTTCACGGCAGCAACGGCGAGAATGAGCGCGACTTATGCCTTTCTTATGGCGCCGCCAGCCGCAAAATGGGCATCAACCGAGCCCCGCAGCGCCTTCGCCAGGGCGATTTGGTGCTGGCGGATCGTCAGGAGCTTCTCGTCCTGGCGATTGGAAAGGTAGCCCAGTTCGACCAGGGCCGCGGGGATGTCGGGCGAGGTCAGGACGGCGAAGCCCGCCTGTCGGTGGGTACGTGGCAGCAGGCGGATGCCGTTGCGACTGAAACTCTGCACGATAGTGTCGGCCAGCCGGCGCGAATCGTTCACCGTCCCGCGCTGGCTCATGGCGACAAGGGTGCGCGCGACATTGTCGTCCTTGTCCGAAAGCTTCATGCCGCCGAGGATCGTATCGGCGCGGTTCTCGCGGGCGGCAAGTGCCGCTGCCTCGCGATCGGTCGCCTGCTCCGACAGCGTATAGACTGAAGCGCCCCGGACATCGGAATTGTCGCAGGCATCGGCGTGCAGCGAGAGGAACAGGTCGGCCTTGGCTTCCTGGGCACGGGCCACACGTTCGCGCAGGGCCACGTAGTTGTCGGTGCTGCGCGTCAGCAGCACCCGGTAGCGGTTTCCGGCCAGCAATTCACGCTGCAGCTCGCGGGCGATGGCCATGACGACGGCCTTCTCCTGCGTGCCGCGCACGCCCTGCGCCCCGGGATCCCTGCCGCCATGGCCGGGATCGAGGAAAATCAGCTTTGGTCGCGGCAGCGGCGTGGGCTTCTTGACCGACTTGGGGGTCCGCTTGTTGGCCCAGGCGTCGACGCCGCCCAAGCCAAGGGCCGTCAGGCCGGACAAGGCGGCAAGCAGATGGCGGCGGTGGAGGGTCGACATGGCAAACGCCACTTTAATGTCAGAGGGAGTTTATTATTTTTGCGATATCTTAATCTCAATACAGAAGTTCATTAATAATTTCAAGTCTTATCAATAAGTTAAAGAAGATTATTCATCTCCCTCAATCTTTTGATTGTCGCACCGTGCCGAACCCCGTATGTTGCGTCTCGCGAGCAGTCGCCGTCGTTCGAAGCGCCCCCTGTGGGACAGCGCTCCGACGGCAATCCCCAGCCGGGCCAGCGCTGGCGCCCCTTTTTGCAGTGCAAGAACGGACGCGGCGGGTCCGCCAAAGGATTGTTAGACAGGCGGTGACTATCAGGAACACCGAGGTTGGCAGGACCCAGTTGTGGTCCGGCGGCGCGATGCTTCCCCGTCTTGGCCTAGGTTTGGCCGTTCGACGGGTTGATGGCGCTCCGTCCCCCTCGCGCCAGAGAGGCGGCTTGGCCGCTGGTCGCTCGCGCCGGCTGGGACCGAACGCCTCGGGAGCGAGCCCATGGCTAGGCGCATGCTCATTGATGCGAGCCACCCCGAAGAAACTCGGGTGGTCGTCGTCGATGGAACACGACTTGAAGAGTTCGATTTCGAAACGTCTACCCGCAAGCCCCTCAAGGGCAATATCTACCTCGCGAAAGTCATTCGCATCGAACCGTCGTTGCAGGCGGCGTTCGTGGAATATGGCGGCAACCGCCATGGCTTCCTCGCCTTCTCCGAAATCCATCCCGACTATTATCAAATCCCGGTCGCCGACCGCGAGCGGCTGATCGCCGAACAGCAGCGGCTTCACGCCGAAGCCGACGACGATCACGAGCCGCGCCGCCGCCGGCGCGTCGACCGCTCCGACATCGAAGACGCCCGTGCGTCGCGTCGCGAGGAACCGGCCGCCGAGAATGGCGCCGAGGAAGCCGCCGCACCTGAAGAGAACGGCCACGTCGCCGAGGCGGTGAGCGAGACCCCCTCGGAATCCCCGGTGGAAGCCTCCTCGGAAGCCCCGATCGAAGCTCAGGCGTCCGAAGCCGCCGTTGCCGAACCGGCACCGGTCGAAGCCGCGATCGAGCCCGCCGCCGACGCCCCTGCTCCCGAGCCGCAGGCCCAGGCAGCGGAGATCGTCAGCGAACGCCTCGACGGTCCCATCCTCGACGGCGTCGAAAGCGCCGAAGCGGCGGTCGCAACTGACACCCCGGTCGAAGTGTCCGAGGGCGAGCAGCCCGCCGGCGATCCGTCCGAGGCGCCGCAGCCGGAAGTCGTCGTGGAAACCCTGGGCGGCGACGATGCCGTCGAGGAGCGCGAGACGCGCGAGCGCCGCCGCCGCAACCCGATTCGCCACTACAAGATCCAGGAAGTGATCAAGCGCCGGCAGATCCTGCTGGTCCAGGTCGTCAAGGAAGAACGCGGCAACAAGGGCGCCGCCCTCACGACCTACCTGTCGCTGGCCGGCCGCTATTGCGTGCTGATGCCCAACGCCGGTCGTGGCGGCGGCATTTCGCGCAAGATCTCCAATCCCGCCGACCGCAAGCGGATGAAGGAGATGCTGGGCGAACTTGACGTGCCGCAGGGCATGGGCGTGATCCTGCGTACGGCAGGACTCGAACGCAGCAACATCGACATCAAGCGCGACTACGAATATCTCTCGCGACTCTGGGATTCGATCCGCGAACTCACGATGCGCTCGACGGCGCCGGCCCTCATCTACGAGGAAGGCGACCTCATCAAGCGCTCGCTGCGCGACGTCTACGATACCGACATCGCCCAGGTGCTGGTCGAGGGCGAAGCGGGCTTCGAGGCCGCCAGCGGCTTCATGCGCCAGCTTGTGCCGCACCAGGCCAGCAAGGTCGAACTCTACAAGGAGCAGATTCCGCTCTTCCACCGCTATCAGGTGGAGGCGCAGTTCGACGCCATGCACTCGCCGACCGTCCAGCTCCGGAGCGGCGGCTACATCGTCATCAACCCGACCGAGGCGCTGGTCGCCATCGACGTCAACTCGGGCCGTTCGACCAAGGAACGGAACATCGAGGAGACGGCGCTCCGCACCAACATCGAGGCGGCCGAGGAAATCGCCCGTCAGGTCCGCCTGCGCGACCTCGCCGGACTGATCGTGATCGACTTCATCGACATGGAGGAGACGCGGCACCAGCGCCAGGTCGAGCACAAGGTAAAGGACGCGATGCGCACCGATCGCGCCCGCATCCAGATCGGACGCATCAGCGCGTTCGGCCTGCTTGAGATGTCGCGCCAGCGCCTGCGGCCGAGCCTGCTCGAGCATTCGACCGAACTCTGCCCGCATTGCGCCGGCATCGGCCGCATCCGCTCCATCGAGTCCGCGTCGCTGCATGCGCTCAGGGCCATCGAGGAGGAAGGCGTCCGCCGCCGGGCGACCGAGATCCTGGTCAGCGTGCCGCCGAAGGTGGCGCTCTACCTGCTCAACACCAAGCGCCACACCCTCTCCGAGATCGAAAAGCGCTACGGCTTCATTGTGTCGGTCGAGGCCGACGACGAGCTGAACGCCGCCGATTGCGAGATCGAGCGCGTGCGCACGCGTCGCGAGGACCGCGACCGGCCCGCCCAGGAACTGGCCCGCGCCAACTATGATGAAGTCGCGCGCGAGTTGCCCCTCGGCGACGAGCCGGACGACGTCGAGGACCGCGAGGTCGGAGAAGCCGGCGAGCCTGTCGAACGCAGTGAACGCCGCCCCGAGGGTGAAGAGGGCGAGAGCCGCGATGGCCGTGGCCGTCGTCGTCGCCGCCGTCGTCGTCGGGGTGATCGCCCCGAAGGCGAAAATGGCGACCGGCCGCCGCGTGCTGCCGGCGAAGAATATCCGGCCGACGAAAGCGCCCCGAACGGTTCGGCCGAAAACGGCCACGACCATGCCCCGCGCGACGACCAGGATGGCGATGTGGCCGAAGGCGAAGTTCGCGCCGACGGCGAGCGCCGTCCCGCTGGCGATCGCGAAGGCGATGGCGATCGACGCCGCCGCCGTGGACGCCGCGGCGGCCGCCGCCGGCGCCGCGAGCCCGGCGAAGGCGAGCCCAGTGGCGAGCACGCGCCGCGTGATCCCGACTACACGTCGGAAGAGTTCGCTTCCGGCGCGCCCGCGCAACACGCATCGGATGTCGAGCCTTCGGCCCCTCATGAGCACACAAGCCGCGAGCACGAGGCCTACGATCCCGGCCCGCCGGTGAATGTGGAGGCGGCCCCGCCTCCTCCGCCGCCGTCGGAACCGACCTATACGCCGCCACCGGCTCCCGCGCCGGTCGTGATGCAGGCACCCGAGCCCCCGCCGGCTCCCGTCATTCCGGTGATCCCGGTGGCGGACATTCCGCCGGAGAAGCCCAAGCGGGGCTGGTGGCGCCGCTGACTGAGGACTTGAGACCCTGAATTGGAAAGAGCGCCTCCGCGGAGGCGCTCTTTTCGTTTCGGCTCTCACGCGGACCGCGAGCCGGAGGCTCGCGGTCCGGAAGATCGTGAGCAGGAATGTCGGGCCTAAGCCTTCACCTGCTCTCCCAGCCAGTCGATGGCGGCCTGCGCGCCGCCCTTGCCGTGCGGGATGTTGAGCGCATTGAGGCTCATCTCGATCACGCTGAGCGTGCCCAGCACCATCGGGGCGTTGACGTGGCCCATGTGCGCCACCCGGAAGGCCTTGCCGGAGAGATCGCCGATGCCGTGGCCCAGGATCACGCCGCACTTCTGGTTGCAGTAGGCACGCAGTGCCTCCGGGTCGTGGCCATTGGTCGTCACACACGTGACCGAGTCGGAACGCTCTTCGGGCTCGATGATGTTGAAGCCGATCGCCTGGCCTTCCGACCACACGCCGACGGCGCGCCGGACGGCCTCGGCCAGCAGCCGATGGCGACGGTGCACGTTGTCGAGGCCTTCCTCGAACAGCATGTCGAGCGCCTGGCGCAGGCCGAACAGCAGATGTTCCGGCGGCGTGCCGGCATATTTCTGGTAGTGGAGCGGGCCTTCCCGCTCGGTCCAGTCCCAATAGGGCGTGCGCAACTCGGCCTTCTTGTGGACCTCGCGCGCGCGGTCGCTGGCCACGACGAAGCCCAGGCCCGGCGGCGTCATCATGCCCTTCTGCGAGCCCGACATGGCGACGTCGACGCCCCAGGCATCCATCTCGAACGGCATGCAGCCCAGCGATGCCACCGCATCGACCATCAGCAGCGCGTCGTGCTTGGCCGCGCGCATCGCCTTGCCGATGGCGGCAATGTCGTTCACCACGCCCGAGGCGGTGTCGATCTGCGCCACCAGCACGGCCTTGATGGTGCCGTCCTTGTCGGCCTTGAGGCGGGCCTCGACCTCGGACGGCCGCACCGCGCGGCGCATGTCGCCCTTCAGCACCTCGACCTCGACGCCCATGCGGCGGGCATTTTCGCCCCACCCGATCGCGAAGCGGCCGCTCTCCAGCACCAGGATCTTGTCGCCCTTGCTGAGCACGTTGGTGAGCGTGGCCTCCCAGGCGCCATGGCCGTTGGCGATGTAGATGTAGGCGTGGCCCTTGGTATTGAACACGCGGGCGACATCGCTCAGGAGGCTGTCGGTCAACGCCAGAAGCGGCCCGGAGTAGATATCCACCGCCGGGCGATGCATCGCCCGCAGCACTTCGTCCGGCACCGTCGTCGGCCCCGG
>CAMAYC010000008.1 GCA_945862125.1 Reyranella massiliensis 521
GCCGTTGGCGCGCGGCGAATCCTTGTCGGCGTGGATGATCATCAGCTCGGGCTTGCCCGGCTCGCTCGGCGCCGCGGGATGCGTGTGCAAGTCGCCGAACAGCCGGCCGAAGGCCAGATGCTGGTCCTGCGTGATGTGCTGATCGCGGACGAAGATGACGAGATTCTCCGCCAGCGCGCGGTGGATCTCGTCCTGCTGACGATTGCTGAGCGGCTTACTGAGATCGACGCCGGCGATCTCAGCGCCGATGATCGGCGTCAGCTTGTCGATCGTGATGGTCTCGTAGGGCGCGCTGTCGTCGGCCACGTGCCGATAACGGGGCCCGGCATTGCCGCGCAGGGATCCTTGCATGGCTCTCTCCTATTCTACCTTGATATTGGCACGCCGGATGATCTTGCCCCAGCGCTCCTTCTCCGACCGCGTGAAGGCGGCGAATTCTTCCGGGCTCATGAGCTTCGGCGTGACGCCCATGGAGTCCAACCGGGCCAACACCGCCGGCATGGCCGCGACTGCGCGGATATCTGCGTTGATCTTCTGCACGATCTCGCGCGGCGTGCCCTTGGGCGCGTAGTAGCCGGTCCAGGTCGTGAGCAGAACGTCGGGCAGCCCCGCCTCGGCCGCCGTCGGCAGGTCGGGCAGCGGCGGATAGCGTTCGGCGTCGGTCAGCAGCAGGCCCTTGAGCGCACCGCGATCGATGGCGATCTTGGCGTTGACCGTGTCGATCATCATGAAGGTGAGCAGGCCGCTCTGCACATCGGGGATCGCCTGCGGGTTGCTCTTGTAGCCGACGTAAACGGCGTCGACACCGGCCGCCATCTTGTAGAGTTCCGACGCCACCCGCGCGGGCAGCGCACCCGCGCCGTAGTTGTGCTTGCCGGGCTCGGCCTTGAGCTTGGCCGTGAGTTCGGCCGCAGTCTTGATCGGGCTGTTCCGGTCGACCAGCAGCACGAAGGGCGACGTGCCCATGCGCGTGATGGCCTCGAAATCCCCAATCGGATTGTAGGCGAGCTTGTCGTAGATCGCGGGATTGACCGCCTGGGTCATGGCCGAGGTGGCGAAGATCGTGAGCCCATCGGGCTTGGCACGCGCCACCGACTCGGCGGCCGGAATGCCGTTGCCGCCGCCCTTGTTGTCGATCACGACCGGCTGGCCCCAGAGCCCGGACAGCCCCTCGGCATAAACGCGGGCACTGATGTCGGTGGCAGCACCTGCGGGAAACGGCACGACGATGGTGACACGTCCTGATGGGTATTTCTGTGCCCGGGCAATCGCCGGCGCCGCGAGAACCGCCGCGCCAAAGGCCATTCCAAAGTGCCGCCTGCCCAACATGCTTCCTCGCCTTTTCTTCTTGGGCGCGAGGATAGACCCATTCGCGCCGGGCCGCGGTGGCCTAAGTCGACAGAATCCGTAATACGGAATAACGTCCGGCATGGCCGCCATCGAGCCCGTCCGCCGTAGCTTCGTGATTCTCGAGGCCCTGAGCCGGCGCCCGCACGGGACGATCGCGACGCTGGCCGACGAAACGGGCTTGCCGCGCCCGACCGTCGCGCGCCTGCTCAAGACGCTCGTCGAATTGGGCTATGCCACCCAGGTTTCCCGTCACATCGGCTATCGCCTGACCGACCGTGTGCTGGGCCTCGCCCAGGGCATCCGTTTCATCGACCATTTCGTCGATGCCGCCGCGCCCCACATGCAGCGGTTCACCCGCGAGCATGGCTGGCCGCTCTACCTCGCCGCGATGAGCCACCGCGCACTGATCATCCGCTACTCGACGGCGGCGGAGAGTCCGATGGCCTTCGAGCGCCTCGCGTTGCGGCGCCATAGCCCCATCCTGTCCGGTGCCGTCGGCCGCGCCTGGCTCGCCTTCTGCTCCGACGAGGAGCGGCGCGCAGCCTTGCGCGACCTCGACGTGCGCGACGATGCCCGCCTTGCCGCCGAGCTCGCGCGCATTCGCCGAGACGGCCATGCCTTCGCCATCACGGCGCGACCGGCTCGGCTGCAGGGACTGGCCGTTCCGATCCTGGGGGCTGACCGGATCCTCGGCTGCGTGTCGATGCGTTTCACGCGCTCGGCCATGAACGACGCCGAGGCGGCCGTGCGCTTCGGCGCGCCGCTGGCCGAGCTCGCCCGCGCCATCGCTGCCGCCACCGCCCGCTAGCGTCTCTTTTCCCGGTTCCTTCGACCAACTATAGCGTTGAGCAAGAACCAAGGGGGAAACATGCCGACATTCGATGCCATCGCCTCGCAGACCGTGCGCAAGGCCGACCATCTGGAACCCGGCTTCGTGCATCAGGCCGATGTCGAGATCGCGGCGCAGAAGCTGAAAGGGCGCAAGAAGCGGCCCAACATCCTGATCTTCCTGATGGACGATGTCGGCTGGGGCGACTTCGGCTGCTACGGCGGCGGCGTCGCCGTCGGCGCCCCCACGCCCCACTTCGACAAGCTCGCCCGCCACGGCCTGCAGCTCACCTCCTGTTATTCCGAGCCCTCCTGCTCGCCGTCGCGCGCCACCATGGCGACCGGCCGCGTGCCCAACCGCCACGGCCTGCATCGTCCGCCGATGTACGGCGAGCCTGGCGGCCTGCAGGGCGAGATCACCCTGCCGATGCTGCTGGGCGATGCCGGCTACACCACCCAGGCGGTGGGCAAGTGGCACCTCGGCGAGAATGTCGAATCGCAGCCGCAGAATGTCGGCTTCGACGATTTCTACGGCTTCCTCTCGGTGTCGGACATGTACACCGAATGGCGCGACCCGCATTTCTTCCCCGAGATCGTCTATTCCGACGCCCGCACCGAGTGGGTGAAGAACATGCCGTTCAACCGCTGCTTCGTGCACGCGAAGAAAGGCCAGGAACTCACCAACGTCGAGGAGGTGACGATCCCCGTCCTCTCCGAGCTCGACGAGAAATGGTGCAACTACTCCAGCGAGTTCATCAGGAAACAGGCCAAGAGCGACAGACCGTGGCTGCTCTACCACTGCACGCGTGGCGCCCACTTCGACAACTACCCGCACGAAAAGTTCCTCGGCAAGTCGCCCGCGAAGCATCCGTACAAGGACACGCTGATCGAGCTCGACGACATCATGGGCCGCCTCGTCGAGACGCTGCGTGAATCAGGACAGCTGGAAGACACGCTGATCTTCGTCACCTCCGACAACGGCCCGCACATGGAGACCTGGCCGGACGCCGCCTTCACGCCGTTCCGCTGCGCCAAGGGCTCGACCTGGGAAGGCGGCGTGCGCGTGCCCGGGCTGATGTTCTGGCCCGGCATGATCGACGCCGGCCGCGCGAGCGACGGGCTGTTCGACTTCAACGACGTGCTGCCGACCGCGCTCGGCCTCGCCGGCGCCTCGGAGCGGCTGCCGTCCGACCGCTATATCGACGGTGTCGACCAGTCGAGCTTCCTGCTGGCGCCCGACGGACTCTCCAACCGCAAGTATCACTACTACTGGCTGTCGCAGACCTTCTCCGGCATGCGCTGCGGCGAATACAAGATGATGCTGTCGGCCACCAGCGACAACGCGACCGACGCCTTCGGCACCGGCGGCTTCACCGGCGTGCTCGAACGCTTCGCCTATCCAAGGCTCTACAATCTCTATCTCGACCCCAAGGAGCAGCACAATTACCTGACGCGGAAGCTCGCCTACATAGAAGCCTTCCAGCTGGGCATGCGCAGCCACCTCGCCACCTTCAAGAAATTCCCGGCCAAGAAGGTCATGGGCATCAAGGTGGCGGACAAGCGCGAGTAGCGCCGGGTGGCGGGGTCACGCGGGCAAACTCCCTGCCCGCATCCCCGGCCAAGTCCCACATGGTTTTTCACGGCCTAGAAGGCCGCTCGATGCCGTGTTTTCACGGCTTTCTCGCATAATTTGTGGACGCCTGAATGTAACGCGTTCTGTCCGGAAACATGTCCGGAGCAGCGTCGCAAACCGGTCGCCCGGGACCGACGTTCGCCGTCGGCATTCATTTGCTCTTTGGGCCTCGTTGTTCAAGTCGGAAGCATGGTCAGGACCATGCCAGGCGCAGCGCTCTCTGAAGAGCTTTGGGGGCGCACCGGAGGGAGTTCCGGTGGCACAGACGCCTTTTAGGATAGCGAAAACTTAGGCCGATTCCGGCTGAACCTGTGAATCGCGGATTGCAAATCAGCCTCGCGAATTTTGCCGAGCTGCTGTCACTGCTGTCACTTCACGGCGCGAGCGCCCCCAAATAGGCTCGAACATCGGCGTCAGAGACGATCCCACCGAAGTCGTCGAATGGACGGACCCGTCCTCCCCCGACGAAAAGATAGCGCTCGCAGATCTCGCGCAGCAGTTCGAGATGCAACGGTGCCGTCGGATGCAGGCAGACGAAGACGAGCCGCCGCTCGGCCTTCAGTCGACGAAAGAAATCCAGCATAAAACCAATATAGCCGTCCTGGGTGTTGAACTGCGGCTCGTCGAAGAGATGCACGACAGGATAGGCGCTGCCTGCCGGCTCCATCAGGAAGGACGGCCTGGTGCGCGAGAAGCGGCGCACCTGGTAGGACTGGTGATAGTGGATGGCGAGCCGGTCGCGCTCGCTGTAGCGCACGCGCTGAATGTCGCGCCCGGCCACCATCACCCGCCCCTGCGAGGGCACGTTGGAGCCCGCGATCATCTCGAACAGCGTGGTCTTGCCGGCGCCGTTAGGGCCCATGACACCGACGATGCCGGGTGCCTCCAGGCGACAATCGACATCGAGGCGGAAGGCCGGCGTGCGATCGAGCAGGCCGCGGCGATAAATCTTGCTCACGCCCTCCAGGACCAGCAGCGGAGCATCGCTCATTGTGCGCCTCCCAGCAGGGTCCGCTTGAGCACTGGATCGGCCGTCAGCACCGCGGCATCGCCCGCCCACGCCACGGTGCCGTGCGACAGCACGACCACGCGGTCGGCGACCGACAAGGCCAGTTCGGCGTTCTGCTCGACGACAATGGCTGCGATGCCTTCGCCCTTGAGGCGCCGCACCACCGCCATCACGTCGTCGACGACCTTGGGGGCGAGACCCTGGCTCGGCTCGTCGAACAGCACCAGGCCGGGCGAGCCCAGAAGTGCCCGGGCGATGGCCACCATCTGCATTTCGCCGCCCGACAGGGTCTCGGCTTCCCGCGACATCAGGTACTTCAAGGCCGAAAAGATGTCCGTGACATCCGACATCGACCACGGCCTGTAACGCGTGCGCTTGATGCCGAGCGCCAGGTTCTTCGCCACGCTGAGCGTCGGGCAGATGCGCCGGTCGTCCGGCACCCAGCCGATGCCCGCCCGGGCGATCTCGTGCGTCTGCTTGCGGCCAAGCGGCTGCCCCTGGAACGAGATATCGCCCCGCCTCGGCCGAGTCAGGCCAAGGATCGAACGCAGCACCGTTGTCTTGCCGGCGCCGTTGGCACCCAGCAGCGCCAGCACTTCGCCCTCCCCGACCGACAGCGAGACGTCGAACAGTGCCTGGGTCTCGCCGTAGAAGGTATCGATGGCCCGGATCTCGAGCATCAGGCGAGCTTCCCGAGATTGGAATTCTTCACCCACGAGTTGGTCCGCAACTCGGCCGGGCTGCCGTGGGCGATGACCTGGCCCCAATGGATGACCGAGATGTCGTCGGCGAGCTTGAACAGGAATTCCATGTCGTGCTCGATCATGACCAGGGTCACCTGGCCCTTCAGTCGGCGTATCAGCTCAGCCAGCCGTCCCCGGCCGTCGCTGCCCAGACCGGCGGTTGGCTCGTCGAGGAACAGGAGCTTGGGCCGGCACGCAAGGGCCACGGCAATCTCCAGAGCACGGCGCTCGCCGTACGGCAGGGCCTTGGCGATGTCGTCGGCGCGTCCGGCGAGGCCGACGGTATCCAGTATCTCGCGCGCTTCGGAGACCAGCGCGGCGTCGGCGTAGGCATGTCCCAATGCATTGCGCCCACGCGCGCGCGTGGCCGGCAGTGCAATCGCCACGTTCTCGAAGACCGTGAATTCGTCGAACAGGTTCATGAGCTGGAAGGAACGCGCGATGCCCAGCCGCGCGATCGCCTGTGGCGAGCGGCCGGTGATGTCAGCGCCGTCGAACAGCACGCGGCCGCGGTCGGGCCTGTAGCGGCCGGTCAGCACGTTGAAGCAGGTCGTCTTGCCGGCGCCGTTGGGGCCCATTATGCCGGAAAGCCTGCCCGCCTCGAACGACAGCGAGATATCCTCCAGCACAACCCTGTCGCCGAAGCGCAGGTGGAGTTCATGGGCCTCGAACAGCGCCACGGCTATTTTGCCTCCGCGGGCTTCGTACGGACCCGCCGCAGGAACAGCCCGCCGAGACCTTCGGGCTTGTACATGACCAGGGCCACGAACAAGAGGCCGAACCACAGCATCCAGCCGGTGGTGAACGCGCCGATCACGTCGCGCGCCAGCAGAAACACCAGCGCTCCCAGCACGGGGCCCCAGAAAGTGACCAGTCCGCCGCCGACCAGGGTCATCATCACGATGTAGCCAGAGTAGTGGAGGCTCATCACGTCCGGGAACGCCGAGGCCTGCGCCATGGCAAACAGACCTCCTGCGAGACCGGAGAGCCCTGCCGAAAGCACGAGAACGGCCGCCTTGTAGCGCCACACCTCGTAGCCGACGAAGCGCGCCCGGGTCTCGTTCTGTTTGATCGCCTTCAGGATGCGGCCGAACGGCGAATGGACCAGACGCCACAGCAGCAACGTCACCGCCACGAACACCACCAGCACGAAGTAGAAGAGCGAGACGTTGCCGGTGAGGTCGATGGTGGCGACACCCAAGTGGACCGGCAGGCGCGCGATCTTGAGCAACCCGTCCTCACCGCCGGTGATGGCGTGCGATTTGATGGCGATGAACCAGAAGACCTGGCCGAAGGCGATGGTCAGCAGCGAGTAATAGATGCCGCGGCGGTGAGAGATGAAGGCCGCGACGATCGCGCCACCCGCCGACGCCACCACAACGGCGGCCCCCAGGCAGAACCACAGATCGGCCACGAGGTTGAGCTGCGCCAGCCCGAAGCCGTAAGCGCCGAGGCCGAAGAAGGCGCCGTGACCGAACGACGGCAGGCCGCTGTGGCCCAGCACGAGATTGTAGGCCATGGCATAGGTCGCGAAGATCAGGATCTCGACGCCGAGATACTGATAGAGGCCCACGCGCTCGATCCAGAGCGGCACCGTGGCCAGCACCAGCCAGATGGCGATCATGACCGGCGTCAGGGTCGGGACGGATTTGCCGGCCTGCATCACGCCTCCAGAACGCTCTTCTTGCCGAACAGGCCACGCGAGCGAAACGTCACCACCAGGATCAGCAGCAGGTACATCGAAAGCATCGACCACTCGGAGGCATAGGCGCCGGAAAGCCCAACCACCATGCCGACCAGAATGCCACCCAGCACGGCGCCCCAGAAACTGCCGACGCCTCCAAGCACGATGATGACGAAGGCCGGGATCACCGCATCGACGCCCATGTGGGGACGGATGCCCCAGACCGGCGCCAGGATGACGCCGGCGACGGCGGCCATCATCGTGCCCAGCACGAACACCCAGACGCGCAGCCGTTCGAGATCGTGGCCCAGCGCCTGCACGATCTCGCTGTCGTGCGCGCCGGCCTTCACCAGGGCGCCGAAGCGCGTCCGTTCGATCACCAGCCAGACGATGGCCATGGCAACGATCGCGAAGCCGGCCGCCCAGAAGCGATAGGTCGACCAGATGAGGTCGAGCATCATGAAGCCGCCAGAGATGCCGCGCGGCACCGGCAACGTGTAGTCGCGCGTCCCCCAGACGATGCGGATCAGTTCCTCGATCACCATGGCGACGCCGAAGGTGAGCAGCAGGCCGTAGAGCGGATCACGACCGTAAGTCCGTCGCATCAGCCGTTCCAGAACGACGCCAAAAGGCGCCACCAGAATTGGCGCCAGCAGCATCGCCGCGGTGAATCGCCAGCCAAGCGGCACCGCCGCCCACGACTGCAGCAAGTCGGGCGGCAGCGGCAGGCGGGGCGTTGCGATCGCATAGGCGAAGTAGGCACCCAGCGCGAACAGCGATCCGTGCGCGAGGTTGATCTGCTCCATCAACCCCAGGATCAGCATGAATCCCAAGGCAAGCAGCGCGAACAGCAGGCCGAGGGCGAAGCCGTTCACCAGATGGGGCAGCAGGCCCACGATCGATACTCTACGCTCGCCCGGTGTTTACTGTTCGTAGGTCGGGATATCGGCGTACGGTTTGAGCTTGCACGTCGTGAGCGAGGCGGTATCGAATGCCACCTCGGGCGTCGTCCAGCTCAGGATCTCGAACAGGTCCGCCTTGTCCGCAGGCTTGGGGTTTCGCTTGGCCAGGTAGATCGTCTGCTGCACCTGGTGGGTGACCGGATCGATCCAGGCATCGTAGTTCTGCATGCGATCGACCGCGCTCATCTTGTGACCTTCCAGCGCCTTGATGATCGCGATGTTGTTCGTCGAGCCGGTCTGCTCGATGGCACGCAGCAGTTCGCGCGTCGCCATGTAGCCGTTGTAGGAGACGTTGCCCGGCACCGGGATAGGCGACTGCGGGTAGGTCGTCTGCCAGCGCTTCACGAACTCTGCGACGCCGGGCAATTTCAGCATGTGATACCAGGTTGTACCGAACACGCCGAACAGCGTCTCCGGCACGCCCCAGATGTCGGGCCAATCCTGCTGGTTGTTGATCCAGGCGGCCTTGTCCTCGAGCTTGAGTTCGGAGATCTGCTGGCGCAGCGCCTTGATGTCGTCGCCGCCGATCGCCATGGCGATGACGTCGGGCTTAATCTGCTGGACCTTAAGCAGATAGGCGGTGAAGTCTCGGGTGTTCTGCGGCACCAGCAGATTGTCGATGATCTGGCCGCCCGCCTTCTCGACTTCCGCCTTGGTTGCGGCCGCCGTGGTGTGCCCCCAGACATAATCGTTGGTCAGCAGCAGCCACTTCTTGCCGATCTTCTGCACGGCGTTGGCGACCGCTGCCTTGGAGAAGTTGGTGCCGTTGCCGTCCCACACGAACTTGACGCGGCTGCAATTCTCGCCGGCCTCGCTGGGCGCCGAGGAGTTGGTGTTCATGTAGATGGTGCCGTACTTGTTGGCGACCTGGGTGATGGCGTTGGCCACGCCCGAATGAATTGCGCCGAGCAGGAAGCCGCACTGCTCCTGGGCGATGAAGCGCTCGGCGACACGCGTGCCGGTCGCCGGATTGGTCTCGGTATCCGCGGTGATCCATTCGACCTTACGCCCGAGCACTCCGCCCTTGGCGTTGAATTCGTCGATGGCCAATCTCATGCCGCGCATGTCGTCCTGGCCGCTGTTACCGTACTGGCCACTGGCATCGCAGGTAAGGCCAAGCTTGATCGGCTTCTTGCCCTGTGCCCAGACCCGATTGTGTTTCCAGGGTCCGAAGAAACTCGCCGTGCCCGCGAGCGTGGCCGTCATCAAACTCGCCTTGAGCGCGCCGCGACGCGTGATGCGATGTCTCGTCATGGAATCTTCCTCCGGGTCTGTATGTCGACAATTTTCATTGCTCTTGGTTCATAGAATGGACATTCTATTTTTGAATGTAAAGTAGAATGGATAAGTCATGGCCAGGAGCACACCGCACAGCAAAGCCACCGGAAAAGGCGCGGAAGCTTACGAAAAGCTCCGAGCGGACATCGCCGCCCGCCATTCCACTCTGTCCGACCGGCTGCGGCACATCGCGGAATTCGCATTGGAAAATCCCACAGAAATGGCACTTGGAACCGTGGCCGAGGTTGCCAAGCGCGCCGCCGTGCAGCCTTCGGCTATCGTCCGCTTCGCCAGCGCGCTGGGTTACAGCGGCTTCACCGAGATGCAGCAGGTCTTCCGTCTGCGTTTAGTGGCGAGCCTGGCGCCGTCCTACAAGGACCGCATCGGGCGCCTCAAGCGTGACGGGCCTTGGCGTGGGAGCAACGAGCCGCAAGCGGTGCTGGGCCGCTTCGTGGCCGAAGGTATCGCTTCGCTTGAGACGCTGAACAGCGCCGCACGCGAGCAGGATCTGCGACGCGCCATCGACCTGCTGGGCTCTGCCGAAACGATCTTCCTGCTCGGTCTGGGCGGCTCCTATCCAGTAGCCGCGCACCTTGCCTACGTTCTGCGCAAGCTGGGCCGGCGCACCGTGCTGCTCGATGCTCTGGGCGGCGGCCTGCGCGAGCAGGCCGTCGCCGCAACGCGTGCCGACGCGCTGCTGGCGATCAGCTTCAAGCAATACAATGCCGACACGGTGCGGCTTTTCGCCGAGCTCATCGCGCGCGGCGTACGCGCCGTGTCGATTACCGACAATCTGCTGAGCCCGATCGCGCGTGGAGCGGATGTCGTGTTCGAACTACACGACATGGCCGAGCCGGCGCTGCGCACACTTGTGGCACCCATGTCGCTGGCGCAGACCCTCGCGGTGGGCCTCGGCCTCGCCCAGGATTAACGCCTAGTTCCGGCCCTCGAGCAGCCCGCGACAGACGACCTGTGCCTGGATCTCGGCCGCGCCCTCGAAGATGTTGAGGATGCGTGCGTCGCAGAGCACGCGGCTGATGGGATATTCCATCGCATAGCCGTTGCCGCCGTGGATCTGCAGCGCGTTGTCGGCGTTGCTCCAGGCCACGCGCGCGGCCAGCAGCTTGGCCATGCCGGCCTCGATATCGCAGCGCCGATCCTGGTCCTTTTCGCGCGCGGCGAAGTAAGTCAGCTGGCGCGCGATCATGGTCTCGACCGCCATCCAGGCGATCTTGCCGGCGACGCGCGGGAAGGCATAGAGCGACTTGGCGAACTGGATGCGGTCCCTGGCATAGCGCAGGCCGAGTTCCAGGGCGTTCTGCGCCACGCCGACGGCGCGCGCCGCGGTCTGGATGCGGGCGCTCTCGAAGGTCGCCATGAGCTGCTTGAAGCCCTGGCCTTCCTTGCCGCCGAGAAGGTTCTCGGCTGGCACTTCGAAGCCGTCGAAACCGATCTCGTATTCCTTCATGCCGCGATAGCCCAGCACGCGGATCTCACCGCCGCTCATGCCTTTGACCGGGAACGGATTGCTCTCGTCGCCCCGGGGCTTCTCGGCCAGGAACATCGACAGGCCCTGGTAGCCGGGCTTCGACGCGTCGCTGCGCGCGAGAAGCGTCATGATGTCGGCGCGGGCGGCGTGGGTGATCCAGGTCTTGTTGCCGTTGATCTTGTAGGTGTCGCCGTCAAGGACCGCGCGGGTGCGCAGGCTCGCGAGGTCGGAGCCGGTGTTGGGCTCGGTGAACACCGCCGTCGGCAGCAACTCGCCCGAGGCAATGCGCGAGAGGTAGCGCTTCTTCTGGTCCTCGGTGCCGCCGGCGCGGATCAGCTCGGCCGCGATCTCAGAGCGCGTGCCGAGCGAGCCCACGCCAATGTAGCCGCGAGAAAGTTCCTCGGTGACGACGCACATGGCGAGCTTGCCCATGCCGAGCCCGCCCCATTCCTCGGGCACGGTGAGGCCGAAGACGCCGAGGTCGGCCATCTGCTGGACGACCGGCAGCGGGATCAGCTCGTCGCGCAGATGCCAGCCGTGGGCGTGCGGGCCCACTTCGGTATCGACGAAGCGGCGGAACTGGCGGCGGACCTCTTCCATCGCCTCGTCGCCCAGGCCCAGCGCGCCGAAGTCGCCGGTATCGAGTCCGTCGGCGATCAACTCGGCGATGCGCAGACGCGCGGCTGAGGTGTTGGCAGCGATGAGCTTGCCGACCGCAGGCGCGTCGAGCGCCGCGGGATCGGCGCCGAGATCGGCCGGCCGCACGATCTCGACCTGACTGATGGCGATGCCGCCCTTCAGTTGCGCGAGGTACTCGCCGAGCGCCACCTGAAGAATGAGCTGCTCGAGCTCGCCGCCGGCATTCGCCTCGGCCCAGCGCCGCATCTGGCGGATTGCCGCCACATAGGTCGCGATCCAGGCGAAGCCGTGGGCGGCGAACTGCTCGCGCTCCAGCAGCTTCGCATCGACCTTGCCCTGGGGCGCGATCAGCTTGCGCACGGCTTCGCGTGCGACAGTCTCGTAGCGATCGGCCGCGCTCTCGGCCTCGGCGCCGAGGCCGAGCAGATTGTCGAGGACCATCAACCTTCAGCCATCAATCTTCGAGAGCATCTTCGAGCGTACGCAGGCCGGGACGCTTGGCGGAGACAAGCACCGCCATGTTCCCGGGCTTGTGCTGGTTCTTCCACATCTTGGTGTGGGCCTTGGGAATGTCGGCCCAGTCGAAGACCTCGCTCATGCAGGGATCGATGCGGCGTTCGACCACCAGCTGGTTGGCCTGGCTGGCCTGCAGCAGATTGGCGAAGTGGCTGCCCTGGATGCGCTTCTGGCGCATCCACACGAAGCGCGCGTCCATGGTGAGGTTGAAGCCGGTGGTGCCGGCGCAGAAGACCACCATGCCGCCGCGCTTCACGATGTTGCACGACACCGGGAAGGTCTGCTCGCCGGGATGCTCGAAGACGAAGTCGACGTCGTTGCCCTTGCCGGTGATCTCCCAGATGGCGGCGCCGAACTTGCGCACCTTCTTCATGTACTCGGCATAGCCCTTCTGGTCGTCGACGTCGGGGAGCTGGCCCCAGCACTCGAAGTCGTTGCGGTTGATGACGCCCTTGGCACCGAGCGACATCACGAACTCGGCCTTCGACGGATCGGAGATGACGCCGATGGCGTTGGCGCCGGCGGCGGCGATGAGCTGCACCGCCATCGAGCCGATGCCGCCGGCCGCCCCCCACACCAGCACGTTGTGGCCGGGCCGCAGGATGTGCGGGCGGTGGCCGAACAGCATTCGGTAGGCAGTGGCGAGCGTCAGCGTGTAGGAGGCGCTCTCCTCCCAGGTGAGATGCGGCGGCCGCTTCATGAGCTGGCGCGCCTGCACCTTGCAGAACTGCGCGAAGGAGCCGTCCGGCGTTTCGTAGCCCCAGATGCGCTGGCTGGTGGAGAACATCGGATCGCCGCCGTTGCACTCCTCGTCGTCGCCGTCGTCCTGGTTGCAATGGATCACGACCTCGTCGCCGACCTTCCAGCGCTTCACCTTGGCGCCGACCGCCCAGACGATGCCGGAGGCATCGGAGCCCGCGATGTGGAACGGCTGCTTGTGGACGTCGAACGGCGAGATTGGCAGGCCAAGTCCCGCCCAGACGCCGTTGTAGTTGACGCCGGCGGCCATCACGAGAACCAGCACCTCGTCCTCGCCGATCTGGTGCGTCGGCACGACCTCAAGCTGCATCGACTGCTCGGGCGGACCGTGACGCTCGCGCCGGATGACCCAGGCGTACATGTTCTTCGGCACGTGACCGAGCGGCGGAATTTCGCCGACCTCGTAGAGATCCTTCTGCGGCTGGTTGGCCGTCGGATGCGGGCGGGCCGCGAAAGCGACAACGGACATGGCTAAGCCTCCTGCGTTGCAGCGAAACTATTGCTGCGCTCGCGAGAGTGCAATGCACAAAATTCGAATCGGAACGAATGACGCAGGGGAAAAACAATAATATTACCCGCGCCCCGCGGATATCCCCCATTGCATGGGCTTTTGACTCGGAGCAGGCTTGGCTAGGTAAACGCTCGTTTACTCAAAAAGGCCAAAGTTCGGGCTCGAGTTTAGGGAGAAGGCACCATGAAGCTCATGTGGTTCCACTTGATGCCGTACACGGAGCTGCCGGCGGATTTCAACCAGAAGCATCCCAGCGTCTGGGTCGACATCCACTCCTCGCTGTTCGACCCCAAGCGCGCCCACCACATGTACAACGACTTCATGGACGAGCTCGAGTATGCGGCCGAGCTCGGCTACGACGCGATCTGCGTCAACGAACATCATTCCAACGGCTACGGGCTGATGCCCTCGCCCAACCTGATCGCGAGCTCGCTGGCACGCCGCACCACCGACACTGCGCTCTGCGTCATGGGCAACTCGCTGGCGCTCTACAATCCGCCGACGCGCGTCGCCGAAGAGTTCGCGATGATCGACTGCATCTCGGGTGGCCGCCTGATCGCGGGTTTCCCGGTCGGCTCGCCGATGGACACCTGCTACGCCTACGGCCAGAACCCCAGCCTGCTGCGCGAGCGCTATCTCGAGGCGCATGATCTCGTGAAGAAGGCATGGACCGAGAAGGACACCTTCGCCTTCAACGGCCGCTACAACCAGCAGCGCTACGTCAACATCTGGCCGCGACCGATCCAGGACGATCCACATCCGCCGATCTGGATTCCGGGCGGCGGCTCGGTCGAGACGTGGCGGTGGTGCGCGGAGATGGACTACGTCTACTGCTACCTCTCCTACTACGGCTACAAGGCCGGGCTCACGACCATGCAGGGCTTCTGGAACGAGATGGAGAAGCTCGGCAAGGACCGCAATCCGTACCGCGCCGGCTTCCTGCAGTTCGTCGGCGTCGCTGAAACCCGCCAGCAGGCGCTCGATCTCTATACCGAGCCGGCCGAATACTTTTATGGCCGGTGCCTGCATGTCGATGCGCGCTTCGCCACGCCGCCCGGCTACGTGACCGAGGCGACGCAGCGCTCCGGCATCCAGGGCATGATGCAGAAGGCGGCCAATGTCGCCAGTCCCGCGACCAAGGCCGCGCTGAAAGCCACCAATATGAAGGACATCGTCGACGGCGGTTATGTCCTCATCGGCTCGCCCGACGAGGTGGTGGAACAGATCCGCCACGTCGCGACCAGCCTGAACGTCGGCCATCTCATGCTGCTGCTGCAGTACGGCAACATGAGCAAGGACACGACCAAGTACAACACGCGGCTGTTCGCCGAGAAGGTGATGCCGAAGGTGAAGGACCTGTTCGGCGACTGGGAGGACAAGTGGTGGCCCAAGCCGATGGCCAAGGGCCAGCGCGCGGCCGTGCCCGCTTTCCGTCCGCAGACCGTCGCCGCGGAGTAGGCCTGTGTCCGAACTGAAGACGACGACCGTCGATGTGAACGGCTTTCCCTGCCGCGTATGGACCAAGGGCCAGGGACCCAAGCTCGGCTTCCTCGCCGGGCTGGGCGGGTTGCCGCGCTGGCTGCCCTTTCTCGACAGGCTGGCCGAGACGCGCCAGGTGATCGTGCCGTCGCTGCCGGGCTATCCCGGGGCGACCGGCCACACCGAACTCGACACGCATCTCGACTGGGTGCTGGCCGTGCGCCAGCTCATCGACAAGTCCGGCCTCGCCGGCGCCGATCTGGTGGGTGCCTCGGTGGGCGGCGCGTTTGCCGCCGAAATGGCCGCGGTCTTTCCCGGACATGTTCGCCGGCTGGCCCTGATCGGTCCGTTCGGCCTGTTCGACGGCGCCGATCCGGCCGCCGACCCCTGGGCCCAGCGCAAGGATGCCGTGCCTGGGCTGATGTGCGCGGACGGTGAAAAATGGAACGAGCTGATGGCGCCGCCCGAGGGCGCCAATTCGCTCGAATGGCCGATCGAGATGACCCGCGCCGCCGAGGCCGCGGCCCGCGCCTTCTGGCCGCTCGGCAACACCGGCCTTGAAAAGCGGCTCGGGCTGATTGCCGCCCCGACCCTGATCCTGTGGGGCGAACGGGACGCCGTCCTGCCCCCCAGCTATGCGCGCAAGTTCGCAGCTGGGATCAACGGCAAATCGAGGGTGGAAATCGTGTCCGGCGCCGGCCATCTGGCCTATCTCGACCGGCCCGATGCCGTCGCGGGCGCCGTCCTCGGTCATTTCGGCTGAAACCGGCGCCGCTTCGCGCTATGGCTTCCCCTGCGGCTTCCTAGTTGCGCGCCCGTTTCGGATCGCTATTGTCCGGCGCGTTAAGGGTTTTGAGAGGTACACGCCGATGATTATCCGTTCGATCAATTGGGCTGCGGGTTTGTCCACGTTTGCCGCGGTGCTGGCCGTCGGGATCGGCCTGCCCATGCAAGCGTCGGCCCAGGTCCAGGCCGTGCCGCGCGAGGGCGTCTCCTTCAACGACACCGTGACGGCGCGCGTGACGGTCGAGACGGTCGACGAAGATAGCCGTACCGTCGCCATCACCCTGCCGTCCGGCCGGACAGTGGTCATGCCGGTCGCGGCCGGGGTGACCAACCTCTCCAAGATCGATGACGGCTCGCTCGCGACCGTGACCTATACGGAAGTGGTGACCATGCTGAACCTGCGCCAGAAGGGTCCGGGCTCGCAGGAAGCGCGCCGCGACCAGATGAGCGCGAAGCCCGATCCCCTGGACGTGGCGACCGGGCGTTTCACGCTCACTGTCGTCGGCGTCGACCTCGCCAGGAACACCGTCTCGGTGATCAGCGGCGTCGGCGGTGCGGTCCGCACCTACGCGGCGACCTCCGTCGCCAAGCAGGACATGCTGAAGAAGATCAAGGTTGGTGACGTGGTGATCGGCATGACGACGCCGCTCACGATCACGTCGATCACGAAGTAAGCCGGGATCACCAAGTAGACCGAATTCAGTTTCTGAGGGCGCGCCATTCCGGTGGCGCGCCCTCAACTATTTGATCTCGACGTCTTCCCAGAAGCCCATCCAGTGATCGACGGGCTTCATCTTCGGCTGCGGCGCCTCGTACGACCAGGCCGCCCGCGCGCTGCGCCTGTCGCCTTCGACGACATCGTAGAACTGTACGCCGTGCGGACATTCGAGATCGCGGGCCGTCTTGGGTGCGGCCTCGAGCAGGTCCATGCGCACCGTCTCGCGCGGAAAATAGCGATAGCCGCCGACGTCGAGCGTGGCATCGCTTTCCGCGAGGATCGTGCCGTGCCAGAGCGCCTTCATGCCAAGCCTCCTTCGATTGCCAGCATTGCCTCGAGCTTGTCGAACGAACCCGTCCAACCACGGTTGTGATTGTCGACACCGGTGCGGTCGCGGAACGCGCCGTGGGTCAGGGTCATTTCCGTGCGGTCGCCGACCGACTTGAAGATCAGGGTCAGCACCGTCTCGTGCTCGCGCGGGGCTGCGAAGTCGCCGCTCTCGTGCCAGGCCCAGGTGAAGGCCAGCCGCTCAGGCGGCGTCACTTCGAGATACTTTCCCGACACGGCCTGCAGGGGCTGGCCCTGCCTGCCGCCGGAAAGGCGCCAGGCTCCGCCGACCCGCACGTCAAGCTCGCAGGACGTGACCGAAACATCCGGCGGCCCGAACCAGGCGGCCATCTGCCGGGAGTCCGTCCAGGCCGCGAACAGCCGCTCGCGCGGCGCCTTGAAGAGCCGGACGATGCGCAGCGTCGTGATGCGGTCGTCGGCGGGATAAGGAGCAATCATCGCCCAACGATGTGGTGCCGAGCGGGGCCGGGTCAAGTCATCGGGCAAGTCAGTAGCGGTCGTGCCGCTTCACCCAGGCCATCGGATAGGGCAACTCGCTCTCGTCGCGGCCCTTCGAGGTGATGTCGAGCAGCTGGTAGGTACCGTTCAGCATGTCGATGCCGCGGCCGTAGGTCGAATAGGTATGGTAGATCGCGCCATCGTCGCCGCGGCGAAAAGCGCTGATGCCAGGCATCTCCTCGCCGCCGACCTTCATCGACCCGTAATTGTAGTTCGGCCCAGCGGCGTCGCTGCCCTTGACGAAGGACACGCCGAAATCGAAGTTGAAGTCGGAGCCAGCCGACGAGACCCAGCGGAACGTCCAGCCCAGACGCTTTTTGTACGCCTCGAGCCTGTCGAGCGGCCCTCGCGAGACCAGGACGAACGCCGTGTCGCGGGCGGCAAGATGGCCGTCGATGCCGTTGTAGTTGTCGGACCAGAACGAACAGCTCGGGCAACCTTCGTTCCAGTCCGGCCCGAACATGAAATGCTGGACGATGAGCTGGCCATGCTTGCCGAACAGGTCGCCCAGGGTCAGCGGACCTTCGATCCCTTCGAAGGAATAGGCCTTGTCGATTCGCACCCACGGCAGCTCACGCCGCTCACGCGCGAGATCCTCGCGGGCTTTGGTGAATGCCTTCTCCTTTTCGAGAAAGGCCTTGCGCGCCTTGAGCCATTCCTCGTGCGAAACGATCTGGTGAGTCATGCCGCCCTCCTGAGAAATGCCTCGAGCTTGTCGAAGGAGCCGTCCCAGCCGCGATTATGCTCGGCATAGCCATCCGTGAAGGCGCCATGCACCAGGGTCATCTCGGTTCTGTTTCCCATGGCGCGGAATTCGATACGCACCACCGTCTCGTGACTACGCGGCTTGGCGAAGTCGCCGTCGGCGTGATGCGCCCAGGTAAAGGAGAGTCGCTCCGCTCGCTTGACCTCGAGGTACTTGCCCGACGAGGCGAAGACGCGATCGCCGCCGTGACGGCCGCCCACGCGCCAGGCACCGCCCGGCCGCACGTCGATCTCGCATGTCGTCACTTCCACCCCGGGCGGACACATCCACTGCACGAAATGGTCCTGCCTGACCCAGGCGTCGAACACGCGTTCGCGCGTGGCATCGAAGACCCGGCTCATGTGCAGGGTATTGGGATCACGGCTTGCGTCGGGCATTGCGCTTTCCTTTCGAAGGCTTGGGATCGGTGCGCTTGAGAAAGGCGTCGAGCTGGTCGAACTGCTGCTCCCAGAACCGGCGGTAGATCTCCATCCAGGCGGCGGCGGCGCGAAAACCCTCGCCGCGCAGGCTGCAGCGCCGCCACTGTGCCTCGGTCGAGCGCCCGATCAGGCCGGCCTCGGTCAGGACTTTCAGATGCCGCGACACCGCCGGCAGCGACATGTCGAACGGTTCGGCGAGATCGCCCACCGTGGCAGCCCCTGTGGCGAGGCGCGCGAGGATCGCGCGACGGGTGGGGTCGGCCAGGGCCGAGAAGGTTTGGGAAAGCTGATCCATATTTAACGACTATGTTAAATACAAATTCACCCGTCAAGTGCTATGAAGGGTGAATGGAAGCGATTTACAGCGTCGACGGCCCCACCGCAGAGACCAGCGCCTACGCAGGCGGCCCCTGGGATCCCAAGCTGCAACATGGCGCCGCCCCCTCCTCGCTCATCTGCTGGGCGGTCGAGAACCTGCCGTCTCCCGTGCCGACGCGCGTGGCCCGGCTCACCGTCGACCTGATGCGGCCAGTGCCGGTGGCGCCGCTCACCGTCGCGACCGAGGTGCTGCGCGAGGGTCGCAAGATCCAGCTCGTCTCCGTGCGCCTGCTGGCCGGAACCACGGAAGTGGTGCGGGCGACCGCGCTCCGCATCCGCATCGATCGGCAGGAGATGCCGACGATCGCCAATGGACCTGCCGTCGAGTTGCCGCTGCCCGAACTCTGCAGCGCTCCTGACTTTTTCGCCACCGAAACGCCGTTCCTAAAAGGACTCGAAATGCGTGTCGCCAAGGGAGGCTTCCGCATCCCCGGACCGGCCGCTGTCTGGTATCGCGCGACCCGGCCGATCGTCGCGGGTGCGGCGCTCTCGCCGCTGATGCGCGCCGTCATCGCCGCCGATTTCTGCAACGGCACGTCATCTGTGTTCGACATGAGCGACTGGACCTTCATCAACGCCGACCTCAGCGTCAGCCTTGGCCGCGAGCCGGTCGGCGAGTGGATCCTGCTCGACGCCGAGACCTGGGTCGGCCCTGACTCGGTCGGCATCGCCGCCGCACGCCTGGCCGACACCAGGGGCTACTTCGGCCGGGCCGTACAGAGCGTCATCTTCGAGAAGCGCTGACCCCTCCGTCGTCGTAAGACGCGGGCGGAGGTGTCATCCCCTCTTCCAGGTCGTGCCCTTCGGTCCGTCCTCGAGGATCACGCCCCTGGCTTTGAGATCGTCGCGGATGCGGTCGGACTCCTTGAAGTCCTTGGCCTTGCGCGCGGCCTGACGGGCAGCGATCGCCGCCTCGATTTCGGCATCGGCCGGTCCGGATGATCCCGCCGGCGTCCAGCGGAACCAAGCTTCCGCATCCTGCTGCAGGAGACCGAGCGCATTCGCGCCGGCACGGAGTTCGGCAGGGTCGGCGAGCTGGTGAATCGCCGTGATCGCCTGCGGCGTGTTGAGGTCGTCGCACAGCGCATCCTCGACCGGCGTCGGCACCGACGCGCCGGCCTTGGTGCCCTTGCCGCGCAGTACGCCATACCAACGGTCGAGCGTCGCCTTCGCCTGCGTCAGCCCCTCGTGCGTAAAATCGAGCGGCTGACGATACTGCGCCGAGAGCAGCAGCAGGCGGATCGCCTCGCCGGGAAACTGGTCGAGCAGTTCGTGCACGGTGAAGAAGTTGCCGAGCGACTTGCTCATCTTCTCGCCGGAGATGTTGAGAAAGCCGTTATGCATCCAGTAGGTCGCCATGAAGGGATGACCGAAGGCACTGCGGCTCTGCGCGATCTCGTTCTCGTGGTGCGGGAAGATGAGGTCGAGACCGCCGGCATGAATGTCGAAGGTTTCGCCAAGATGCTTGGCACTCATCGCCGAGCATTCGATGTGCCAGCCCGGCCGGCCGCGGCTCCACGGGCTCGCCCAACCCGGCTGGGCATCGGTCGAGGGCTTCCACAGCACGAAGTCGGCGGGGTCCTTCTTGTAGGGTGCGACCTCGACCCGGGCGCCCGCGATCAGTTCGTCGCGCGAGCGCCGCGACAGGCGGCCGTAATCGTCCATGCTGGGCACGCTGAACAGGACATGGCCGTCGGCGGCGTAGGCGTGACCGTTGTCGACCAGACGCTGGATCATGGCGATCATTTCGCCGACGTATTGCGTGGCGCGCGGCTCGACGTCGGGCGCGAGCGCGCCCAGCCGGCGCATGTCGCCCTGGTAGGCGTCGGCGGTGCGGTTGGTCAGCGCCTCGATGCTCTCGCCGTTGTCGGCGGCGCGCACGATGATGCGGTCGTCGATGTCGGTAATGTTGCGCACATAGGTGACGCGCGGATAATGGCGCTTCAGCAGCCGGTAGAGCGTGTCGAACACCACGACCGGACGCGCATTGCCGATGTGCACATAGTCGTAGACGGTCGGGCCGCAGACGTAGAGGCGCACATGCCCTGCATCGAGCGGTACGAAAGACTCTTTTTCGCGCGACAGCGTATTGTAAACGACGAGGGACATGGTCCCTACTCCCCGATCAAGTTTGTGCGAAAGCCTGGCGCGCCTCGACGGGCGCGGGCTTCACTTACATCGCGCGGTATGGGCGCCGGGGAATAGAAAAAACGACATGCTTTCAGTTTATCCGATGCGTTCTTTCTGTGCAAACAGGGCGATATGGAAGCGTTTTCCAGGGTGCCTTCAGGCCGGCTGGCCCCGAAGCCGGACCTCAGCCTTCGTCGGCCCGATCAGCGGCAGCAGCTTCGCCGCAGGCTCGGCCAGCACCGCCAGCCAGAAAGCCTCGCCCGGATCGTCGGCCAGCCGCGTGCGCACCGCCTCGTACGGCAGGATGTGAAGGGTCCGCGCTTTCAATTGCGTGAGCAACCCGGTGGGGCTCGGCGCGAAACGGACGATTGGGGCAACCATGCGGCCCGACTTGCGGCGCGAGGTCGTTGGCGGGTCAAGCCGGCTCCGCTAGTGTCCATGGCAATAACGGAGGAAACAAATGAACCGACGCAAACTCCTGGCCGTGGGCGCGGGCGCGCTCGTCGCACCATCTATCGTTCGAGCACAAGCGAAATACCCCGAGCGGCCGATTCGTCTGGTGATCCCCTTCCCGCCGGCTGGCCCGACCGACATCATCGGCCGCCAGACGGCGGAGAAGCTGACGGCGATCCTTGGCCAGAACGTCGTGGTCGAGAACAAGGCGGGCGCCGCCGGCTCGATTGGCGCCGTCGAGGTCAAGAACGCCAAGCCGGACGGCTACACATTCCTGTTCGCCACGTCATCGACGCATGCCATCAACCCGACGGCCTTCACCAAGCCGCCGTACGATCCACTCAAGGATTTCACGCCGGTCTCGTCGATCTGCGTCAATCCGCTGATTTTGGTCGCCCATCCCTCGATGCCCGACACGCTGATGGGCATGGTCGAGCTGATGAAGAAGAATCCCGGCAAGTATTCCTATGGATCCTCGGGTGCTGGCGGCATCACCCACCTGGCCGGCGAATACCTCAAGTCCTCGGTGGGCGGCTTGAACGTCGAGCACGTGCCCTACCGCGGCTCGATGCCGGCGCTGCAGGACATGATGGCCGGCAATGTCGTCTGGATGTTCGAGACGATGAGCACGTCGCTGCAGCTCCATCGCGCCGGCCGTGTCCGCATCCTGGGCTTCGCGCACAACGCGCGGACACCGGCCGCCCCGGACATTCCCACGATCATCGAGGCGGGCGTCCCGGGCTTCGAAGCCTATACTTTCAACCTGATCCTGGGACCGGCCGGTACGCCACCGGCCGCTGTCGAGGCGGTCGATGCCGCGACACGCAAGCTCATGACCGACAAGGCCTTCGTCGAGGCGCTGGAAAAGATCGCCGCCGTGCCGACCGCCGATACGACGCCTCAGCGGACCGAGAAGTTCATCAAGGACGAACTCGCCAAATGGGCGCCCATCATCAAGGCCTCAGGCGTCAAGATCGAGTAGCGGTCGCGCTCAGCGATAGCCCGGCGGCGGTGCCACGTTGCCGGGCGTCGGTGTGATCGGCGCCTGCTGCGGCATGGTGGCTGGCGTCGGCAGGGTGTTGTTCATGATGCTGCCGGGGCCACTCCCGGATCCGGCGCCGCCGCTCGGCGTCGCCACGCTGCCGGGCGCTTTCTCGCCGATGTTGCTGATCCAGTAACCGGCAACCGCGTTGGACTTGTCGCCCGCCGTCTTGGCCTGGACATCGACCATGCCGATGCGCTCGCCCCGCTTGTTGACGCGATAGCCCTGGCTGTCGAGCTGATAGCCCTCGTTGTCGACGCGCACGCCGTCCGCCTCGGTGCGGAAGGCAGCTGGCGGCGTATATTCCGTGTAGAGGGGCTTGGGCAGCGGATCGCAACCGGCGAGCGCCACCCCCGCCACCATCGCGGCTAACAACATTCTCGCGGCCATCGGCTTTCCCCAAAGTTCGAACAGCATCATAGCGGAAACCGCCGGCAAGCCGGAAGGCCCGAACGAGCCACAAAAAGGGCCCATCCTTGCGGATGGGCCCTATTGCCGAACGACGGCCGATTAGGCCGCGATCTTGGTGAACTTCTCGATGCGCTCCTGGACCGGGCGAACGGCGTCGTCCGTGGTCTTGCGCACGAAGGCGCCGAGGTCCTGGACCTGGGCGATACGGGTCTCCAGACGACCGCGCCAGTACTTGGCCGAGACGTCGAACGCCTCGATCGGCGACTTGGCGGCAAACAGCGCGTTCAGCGCGGCGAAGCCGGCGTCGGTGTCTTCCTTGGCGACCTCGAGCAGCTTGAGGCTGGCCTTGGTGGCGCCCTCGCGGGCCTGATTGAGCTGGCTGTTCAGCTCTTCCGACGCGGTCTGCGCGGCCTTGCTGATCTGCTCGAAGCCCTCGGTCGCCTTGCGGACGCCGATCTGGGCAAACTCACGCACGCGCTCGCCGGCGGCCTTGGTGGTCTCGGTGGCGTGCTCGATCACGGTGTCGGTGGTGGTCATCGTGAAATCCTGTAGTTGGGTTGACGATTGGCCGTATATGGGATCGCCATTGTGCGTTGCAACATGAATTTGTGCGACGCGAGAGAGAAAATTGATAATCCTTTAATTTCAATGTCTTACAGGCATACTAGGCAGGCTATCCGAGCTGAGGCCTTGCCTCGACGTGGCCGGCGGGGGGACAAACCGGACAACGAGAAGACGTCTACCGGGAGAACGCCATGGAGCAGCAGCAGCTTTCGGGCATCGATGCGTCGTTCCTTTATCTTGAGACGCCCGAAACGCCCATGCATGTGGCGGGGCTGACCTATTTCGAGTTGCCCCCGGGCTTTGAGGGCAGCTTCTACCAGCACTTCCGCCGGTTCTTCGAGAGCCGCCTTCACACCATCCCGATCTTCTCCAAACGGCTGGCACCCTCGCTCTACGATCTCGACCATCCCGGCTGGGTCGATGAGGAGCAGATCGACCTCGACTATCATCTGCGCGAGACGACGCTGCCGGCCCCGGGCTCGGAGGCTCAGCTCGAGGAAGTGATCTCCCGTCTCCACGCCAACACGCTCGATCGCAGCCGGCCGCTCTGGCAGTTCTACATCATCACGGGCCTCGCCAACGGCCAGGGGGTTCTCTACTCCAAGGTCCATCACGCGGCCGTCGATGGCGGTGCCGGCATGGCGATCAACAAGGCGCTCTACGACGTGACCGCGGTGCCGCGCGAGGTAGCGCCGCCACCGCCCAAGGCGGTCGCCGGCAAGGCGGCCCCCAGCGCACCGATCGCCGTCGACCCGGTGAAAGGCCTGGCCGACATCATGGGCAACATGATGCGCCAGCAGCTCAAGATGTGGGAGGCGGCGCCGCAGATCCTCAATGCGATGACCGGCGCCTTCCTCGCCAAGCCTGGCGAAATGCCCAAGGCACTCGGCACTTTGCAGAGCCTGATCAGCCAGATCCCGACCCTGAATGCGCCCAAGACTCCCTTCAACGCCACCATCACGCGCGAACGCAGCTATGCCGCGCGCACCATCTCTCTGACCGATGCCAAGGCAGTCGCCAAGGCAAGCGGCGCCAAGCTGAACGATGTCGTGCTGGCGATCTGCGGCGGTGCATTGCGCCGCTATCTCGCGGAGAAGGGTCAGTTGCCGGACAAGCCGCTGATCGCCGGCGTCCCCATCAGCCTGCGCGAGCCCGGTGACACACGGCAAAACAACCAGGTCTCGGGCATGCTCTGCCAGATCGCGACCGATGTCGCCGACCCCGCCGAACGGTTGAAAGCGATCCTGAAATCCTCATCGGAGGCCAAGCAGATCGCCGGCACCTTTCGCGACGCCGTCCCGCAGGACTTCGCCTTCGTCGGCGCGCCGATCCTGTTGCAGCTCATGATGCTGGTCTACGGCCGCAGCGGACTCGCGGACAAACTGCCGATGCCGATGAATGTCACCATCTCCAATGTGCCCGGTCCGCCGATGCCGCTCTATTGTGCCGGCGCCAAGGTGACGGCCCTGCATCCCGTATCGATCCCGGCGCACGGCGCGGCGCTCAACATCACCGTCCAGAGCTACATGGATGCGCTCAATTTTGGCCTCACCGCCGACCGTCGCGCGGTGCCCGACGTTGGCCTGCTCGGCGACTATCTGGTCGAGGCTGCCGCCGAGTTGACGCAGGCTGTCGCAACCTCTTGATGCCCTTCCGCGTTGTCTCCATCTGTGAGACGCTGGCCATAACAACAAGGAGGCCACATGTCGGCTGCTGTTGAAGCGTTACGCCCCCCCTCGCGTACGCTCCTTTTGCTTGAAGGCCGGGCCGTGCAGGAACTCGGCGCGTTCTGGATGCTGCGGCCGTGGCTTGCTGCCGCGCCGCGCGGCGACGGCCATCCGGTCCTGGTGCTGCCGGGCCTGTTGGCCAGCGATCTTTCCACGCAGCCGCTCCGCAGTTTCCTGAAATCCCATGGCTATGCCGTGCACGGTTGGAACCAGGGCCGCAATCTCGGCCTGCGTTCAGGTGTCGAGCAGAGCATGCTTGACCGGGTCGAAGAGCTTTATGATCGTCACGGTGGCCGCAAGATCAGCCTGGTCGGCTGGAGCCTGGGCGGCATCTACGCCCGCCAGCTTGCCAAGCGCGTGCCCGACAAGGTGCGCTCGGTAATCAGCCTCGGCAGCCCCTTCACCGGCAGCCCCAAGGCGACCAATGCCTGGCGAGTCTACGAATTCGCTTCCGGCCATCGCGTCGACGAAAGCGACAAGCACATAGCCGGGCCGCTCTCCGAGTCGCCGCCAGTGCCGACAACTTCGATCTTCAGCCGTTCGGACGGCATCTGCGCCTGGCAGACCTGCCTCAATGAAGAGAATGAACAGGTCGAGAATATTGAAGTGTTTGGCAGCCACTGTGGGCTCGGCCATCACCCGGCGGCGGTCTATGCCGTCGCCGACCGCCTGGCCCAACCCGAGGGCCAGTGGAAGAAGTTCGACCGATCGGGCTGGAAGAGCCTGATCTTCCCCGACTGGAAGCGCGCCTAGGACTTCTTGTCGACCGTGGCCCGGATCTCCTCGTAGGATTCCTTCATCCGGTCCTGCACGATCTTGAAGGCCTCGGTGCTCGACTTCTGGACCAATTCGGCAATGTCGCGAGTATTGGCGATCGCGGCTTCCATCGCTTTCTTGGCGAACTCGGCCTGCTTGGCCATTGCCTCCTGCGGCGAACCACCCGGCTTATAGGCCTGCGCCATCTCAGCCATGTCCTTCATTGCCGCCTCGAAGATGACCCGCTGCTTCTGGGCAATCTCGCTGGCGCCGCCGGCCACGGCCTGCCACGACTTGGTCATGGCCTCCAGGTTCTTCTGCTGGTGCTCCATGATCTTCGTCATGTCGAAGGACGGGACCTTGAGCTGCTCGCCGAATTTCTTGAACATATCCGTGAAGTTCTGTCCTGCGTCGGCCATATGAACCTCCTGTCGGTTACAGGTACAGCTTCAACCCCTGCTCCAGCGCGTGCAAGGCCAATCCGGCCAGCCCGCCGATCATGGCACCATTGAAGCGGATGTATTGCAGGTCGCGCCCGACTGTGAGCTCGATGCGGCCGATCAGCACATCGATGTCCCACGACTTCACCTGATCGGCGATGAAACGGCCGACGCCGCTCTTCTGGCTCTGCACGAAATCCGCCAGCACCCGCACCAAGCCGCGATTGATCTCGGCGCGGATCGCCGGATCGTGAGTGAGTTGGCCGCCGACATCGACCAGCATTACCTCGAGTTGTCGACGGACCTGGCTGTCCGAGCCGCGCGCGTCCTGTTCCAGGAAACTGCGCAGGCTCTCCCAGGCGCCTTCCGCGATGGCCGTGATCTCCGGGCGCGCCAGCAGGTCCCGCTTCAGTCCTTCGGCGCGGCGCGCAAACGATTTGGACGTGCGCAAACGATCGACAAAATTTGTCACAAAACCGTCGAACTCCCGACGCAGCGGATGCTTTGGATCGACGCGCGCTTCCTGGATGAAAGCGCTGGTCGATGCCACGATCTTGCGCAGCAGATAGGCGTCGGCCCGGTAGAGGTTGAACAACGCCGGAAGTTCCTTGCGGATCTTCTCGCGCAATGACGCCAGTGTCTCCTCGTTGGCCAACACCTTCTCAAGGGCGCTCAGGAGCTCGTCGAGCAGGCGCTGGTGCCGGCCCTTCTCCGTGACCGCGCTCAGCAGGCCCGCAGCGAGTGGCGCCAGTTCCACCCGCTCCAGCTCGGTCATGATGCGCTTGCCGATGAAACCGCGGAGGCCGGACTGGTCGATGGCCGCCAGGGTCTGCGGCAGGAGTTGCAGGACGAATCGTGCGAGAGCTGCACTGCGTTCGCGGTCGGACAGCCACTCGGCGACCAGCGCGGCGAAATCGACCTCCCGCAACCGCGCCTCGACCGGCTCCGGCGCCAGGAAATTGGTCTCGATGAAGCCGCCAAGCGTATCGGCGATGCGCTGGTGGTTGCGCGAAATGATGGCGGTATGCGGGATCGGCAGGCCGAGTGGCCGGCGGAACAGGGCGACCACGGCGTACCAGTCGGCGAGACCGCCTACGGTCGCGGCGGCTGCGAAGGCCGCAACGTAGCCCCACGCCCAGTGCAGGGGCTCATAGTATCGAGCGACGCCGAACAGGGCCGCCGTGAAGACCAGCAGGAGTGTCGCCGAGAGCTTGATACGGCGAAGGTCGCGGGCGCGCGCCAGATCGCGCGGATCGACATCGCGGGTCAGCTGCTCGCCCACACGTCCAGCACGTAGCGTCCGTCGGCCGCCAGCTTGACCATCCAGGCCTCGCCCGCCGCCTCGTCGTCGCCCGTCCTGTCGCGATACATCTTCACCAGCGCCCTTTTCACGTCGGGTTCCATGCGCCCACCGTCGCCGCAAACATAAACGATTGCACCCTTCTCGATCAGCGGCCAAAGCGTCGTGGCCTGTTCCTTCAGGAGATCCTGCACGTAGGTCTTCTTTCCGTCGTGGCGCGAGAAAGCGACGTGCAGGTCAACGATGCCGGCAGCGGCGTGTTCCTTCAGCTCGTCGGCATAGATGAAATCCTGATCGGGGTGGCGGCAGCCGAAGAACAGCATCGCCGGGCCGAGCCGCCGTCCCTGCGCCTTGAGCGCCATCCTTTCGCGCAGGAAGCCACGGAAGGGGGCGAGCCCCGTTCCCGGGCCGATCATGACGATGGGCGCCGCTGGATCGACAGGCAGCCGGAAGCCCACCTTGGTTTCCTTCACAAACGCCTGCACCGTGCTACCGGCGGACTGTCGCGACAGGTGGCTGGAGCAGACGCCATGATAGACGCCACTGCCCGACCGTGCCGGGCCCTCGACGACTGCGACCGTGACCGAGCAGCGCGTGCCGTCGGCGATGGGCGACGACGAGATCGAGTAGTAGCGCGGAGTCATCAGCGGCATCATCTCGATGAAGGCCGCGAAGGGCAGCTCACAGGCGGGATACTCTTCGAGCAGGTCGAGGACCGACTTGCGCCTGCCCAGGATCTCGCCGCGGAAGTGATCCTCCTCCAGCAGTAACTCCAGCTTCGGCCGCGTAAAGGGGCAGCGTGTGTTCTGCGCCATCGTCTGGAGCTGCTTGCGCGTCGCGGGGAGCTGCAGCTCGAGATAGTCCGACAACAGGCGATGGACCGAGATCGCCTCGCCCACCGGCAGCGCGGCGCGACGGCCTTCCGGCGCCGTCAGCAGGACATGCGCGCCGGGCGCGAAGCCGAAACGACGCACCGCGCGCTCGACCAGCGCCGCGCCGTTCTGCGGCACGATGCTGAGATGGTCGCCAGCGCGGTAGCTCACGCCGTCGGGCAGCAGCACCTCGATGTGCCGCGTGCTGCGGCCCGACGTCGCCGTATTCTGCAACTCGCGGTTGGCCAGGACCTGCATCGGCAGCGCGCCATGCCCGCCGATGATCGGGTTGGTCGGCGGCTTGTCGACAGACTGGACATGGTAGAGCGGCTCCTGCGCGGCGGCCGTCTCCAGATTGAGCTTGATGCCAAGCTTGTCCGCCACAGCCGGCAGCATCGGCTCGTACCAGGCCTGGAAATTGCCATCGAGGTCTTCGCGCGCATCACCCTCGCCACGCGCATGAATGCGCTCGGCGCCTCGCGAAGCCATCAGCTCCTCGATCTGGCGCGGGATCGACTGGTAGGTCGAGGCCCAGTCGCGGTTGCCGCAACCAAAGACCGTAAAGCGGACGCCCTTCAGCGCGTCAGCCGGCGCCTGCTGCAACGCCTTGATGAACTGGCCGGCATTGTCCGGCGGCCCGCCATTGTAGGACGCGCAGACGATGGCGACGGCGCCCTCAGTTGGCAACTTGCCCGCCATGTCATCGAGGCTCGAGAGCGTGGTGGCGAATCCCGCCGCCTCGGCATCCTCCGCAATCGAGCGCGCAAGTTCCTCGGCCGTGCCCATGTTCGAGCCGAACAGGACGGCGAGCCTGCCGCCGTGGCTGGCACCCGCCTTCTTTGGCGCCTTGCGGGGCGCAGGCTTTGCCGTCACGACCGACACGCCGCTGCCGCGCACCACGTCGGGCCGAAGCCGGACGCGCATCACGAGCCCTTCCGGCTTGATGGTGAGCGACTCCTTGATCTTGAGCTGGTAGCGCGTGTGATCGATCAGACGGAAGCGCTGCAGGATCATGCCGATGACCAGCGTCGCCTCGGTCATGGCGAACTGGCGGCCGATACAGGCGCGCTGGCCGTTGCCGAACGGCTTGTAGGCGTGCGGCGGCATCTTGGCCTCGCGCTCGGGCGCGAAGTTGTCGGGATTGAACACCTCGGCCTGCGGTCCCCACACCGACTTGTCGCGATGGAGCATGGCCGTCAATACGGTGACGAAGGTGCGCTTCCTGAGCTTGTATTTCTCGCCGATCGTTTCGTTCTGGTAGGGGTAGAGGCCGAATGCCGGCGCGGTCGGCCACAGCCGCAGCGACTCCTTCAGTATCTGGCCGATATAGACGAGCTGGTTGACCTGTTGCGCGGTGGGCTTGGCGTTGACGTCGCGGCCCAGCACGCGGTCGACCTCCTCGTAGGCCTTCTGCAGCACATGGGGGTTGTTGAGCAGGAAGTAGACGGCGAAGGACAACATGCCGCTCGTGGTCTCATGACCGGCGATCAGGAAGGTGTTCATCTGATAGCGGATATTGACGTCGTCCAGGCGCTCGCCACTCTGCTTGTCGATGCCCGCCAGCATGAAGCCCAGCAGGTCGGGCTTGGCTTCGTCATCCGCGGGAATCTCGCGCCGCTCCTTGATGATGCGGTCGGCGATGCCGTTCATGAAGCCGACATCCTCCACGAGCTTCTTGCGGCTCTTGCGCTGGGTGATGTCCTCCAGCGGCAGGCCGCGCATCTTCATTACCGCTTCGAGCGCGCGGACCAGCGACTCGACATAGGGATGGTTGTCGCTGCGATAGAACGAGTTGAAGCGGTAGTTGAAACCGCACAGGCCGATCGTGTCGAGCGTGAGCGCGGTCATGTCGCGCACCACGTCGATCTCCTCGTCGGCGTTCAGCCGTTCCCATTTGGTGACGAGCTGATCGGCGATGTCGAGCATGCCCTCGTGATAGGTCTGCATCATGCGATGCGCGAAAGTCGGCAGCAGGATGTTGTGCGCCTTCTGCCAGTTGGGCTCCTGCGTCTCGGCGGTGAAAAGCGCATCGCCGCCCAGCATGCGCACGCGGCGGAGCGAGCCGCGGACCGCCTTGTCGAAGCGCTTCTCGTCGCAGAGCTCGGCGACCAGGTCGGCACCGGACACGACGACGAGCGGCGTGCCCATCATGTCGAGCCAGAAGATCGGCCCCTGCTCGCGCGCGATCCGCATCAGATCCTGAACCGGCGCGCCGCCATCGACGGTGAGCATGTTGCCGAGCAGCGGAGTGCGCGGCGGATGTGGAATCGGGTGCAGTTTATTGCGCGCCATGAACCGGCCGTCCTCCCTGTCTTGCCTCCTTATAGCAGGGGCTTCAGCGACAGGTCAGCGGGCCGCCCGAGCGGCGCGGGCGCGGCCCGTCGAGGCCGATCCGGGGCCTTTGTTGAGGCGCGCGAACATGCCGGCAAACGCGATGTCGTCGGCCTCGAGGGTCGGAAAAGCTGTCAGCATCTTCTTGGGCTCGGCGCCCCGGGCCAGGAGCGCTCCAACCAGTCGCACCCGGATCGCCGAGTCCTTGAACAGCATGTCGCCCGCCGGGCCGCCGGTGTCGCTCTCGATCCGCTCGCGTCCGCGCACGAAGACCCTCAGACGCTCGATTGCGTCGCGCTCGGCGGCGCCAACATCAAGACTCACCATGCCCTTGGAAATAGTGTCGCCCTTGCGGGTCCAGCCCTCGGCGCCAGGCCAGCCCTCGGCCAGCATGCGCGACAGGGCATTGCGGTCCTTGGGGGTGAGCTGGACCGGCAGCAGGCGAATCAGGCGAAGGTAGATGACGCCGCGCGCGCTGATCGCCACCCTCGACCTGTCATCCAGTTCGACGCGAAAAAGGTCGACATAGATTTCGTTGCGTACGGTCTTGTCGGCGATGTCGGCAATGGCTGCCGCTTCCTTGATCGAAAAGGTCTCGTCCTCGAGGCCGTGCGGCAGTCGCCGGCGGCGGGGTTCCTTCGACTGTCCCTTGGGTTTCTTCTTCGCCATCATTCGTCATGCCTTCCGCTCCGCAACACTAGCCGCCGGCCTTTTTGCCGTATAGTGGGCCCACACACTCTCCTGGGGAGGAAACGATGAAGGTCGGGTATATCGGCGTCGGCAACATGGGAGGCCCCATGTGCCGCAATATCATCAAGAAGAGCAATCACGCCGTGACCGTGTTCGACCTGAACCCGGCCGCGGTGAAGACCTGCACAGATCTGGGAGCCACGGCGGCCAAGTCGGTGGCCGAGGCGACCAAGGGCGCCGACATCGTGATGACGTCGCTGCCCATGCCGAAGGACGTCGAGGCGGTGGCTCTCGGCGACAGCGGCATCCTGGCCAACATCGGCAAGGGCCAGACCTACATCGACCTCAGCACCAACGCGCCCTCGATGGTCAAGAAGCTGGGCGCCGCCTTCGCGGCCAAGGGCATCGCCATGCTCGACGCCCCGGTGAGCGGCGGCACCACCGGCGCGGAGGCTGCCACCATCGCCATCATGGTGGGCGGCGACAAGAAGGTATTCGACGATGCGCTGCCGGTGCTGCAATCGTTCAGCGCCAAGGTGATCCACATGGGACCGCTCGGCAGCGGCACGGTGGCCAAGCTCTGCAACAACATGTTGTCATTCTGCAACATGGCGGCCCTCTGCGAGAGCATGATGCTCGGCGCCACCTATGGCCTCGACCCCGAGAAGCTGCTGCATGTCATCGAGAATTCGAGCGGCAACTCCAACGCCATCAAGAACTTCACGGCGCGCGCGCTGGTCGGTCACTATTCTCCGCCTTCGTTCGCCCTCGACCTCGCCTACAAGGACCTGCACCTGGCGCTCGAGCTGGGCGACGAACTCGGCGTGCCGCTGCAGCAAGGTGCCGCGACGCACAATCTGCAGCGCCTCGCCAAGGGCATGGGTTGGGGACCGGACGACAGCTCCTCCGTGCTCCGTGTCTACGAGACGATGCTGCGCCGCAAGGTCAAGCCGTGACCCCATGACAACCCGGCGCGCGATCGTCACCTCGCTGGCGGGCCTTCTGCTCGCCGGCGACGGTCGCGCCCAAGCGGGACCTTGGGCCGGCCTGCGCGCGCCTGGACATTTCGCCCTGATCCGTCATGCGCTGGCACCGGGCACCTACGATCCGCCGGGCTACCGGCTCGACGATTGCTCGACCCAGCGCAATCTCTCGGATGAAGGCCGCGCGCAGGCGGTTCGCATCGGCGATCTCTTTCGAGCCAACGGCATCGCGACGGCCCGAGTCTATTCCAGCCAGTGGTGCCGCTGTCTCGAGACCGCGTCCTTGCTGAAGCTGGGCAATGTCAGCCCTCAGCCGCTGCTGAACTCCTTTGCCCAGGACCGCGAGCGGGCGGTTCAGCAAACCGCGGCGGTGCGGCCGTGGATTGCCCAATTGGACCTCACCGGGCCGACGGTGATGGTGACTCACCAGGTGGTGATCACCGCGTTGAGCGAGATCTTTCCCGGCAGCGGCGAGATCGTGGTCATGCGCCGCGAAGCCGACGGCCGCCTCACGGTCACGGGCCGTCTACCGACGGCCTGATCCGGCGAGATGCGACGCGATCAGCGCCGCGACTTGATCCGGATGAGTGGCCGCGACGTCATGATCGCCGCCGGGCACGATTTCGAGATCGGCGTTCGGGATCCGCGCTTCGAGATGCCGGCCGACCGCGACCGGACTGATGGGATCGGCATCGCCCCAGATCAGGAGCGTTGGCGCCGCGATCTTCTCGACGGGTAAAGGCGGCGAGGCGGTGCCGGCGGTGATCCAGGACGCTGCATTCGGAAACGACTTACGATAATCCGCACGCCAGTCGGCGGCGCCGAGGCCGGCCATGTCGACGCCACCTGATGTGACGCAGAGCACCAGCCGGCGGACGAGATCCGGCCGGGCAAGCGCGACACGCACGGCGATGACGCCGCCCATGGACTGCGCCACCAGATCGACCGGGCCATCGATCCGCGCCGTGACCAATTGCACGAGGTCGTCGATGCCCTTGATCGCAGGGTCGTGCAGTTGATCGCCGAGGCCCGGCCAACCGAAGTAATGTTTCGACCACGCGGCCGGCAGTCGATCGCCGGCCGGCTTCCAGAAACCGGACGAGCCGCCAGCGCCGGGCAGGAACAGGAGTTTCGCCATGGTCAGGCGCTGATCCTTTCCAGGAACGGTGGCAGCTTGCGGCCGATCGACAGGAGATAGCGGCCCATGGCGCCCGCGACCTGGCGGACCGGCGGACGCACGCCCATGCGCTCGCGCCATTTCTGCAGGTTGGGATGGGCATCGGTCATCGGCGTGCCCATGCGCTCGCCGAAAAGCTGCGCCATGTAGAAGGCGATATCGGCGTAGGAATAGCCGCCGCCGAGCCACTCCCTGTTGCCCAGGGTGCGTTCCATCTCGTCGTAGAAGCGCGCCGTGGCCTCGTGGGCGCCCGGTGCCTTGGGGTCGCTCATCAGGCGGACGACGTGCGGGAAATAGACCTCGTCGGACTTGTGCTCGAGCAGTCGCGCGCGGGCGCGCGCTTTCGGATCGGCAGGCCACAGCGCAGGCTCGGGCTTCAGGCTTTCGACGTACTCGAAGATCTGGGTCGAATCGAAGAGTTCGAGGTCACCCCCGGGGCCATCATCGACGAGCACCGGCACCTGGCGCTTGGGATTGATGCGCACGACCTCGGGATGCTTGGGCTCGTACAGCACCTTCATCTCGAAAGGCACCATCTCGAGATCGAAGGCGATGCCCTTCTCGCGAAGGGCAATCTCGGCCTTGGCGCCGAACATGCTGAGCGGTCCGGAATAGAGTTTCATCGGGCCATCCTACATCATCACGAACATGGCGACTGCCGCCGCCGCCATCACCGCCGTCGTCAGCCATCCCAGGATCAACTGCCAAGGCCTGGCGGTGAAGGCGCCCATCTCGCTCGGCCGCGACGCCACGATCAGCATCGCCGCCATGATGGGCACGGTGATGATCCCGTTCAGCACCGCGCTCCAGAACAGCGCCTTGATGGGATCGAGCGGCGAGAAATCGACGGCGACGCCCAGCACGATGGCGAGGCCGATGATGGCGTAGAACGGCATCGCCTCGCGCGGCGTTCGTTCGAGCCCGATCCTCCAGCCCCTCGCCTCGCCCACGGCATAGGCCGCCGAGCCCGCCAGCACGGGCACCGCGAGCAGGCCGGTGCCGATGATGCCGAGGCTGAACAGGAGGAACGCCCATTCGCCGGCGATCGGTTTCAGCGCCGCCGCCGCCTGGCTCGACGTCTTGATGTCGGTCTCGCCGGCCACGTTCAGGGTCACGGCCGTGGTCAGCACGATGAAGAAGGCGACCAGGCTGCAGAAGCCCATACCGGCCCACGTTTCCCACACGATCCGGCCGAGCTCGCGCGGGGCCTGTTCCGGATGCTCGAGCAGCGGTCCGGCCTCGGGGTCGGCCTCCTCGTCCTCGACCTCCTGCGAACTCTGCCAGAAGAACAGGTAGGGGCTGATGGTGGTGCCGAAGATGGCGAGGATCATGGTGAGCGATTCCCCCGACAGGGCAAAGCGTGGCACGACCGAGCCGATCGCCACCTCGCGCCAGTCGATCTGCACGGTGAAGACCACGCCGACATAGGCGAACAGCGAGAAGGTCAGCCACTTCAGGAAGCCGACATAGCGGTGATAGGGCACGAACACGACCGCGAGCAGCGAGAAGATGGCGAAGCCGATCGTATAGACGTGCGCGCCGCCGCCCGCGACCAGATGCGCCGCCGCGCCCATGGCGGCGAGGTCGGCACCGATATTGACCGTGTTGGCGACGAACAGGAGCGCCACCAGGATCCCGACGACGGGCCTGGGGAAGACGCGCGACATGTTGGCGGCAAGCCCGTGCCCGGTGACACGGCCGATGCGGGCGCTGACCGACTGCACGGCGACGACCAGCGGCAGGATCAGCACGACGGTCCACATCAGCCCGACGCCGAACTGCGCGCCCGCCTGTGAATGGGTGGCAATGCCGCTCGGATCGTCGTCGGCCGCGCCGGTGACGATCCCCGGCCCCAGCCGCTTGAACAGCTGCCTCAACAGCAGCCTGTCGGCGAGGCCGCTCAACGGAGCGGCCGCGGTCCGTCGCAGTTCCCGGCGTAGCTCAGATGCGCGATCAGCATGACTGTCCCTCCTTGAGGTGGCCATCCTTGAGGTGAAACGGCAGCGCCGCCAGTTCGGGCGCCACGTCCTTGATGTCGGCGAAGAAGATGATGAAGTGCCGCGCCACCAGCCGCTGCAGCTCGGGATCGGGCTGGTTGTCGTTGTCCGAGGTCGTCATCTCCATCCCCTCCCGGGTCCGCACCCACAGGAGCGGATGCCGCGGCCCGCCCGGCAGGCCTTCGAACCCGAGCAGCCCGAAGGCCACGGCCGCGCGCTTCCTGGCATGCCGCGCCAGCGCGTTCTCCCGGGCGAGATCGCAGAGCGCGAACGCCAGTTTGCCCGTCGAGCCGCCCGGCAGCGTGACCTCGTATTCGCGCGTCGCCAGACGGCCGATATCGTCGTTCATGTTTCACCTGTCACACCCGAAGGTGTCACACCAAGTTGAGACAAATGTTGTGACACAGGCTGAGCGCCCACCTGTGACATAGCGGAAATCCCGACCCTGCGGACCCACCCCTGACAAGCGTGGGGCGCGGCCGCAGATGACCGTCGAACGGCAGTCCTCGGACGCGTTGATCGCGCCTCGGTCCACCCCACCTGCCGGACGGATCGTCGGCGGGGACAGCCTTTGCTTGCTACTCACGGTTCAGTGCCCGGTACTGGGCAAAGGCCGAGGGACCTCCCCTCATCCTCCAGGGATCGTACCCGGCGGGCGCGCCGGGCGGGGCATGGTCAAATATCGTCTCGGTCTGCCCTCCCGACCCGCCGCCCAGGACCCCCAGCGTGACGGGTCACGTGGATCAAGTGCTGCGAAAGGGACGCATTCCGTCACGACAAGGAGCCGTCCCGGAAAGCAACCGGGCGGCTCGGCCTTTGAAGACAGGCCTCGTGCGACGATAGCAAATTTATAGGACGAATCCGTCCAAACTTGCAAATATCTTATTTCAATCCTGCCATGCACTTCTCGCCGGGCTGCTGGCACTGCCAGCACCATGCACGGGATAGGCGATCCGATGCTTTGCCAAGATGCCTCGTTGATATGATCGCGCGATCCAGAGAGCGTTTCCAGGGCAACCTCCAGGCAGTCGTCATGTGCGTCGTGGCGCACTGCCCTCATCCGAGACCAGTTTCTCCAGGCATGCACGACGGAGGCCGGCGGCAGCTTGGCCGCGTGGATATCGTATACGCCGAAGCCGATCTCGTTGGGGTATCCTCGCTTGCAGGACTGCCGCCTCGGCTGTCCAACGTGAAGAGAAGATAATGCGACCGGACACGGCTCTCGAGGCACGCTCAGATCCTTTCGACATGCCCTTCGTCATTGAGTGCGCGCCGCCGTTTCTGACGGCGCGCTTTGCCGCGCCTCAGCGTACGCTGGGCTGGTCGCTGCTTCACCCCGGCTTTGCCGTCGTGACCGATGTCGTCTGGGTAGAAGTCCGCAACAGCGATCTCGGGCTCTCGATCGATCCGCGTGCTTTTCTGAAGGCGCGGCTGGCAGACTCGGGGTTGCCGCATGCGCTGGCCTTCATGACGTCCCGCGATATCCGCCACCATCACTTCTGCGAGCGGCGCGTCGATGCCGTCGCGGCGACCTGCCTGACCACGGTCGGCCTCTCGAATGGCGAGCGCGTCGGGTCTCGCAAGGCCTCAGCGCGTCCCCACGTCGGCACGATCAACACACTGCTGCATGTTTCTGAGCCGCTGACCGACGGCGCCATGATCGAAGCGCTTTCCATCGTCGCCCAGGCGAGAACGGCCGCCATCATCGACTCGTGGCGGGCGGAGCGTGGAACCGCCGTCACCGGGACGGGGACCGACTGCATCGTGGTGGCGTCTCCCTGTCGGCGCGAGCCTCTCGCCTTCGCCGGTCTCCACACCCCAGTCGGCGAGGCGATCGGTGGCGCCGTCTACGACGCCACGCGGAGCGGTGCCGAACAATGGGATCGGGATTTCCCGCACGCGGCGCCGGGCGATTGACGGCAACCGTTGTGTTTTGCACTGTAGCTCCCATCGCGTCCAATCATTGAGCATCTTCATGCTTCGCTCGCTCCTTCTCGATCACATACACGACCCTGAAGCGAGCTGGAGTTGCGGACGGTTCGGCGCCATCGCGGAATTCCATCGCGATCCCGACGAGCAGGTCGAGATCTCGATCGAACCGTCGATTACGGCGGCGACCAGCCGGGGCGCGATCCGCCTGGACGTGCTGCCTGACGTGCGGCCTGTCGCCTACGAGACGATCACCTCGTGCATCGAGACCTGGGGCCAGGGCGTGGTGCTCTGCCTGCCGCAAGAGACGGCGGCGATGAGCGGCCGCACGGTCGTGACCGAACTCGGGCCCGACCGCGACGCCGTTCGGCCGCAGGATCGCGACGCCATCCTGTTCGACGTCGGCCTCGGCGGCACGCAAGCCGACATCTGCGTGCGCTCGGACGATCCCGAGACTATCGCCCTGCTGCGGGCCGCCTGCGGCCAGCCGATGATGCAGAATGTTGCCTTGGCGCATCGGTTGCCCGCGCTCAGCCCCCATCGCGTCTTCTGCAGCCGCATGGGCCGTGTCGAGGTCTACCAGCCGATCCCCGCCCCCGACGGCAAATCGCCGGAAGGACCGCACACGCACGTGCTGCCGCGTCTGCTGGCGCACGGAAGGCTCAATGCCGCGACCGTGCCGGTGCCCGATGGCTGGCTCGCCGGCATGTCGCTGTTTCCGGCGCATCCGCTGATGCGGTCCGACGGCGAGCGAACGTCGTTCGACGCCGCGCGCTATCGGGCCTTTCAGGCACTCATGGACCGCTTCGGCGATCCGGCGCTGGTCGCCGGCAAGCAGGCGGCTTTCGCCGGGTCTCATGAAGATATTGCCGATAGTGACGAGCGCCGTCACGCCATCGGCTTTCGTATCGGCCAGCGCCAGCAGCCGTGGCTCCGGAGCGCGATTGCGGCAGATTCTTGACGCCAAAACCTGATGAGCTACATTAGCTGCTATCGACGGTCTTCCTTAACCGGAAGCTAAGAGGGAACGCCGTGCTGTCCTTAGGGACTAATCGGCGGCTGTACCCGCAGCTGTAAGCGGAGAGCTGTTGCCCACACGTCACTGGACCTCGGTCTGGGAAGACGGGCAGGAGCTGGGACCCGCGAGCCAGAAGACCTGCCGGCGATAGCGTCGCTCTTCCGATGGACGGGACAATCCAACGGGACGGTCAACCGAGCGGTGACGCGCCTTGTGCGTGTGCTGTTCTGGAGGACCGTCTCATGACGCCGTTCTGTCGATTTCTGTTCGTCCTGCTCCTTCTCGTGCCCGGCGCGGCATTTGGCCAGACCGAACCGGCCATAATGGTGCCCGACCTGGTCGTCACCGCCGACCGCTTCCCGACTGATCCCAACAAGGTCACCTCGAGCTACACCGTTGTCATGCAGGAAGAGATGCAGCGCCGTCAGCTCAGGACCGCGGGCGAAGTCCTGAAGACGGTGCCGGGCGTGTCGGTGCAGCAGTCGGGCGGACCGGGCACGCAGACCTCGGTTTTCATCCGAGGCTCGAACTCGAACCATGTGCTGGTGCTGATCGATGGCATCACCGCCAACGATCCATCGAGCGCCAATGGCGCCGCTGACTTTGCCAATTTCCTCACCGAGAATCTCGACCGCATCGAGATTGTGCGCGGCCCCATGAGCACGATGTACGGCAGCCAGGCGATCGGCGGTGTCGTCAGCATGGTGACCAAGGCCGGCAAGGGGCCGATGAATGGTGCTGCCTTCACCGAGCTCGGCACCCGTCTGTGGAGCAACAGCGGTGCCTTCGTGCGCGGCAGCGAGGGTCGCTTCAACTACAACCTTTCCTTCGCCGGCACCTTCTCGCCCAACGACACGCCCGTGCCGGCGCGTTTCACGCCTCCCGGCGGTTACGTCGACATCGATCCCTACCGCAACATCACAGTGGCGTCACGGCTGGGCTTCGAGATCAACGACAACACGCAGTTCAACTGGTACACGCGCTACATCGACTCCAAGCTCAACTATGACCAGATCGGCGCGGAGGACCCCAACGCCAACGGGTACTCCTCGCAGTTCTACACGCGTGGCGAACTCGAAGGATCTTACTTCGACGGCCGCTGGAAGCCAGTCATCGGCGTCAATTACAGCACGATCACCCGGCACGATATGGACTATCCGAGCGTGCAGAACCTGACGCCGTTCAATACCGATTCCTGGTTCAACGGCCGCCGCCTGCAGGCGGATTTCAAGAACCTTGTGACCGTCACCGATTGGGTCGATGTCATTGCCGGCGTCGATTACGACCGGCAGTGGGCCTACACCAACACGGTGGGTTCGTTCACGCCCTATACGCAGGGATGGGGGGCGATGACACAGACCGGCCTCTACGGTCAGCTCCGCCTCAATCCCTTCGAGGGCTTCAATCTCAATGTCGGCGGGCGCTCCGACTTCAACGACACCTTCGGTACCGTCGGTACGTGGCGTGCCGGGGCATCCTACCTATGGGCGCCAACCGATACCAAGTTCAAGGGATCGTACGGCACGGCGTTCAAGGCGCCGTCGCTGTTCGAGCTCTATGGTCCCGGCGCCTTCTGCGGCGGCAATCGCAACCTTCAGCCGGAGTACAGCCGCGGCTATGAATTCGGCGTCGAGCAGGGAATCTTCGACCGTAAGGTCAAGGCCGGCATTACCTACTTCTTCAATACCTACTCGAACCTGATCCAGTGTCCGCCACCCTTCCTCGCGCTCCAGAACGTCGCCAATGCGCAGAGCGAGGGGTTCGAGGCGACCGTCCAGGTTAGCCCGGTAAAGTGGTTCGACTTCTACTTCGACTACACCCACACCTTCGCGCGCAACGTCGACACCAACGTGGTACTGGTGCGCCGCCCGCAGGATGTCTTCAATATCCGGGCCGAAGTGCGGCCGTGGACGGACACTCTGTTCGGCATCGGCATCCTGCAGGTCAGCAACCGCACCGATTTCAACGCCACGACCGGCGTCATCATGAACCCGTCGCCCTATACGCTGGTGCGCATCACAGCGCAGTACGATGTCGTCAAGAACGTCCAGCTGTTTGCCCGCGCGGAGAACGTGCTCAACCGGGTCTATGAGGAGCCGGAAGGCTTCCAGGCGCCGTACTTCCAGGCCTTCTTCGGCATCAAGGCGAAGTTTTGAGGAAAACCGGCCGGCGTGACTTGCTGACGGCGGCGCTGAGTGGGGTAAGCTTCCCTACCGTGGGACCCGCAAAGGCAGACATGCCGGCGACCGTGGCGCTGCTTCATCTGGCGCCACGGCCCGGCGAGATCGAGCACAACCAGCGTCTGGTCGCGGCAGCCGTGAAGCGCGCCGCCAGCCTCGGCGCGCGCTTCGTCGTCAGTCCCGAACTGGTGCTGAGCGGCTACGGATTTCGCGACATCATCGGCACCGACTGGATCGCCGAGGACCAGGCGGCGCGCACTGCCTGGGCGCAGGACCTTGCCCGGCAGGCATCGGTGTTCCTGCTGCTGGGCACGCCCGAGGCTGACGGGCGCCTGTTCAACAGCCTGATCCTGTTCGGTCCCGACGGCACGAGGATTGGCCACCATCGCAAGATCATGGTCCTGAAAGTCGGCTCGGAATCGTGGTCCACGGCCGGCGGCCAGCCGACGGTGATGACCGTGGACGGCATCGGCCGCGTCGGGCTGTTCGTCTGCGCCGACATGTATTCCAGGCGGCTGGTCGACGAGACCGCCGCCGCAGGAGTCGATCTTATGGTCTCGTCGGCCGCCTGGGCGCCTGGCCATCACGGCCCCAACGGCGAATGGGAAAGGGCGTCGCTGGAGGTCGAGCGGCCCGTCCTGGTCTGCAATCGCACCGGCGTCGATGCGATGGATTTTACGGGATCTCGGTCGGTCGCCGCGATCAACGGTACGATCGCCTTCACCCACAGCTCACCCGACTCCGCGACCATCCTGGTCGAGTGGAACCGAACGGCGCGGTCCCTGGCGAACTGGCGCGTGGTCTGACGGCCATGTGGAAGTGGATCCTGTCCGTGCTCGCCTGCCTGACGATCGGAGCGCCTGTCAACGCACAGGCACCGCAGCGGGTCGTCACGGTCAACCTCTGCCTCGACCAGATCGCGCTCCGTCTTGCAGCACCAGGCCAGCTCGTCGGCGTCAGCCATCTGGCGCACGATCCCCGCATTTCCGTTCTGTCCGACCGTGCGCGGGCCGTCGCCCCCGTGCGCGCCACGGTCGAGTCGATCCTCACCTTGCGTCCGGACCTCGCGATCATGGACGATAGCAGCCATCTCAACCTGAAACGCCTGTTGCGTGGCGCCGGTGTTGCCATCCTCGAAGTGCCGTGGGCGGCCTCGCTCGACGAGGCGGAAGCGCTGATTGCCCGAATGGCTTCGGCGATGGGGCGGGACGAGGCAGGCCGCGCCCTGATCGCCGACATGCAGGCGGAGAGAGGCCAGATCATGCCGCCGGGGCCGCCGTTCGCCCGGGCCGCTGTGCTGCAGGCCAATCGCGGCACGACCGGCAAGGGCAGCCTGATGGACGAGCTGTTGCGGCTCGCCGGTCTGCGCAACTACGCCGCCGAGCTCGGCATACCGGCCTACGGCCGATGGTCGCTTGAAACGGTCCTGTCGGGCCAGCCTGACGTGCTTGTCGTCGATGGCATGGCCAACGCCAACCCGGCGCGGGCGACCGAGTTCGTCGACCACCACGCGCTCCGCAGCCTCGCGGGACGGGCGCGCGTCATATCGGTGCCGCTCAGATATTCGATCTGCGCCGGCCCCGAGAATCTCGAGGTTGTCCGGTTGCTGGCGCCGGCGCGGCCATGAAGCGATGGCTCCTCCTGGTGGTGATCGCGCTCTTCCTGCTGTCGCTCGCGGTCGGCCCGGCGTGGTGGCCGTGGCGGCTGGGCAACGAAGTCGGCTGGGCCATCGTCTGGGAGCTGCGCGTGCCGCGCGCGACGCTCGGCCTGCTGATCGGCGGTGTCCTGGGATTGAGCGGTGCGGTGCTGCAGGGCTGGCTGCGCAATCCCCTGGCCGAACCCGGCGTGATCGGCGTTTCCGCGTGTGCGGGCTTTGCGGCCGTGTGCGCTTTCTACAGCGGCCTCGCGGCGGTTTTTTCTCTCGCCTTGCCCCTGGCGGGCGTTGCCGGCGCCGCCATTGCCGTAGCGTTGCTGATGGCGGCCGTTCGCTCGGGCGCCGGCACGGTATCGCTTCTGCTGATGGGCGTTGCGATCAACGCCATCGCCGCGGCGCTGATCTCGCTGGTCCTGGCGCTTTCACCCAATCCGTTCGCCTACCAGGAGATCTCGCTCTGGCTCGCCGGCTCGATCGTCGACCGTGACCTCCGCTACCTCGCGATCGCCGCGCCCTTCATGATCCTGGGCGCCGCCATCGTGCTGGGCGCTGGCCGCTGGCTCGATGCTTTGTCGCTGGGAGAGGATACAGCGCGCAGCCTCGGCGCCGATACGAAGTCGCTCGGGCTGCGCCTGACACTCGGCGTCGGGATGATGGTGGGCGCGGCGACGTCGGTCGCCGGCATCATCGGCTTCGTGGGCCTGATCGCTCCTCACCTGATCCGTTCGCGCGTCGGCTTCCGGCCCGGCGCGACGTTGGTGCCCTCCATGCTGGTCGGTGCCGCCCTGGTGCTGGCGGCCGACATCGCTGTGCGCCTGCTGCCGACGTCGTACGAGCTGCAGCTCGGCGTCGTCACGTCACTGGTGGGCGCGCCGTTCCTCGTGCGCGCCGTGCGCAAGGCCCGTGCCGCGTGGCTGGCCGCATGACCGTGCTCGCCGCCCGCGGCCTGGTCTGCCGCCGAGACGACAAGCTCGTCCTCGACGGCATCGACCTCGACCTCACCGCCGGAAAGCTCACCGCCATCGTCGGACCCAACGGCGCCGGTAAGACGACCCTGCTGCGTCTCCTTGCCGGACTCGACATGCCGGAGGTGGGTCGTCTCGAATTGGATGGCGAGCCATTGGCGTCAATTCCCGCCAGGCTTCGAGCAGTGCGCGTTGCGTACCTGGCGCAAGCCGCCAACGCCTACTGGCCGTTGAGTGGACACGATCTGGTGGCCCTTGGCCGCCTGCCGCACGGCGCGGATCTCAGCCGGCCGTTGAAGCCAGTTGATGCACAAGCGGTGCGCCGGGCCCTGGATCGCGTCCGTGGCCTCATGTTGGCTGATCGCACCATCGATACGCTGTCACAAGGCGAGCGCGCGCGATTGATGCTGGCGCGATCACTGGCCACCGAGGCGCCGGTGCTGTTGGTCGACGAACCGGTCGCCAGCCTCGACCCCGCCTATGCGCTCGAAGCCATGGCGTTGTTGCGCGACGAGGCGGCGGCGGGCGTCTGCGTCGTGGTTGTCCTGCACGACCTTGGGCTTGCAGCACGGTTCGCCGACCGTGTCGTCGTGGTCGACGAGGGTAAGATCGTGGCCGATGGCCTTCCAGAAATTGCTCTTGCAGCAGAAGTGATCGATGCCGCCTACGGCGTCGCGTTCAGGCATGTCCGCGTCGAGGGCGTCACATTGCCGATCGCATGGCTGCAAAAGTGACCGGCTTCTGACGAAGTCGACTCGATTTTGCCATTCCCTTCCGCGTCCCGCCTCTGCACTCTGCCGCCCATGACAAATCAAGCGACACTCGCCCACGACAACTGGGGCTGGCGGGCCCGGATCGGCATGTTCATCGTCGGCAGCGAGGCTGTGCCGGAAGCCGAATGGGGAGCGATGGTTCCCCCGGGGGTCTCGGTGCACGCCGCCCGCGTGACGGCGAAGACGCCCTGGGCGGCTTGGCGCGACGGCAAGACCGAGGTCGATCTCGCTGAGGACCTGGCGCGCGGCGCGAAGCAGTTCGCGGCCATGCGGCTCACCGCGGTCGTGCTCGGTCATACGTCCAGCAGCGTGGTCGGCGGCAAGGGCTGGGACGAGGCCACCGCGTCGAGCCTCGCCGCGATCGTGGGCGCGGGAGCGCTGGCAAAGGGCGCGAAGGTCACGACCAACGGTCTCGACACGATGGCGGCGCTTCGCGCCTCTGGCGTGAAGCGGCCGTTCCTGGTGCTGCCGCCGTGGTTTCCCGACGACACGGCGAAGGCCGCTGTCCGCTACTACACCGATCACGGGTTCGCGCCGGCCGGCCATCACCGCATGGACCCGGGCCGCAAGTGGCGCGACGTGCCGCCGGGCGATCTCTACGGGCTGGGCATGGGCTTCGAGCAGGAGGTCGAGCCGCTCTATGCCCAGATCCGCGCCGCCTGCCCGGCCGAGGCCGACGGCGTGCTGATCGGGGGCACCGGCTTTCGCTGCGTGGCGATCCTCGAGACTCTGGAGCAGGACCTCAAGCGGCCGGTGATCTCGGCCAACCAGGCGAGCCTCTGGCATTGCCTCAGGCTCTCGGGCGTGAACACGCCGGTCCAGGGCTACGGCAACCTGCTCAGGCTGTGACGACGCTCTACCTCCTGTGCGGCAAGATCGGCGCCGGCAAATCCACGCTCGCCAGGCAACTGGCGGCGCGGCCGGCCACGGTCCTCATCAGCGAGGACCATTGGAACGCGACCCTGTTCCCCGACGAACTCAAGAGCATCGACGACTACAGGCGCTATTCGGCGCGCGTCCGCGCCGTCCTGGGCCCGCATGTCGTGGCGCTGCTGAAGGCCGGCCTGTCGGTGGTGCTCGATTTTCAGGCCAACACCCAGGCCGTTCGCCGCTGGATGCGGACGCTGATCGACGATTCCGGCGCCGCCCATGAGCTGCACTTCCTCGATATCCCGGACGAGATCTGCCTGCAGCGCCTGCGCGCGCGCAACGCCGCCGGCGCACATCCCTATCAGGCCACCGACGCCGATTTTGCCCTCTTCACGCGCTATTTCGTGCCGCCGGCGCCCGAGGAAGGGTTCACCATCGTCATCCATGTTGAATGAACGAGTCAGGCTGCTCCCGATGTGATAAACTGGTCGAAAGCCGACCGATCGACCGGCAACCCCTTCTGGTCGCGAGTCGTTAAGTACGGGCCCGTAGAAGGCCGAGGTGTGCGATGTCCGAGACCCTGGAGCGCGTGAAGCGCATCGTCGACGAGCATCTGGGCTCGGCGGGCGGTCCCATCACCGAACAGTCACGCTTCGTCGACGACCTGGGCGCCGACAGTCTCGACACGGTCGAACTCGCCATGGCGTTCGAGGACGCCTTCCACGTCGAGATTTCCGATGCGAAGGCCAAGGAACTGCTGACCGTGGGCGAGGCCGTGGCCTATATCGACAGCCTGCCCAGGATCTCCAAGAAAATGCCGCGGCTGCGCCGTCGGGCGTGAAAGATCCCTCACTTCGTTCGGGATGACAAAATTGGTGTCATCCCGAGCGTAGCGAGGGATCCTTATCATCCTCTGAACCCATTCACGATCGGGTAGCGGCGCTCGCGGCTGATCAGGCGTGAGGTGATCTTCACCCCGGGCGGCGCCTGGCGGCGCTTGTATTCGGCGCCCTCGAGCAGGCGCCAGACGCGATTGACGGTGGCGAGGTCGTGGCCTTCGGCGGCGAGTGCCGCGGCGTCGAGGTCGCGTTCGATCAGGCCCTTCAGGATGGCGTCGAGGATTGGATACGGCGGCAGCGAATCCTCGTCCTTCTGGTCGGGCCGCAGTTCGGCCGACGGCGGCTTGGTGAGGATGCGTTCGGGGATCACCCTGCCCTGCCCGTTCCGCCACTTGCAGAGCTCGAACACCGTCGTCTTGTAGACGTCCTTCAGGACGTTGTAGCCGCCGTTCATGTCGCCGTAGAGCGTGGCGTAGCCCATCGCCATTTCCGACTTGTTGCCGGTCGTCAGCACCATGCCGCCCAGCTTATTCGACACCGCCATCAAGGTGACGCCGCGGGCGCGGCTCTGGATATTCTCCTCGGTGACGTCCTCGGGCCGGTTGCCGAACAGCGGTTTCAGCATGTCGCGGAAGGCATTCATCGCGGGCTCGATGCTCACGATGTCGTATTTTATGCCGATCGCTTTCGCGCAGGCCTCGGCATCCTCCAGCGACTCCCGGCTGGTGTAGGGCGACGGCATCATGATGGCGTGCACCCGTTCCGGGCCCAGCGCATCGGCCGCCACCGCCGCCGTCAGCGCCGAATCGACGCCGCCCGAGAGGCCGATCACCACCGAGGGGAAGCCGGTCTTGTTCACATAGTCGCCGAGGCCCAGCACCATCGCCTGGTAGATCGATTCGATCTGCTCCAGTTCCGGCGCGATCGGTCCAGGCAGGCACTCCCAGCCTTTTCCATCGCGGCGGAATTCGACGGTCGTCACCTGCTCGCGGAACGAGGCGAGCTTGGCCTTCAGCTTGCGGTCGGCGCCCAGCACGAAGGAGGCGCCGTCGTAGACCACCTCGTCCTGCCCGCCGACCTGGTTGAGATAGACGAACGGCAGGCCGCTCTCGACCACGCGCTGCACGCCGAGGTTTTCGCGGACGTCGGTCTTGCCGATCTCATAGGGCGAGGCGTTGGGCACCAGCAGGATCTCGCCGCCGGTCTCGGAAATGCACTCGACGACGTCGGGCGTCCACACGTCCTCGCAGATCGGCACGCCGATGCGCACGCCCTTGAAGACCAGCGGCCCCGGCATCGGGCCGGCTGCAAACACGCGCTTGTCGTCGAACACGCCATAGTTCGGCAGGTCGACCTTGTAGCGCTTGCCGATGATCTCGCCCTTATCGAGGGCGATCATGGCGTTGTAGAGCTTGCCGTCCTCCTGCCAGGGTGTGGCCACAAACAGCGCAGGGCCGCCGTCGCGCGTGTCGGCACGCAGCGCCTCGACCGCCTCGTGGCAGGCCTTCTGGAAAGCGGGCTTCAGCATAAGATCCTCGGGGAAGTATCCGGCGAGGACGAGCTCCGTCGTCAGCACGAGGTCGGCGCCTTGCCTGGCCGCCTCAGCGCGCGCCGCCCGCACCTTGGCGAGGTTGCCGGCGACGTCGCCGACCTTGGGATTGAGCTGGGCGAGGCCGACTTTGAGGGAGTCTGTCATTTGGAGTCTATCATTTGTGGGCGAGTGTGCCGGTTTTCGTAGGCCTTGTTCAGGGCGAATGTTGTCCATCATCGCCGGCCGCCGGCACGAGGGTCCAGGCGACGAGCGCCGCCAGCGCCGATGCGAGGGCCGCGACGGCGAAGGTGAGCGGCGCGGAATGCACGATGAGGATGCCGCCGATGGCCGATCCCACCGGCAGTCCGGACATGTTGAAGCTCATCGACACGGCGAGCACGCGGCCGAGCCAGGCCGGATCGGTCCGACGCTGCCGCAAGGACAGAACACCGACATCGACCGGGCCTTCCAGGAACCCCACGAGGACGAGGCCCACCGCCAGGCCTGCCAGGCCGAAGCTCGCGCTCACCGGATAGATGGCGACGGCCGTAGCCAAAGTGCCGACCGCGATGAACTGCCGCTCGCGGCCGATCGTGCGGAGATGGCCCACGTAGAGGGCGCCGAGACCGCCGGCCAGGCCGGCCACGGCCCACAGAACGCCGACGACGGAGTCCGCGAGCGCGCCGGCACCAAGTTCCCGCACCACGACGACGGGCACGGCCACGACGAGAACGCCCCAGCTCGCCTGAAACAGGGCATAGGAGATGGCGAGGCTTCGCAGCGACACATGGCGCAGGACGTAGACGACGCCCGCCCAGGCATCGCGGACGAGCGACTTTCCCGCAGTCCCGAGCGCGCTTGAAGTGCGGCGCACCAGCGGCACGAGGCTAATGCTCGCCGCCGCATAGAGCAGCACGATCAGCAGCATCGTCGCCTGAGCCCCGGCAAAGCCGAACAGCACGCCGGCCACGGCAGGGCCGGCCACGTTGATGAGCGCGTAGCTGCTGGTATCCAGCGCGTTGGCGAGATCCAGCGACTCCTTCGGCACGAGACGCGGGATCAGGACACGGATGCCGGCGGTTCCGAGCGGACTGGTCAACGAATAGAGCGCCACGAAGCCCAGCAGCAGCGGCGCCGTGACGAGGCCCGCGATATCGGCGGCGGCGAGTGCCAGCAACAGCAGCGTGCTCGCGGCCATGTCGAGGGCGATCGCCTTCGCCGCGCCGAGGCGATCGAGCAGCGCGCCGGCCAGCGGACTGACCAAAAGGCCCGGCATCATCGAGGCGAAGGCCACCCATCCCGCGAGCACGGGCGAGTCGAAGCGATCCAGAACGTAGAGGACGATGACGAGCACGAACATGCGGCTCGCCAGGCGCGAGAGACACGCCGCCAGGAACAGCTGCGGCATGCCGTCCAGCCGCAGCAGCCGCCGATAAGAGAGGGGAGCCGTCAAAGCGTATTGCCGCCGGCTAGACGCTTGTGTCTGATTTCAAACACCAAGACTTCAGATGACGTTTCAGCTCAGGACGTGATCGGCCGCCCGGCGTCGGCCAGCACCTTGCCGCCGAGGCCGATGAAGCAGACGCCGGCCGCGCGCTCGATCCAGTGCCGGGCCCGCTGGAAGCGGCGCATCACCGGGCCGGAGGACATGAAGAGGCTGACGCAGGAATACCAGGTGAGCGACGACGCCGTGACGAGGCCGATCATCACGCCCATCAGCCACGTGGGCGTGGACGCGGTGACGGCCGTGGCGAAGACGCTGGCGAAGAGGACGATCGCCTTGGGGTTGGTCAGGGTGACGAGGAAGCCGAACAGGATCGCACGATGCCGCGCCGGCGGGTTGGCCTGGTCGAGGTCGATTTCCTGCGGCCTGGCGCGCAACAGCTTGATGCCGAGGAAGATGAGGTAGGCACCGCCCAGCAGGCGCACCGCCCAGGTGAGCCACTGGTATTTCACCAGGATAGCCGACAGGCCAAGCAGGCTGAGGGTTGCATATAGGCAAAGGCCCAGCGAGACGCCGAGCGTCGTCAGGAGACCGGCGCGTGTGCCGTAGGTCATCGACGAGCGGACGACGGCCACGAAATCCGGCCCCGGCAGGATGAGGGCCGGGATGAAGACCGCGAAAACACCGATAAGGACAAGAGCGTGTTCCATGAGAATCGAAGTGCCATGCCCCCCACCCGACTGCAAGAGGGCCCGGCTGCAAGGCCGCGAGGTCTATTCGCCGAGGCGCTTCGCCCGCCAGTCCCACGGCGCCTCGAACGCGCCGGCCCACAGGCCACGCAGGTTCGTCCGCGCGTCCTCTTCCTCGACCGCGTAATCGGTGCCGTGCCGCATCAGCACCAGCGCCCAGCCGGCGCGGACCATCTCGGCGCCGAGGTCCATGGTGCCCGCCCGGCAGAGAGCGGCGACGCGGCCGTACTGATCGCTGGCGCGCGCCTCGCAGACGACCTGGGCGGCCGCGGAATCGAGGGTCCTGTCGCCGGTCGGGATGGCGGGCGTGAGGAGCGAGCGGAGATAGGCGGCGGCGGCGCGACCGCAGGCGTAGTTCAGGCCGTCGCGCTCGCAGGCCTGGACGAGTTCGGGCGCGTCGATGCCCCAGAGCCTGAACGTCCGGCCATCGACGCGGAGCGTGTCGCCGTCGACGACGCGCGCCATCCCCGCGACGCCCTGCGACTGGCTGTCGGCTTCCGACGGCGCGCCAGCGCGGGGCGCCGGTGCCTTGTCGGGGGGTGCGGGTGTTGCGGACGGCTGCAGCGGCGCTCGAATATTGGGCACCGGCGCGCGTCCGGTCGCGGTTTGCGGCGCCTGGGCCCATGCCGTCGACGCGACGAGGGGCACGGGCAGCAGGCCCAGCAACAGAAGGAGCGCCGCGCGCGTCACCTTCGTCCTACGCGGGCTGATTGGCTTTCAGGAACGTCCCGATGTGCCGCACCGCCAGGGGTATCTTCTCCTTCGTGTCCTTCCACGGATACATGCTCACCTGAGCATTGGGCGCGAGCATCGCCGACTCCATCGCCACCGCGTAGGGATGCGGCGGGACATCGTCGGGCAATACCAGCAGCGGCGTCTTGCAGGCGCGCGCGAAGTCGCGGTTCACGGTGAACACGAAGTCGGGGTTGGCGCGGTACATTCTGGCAAGGAAGGCGCTCACCATTTCCATCGTGATCTCGGGCCGCCGCGCGACGAGCGCCGGTCCCCAGCCCTTCATGTTGTTCTCGTAGAACTGGTCGGGCAGCTCGGGCCGGTGGCCGGAGGGCTGCGTGAGCACGGCGGCGACAACGCGGTCGGGCGCGCGCTTCAGCAGGTTCCAGATGAAGGGACCGCCGATGCAGTAGCCCAGGACCATGAACTGTTTGATGCCGAGGTGGTCCATCAGGCCGAGCTGGTCGTCGGTATGGGAGTCCCACGGCCGGTCGACCTCGAGCGGACCGGAGGACTGGCCACCATTCGCATTGCGCAGGTCCGACGCGATGCAGCGGTAGCGGTCCTTGAATTCCTTGATCGCGCTGAACGGATGCGTGGTGTCGAGGCCGGCGATCGTCGAATTCAGCCCGCCGCCGGGAATGATCAGGAGCGGAAAGCCCTTGCCCGCCTCCTCGTAATGGATGCGGACAGCGCCTCTTTCGTAGAACGGCATGGCAATTCCTCCCTGGCTGGCAGGGTGGCGCGCTCCCGTCGTGGCCTCAACCAACCACCAAACGAAATGGGCTCCGGAACCTCGCGGTCCCGGAGCCCACTCGACAGTCGGTATCGCTAGCGGATGATCGTGACCCTGATGGCGGTCTGCCGGCTCCACACGGTGACGAGCTGCTCGCCCGGACCGATCGACGCCAACGCCGCCTTGCCCTGCGCCGTGACGACCGGCGGCATCTGGATGACCTCGCCGCTGTCGGGCGAGGGCTTGTCGGGCTCGCCGCCGGAGGCGTTGATCAGGAAGATGGTGTTGGTCGCCTTGTCGACCTTGGTGGTCATGCCGTCCATCTGCCACAGGATGATCCGCTCCTGGGCGCCAGGAATGCCCTCGAGACGCGCATTCTGTTTCTTCATCTCGGCAGCCCGGGCCGAGGTCGCGGGCGTCTTCTTGGCAATCAGGAAGTCCATGTAGTCGTACCAATGGACGTCGACGATCTGGCCGACCTTGAGCGAGCCCCAGTTGGTGACGAGGTCGGCAGCCTTCATCTTCACCCGGCCGAGATCCTCCCAGATGATGGTGAAGCTGCGCTGCTCGGGATGCATGCTGTGGATCGTGCCACGCTTGAAATTCTGCAAGCTGTTGGGCACCACGAGATCGGTCTGGGCGGCCGCCTGATGAGACAGGACAGGCAGAGCGCCAGCCGTGAGCGCAGCGCCGCCCAGCAACTTCAGTGTGGTACGGCGATTGGTATTCATCATGATATCTCCCTTCTCATTGCAAGAACGAAGCCTCCCATACGGCCTCGTCTGAGAGCAAAAAAAACGGCCCCCCAGCCGGCCGTCCATCGGATGACCGATGGCATGACTCTAGCCGGGAAAAGCGGACGCTGACAAATCCATCCGCTGCCCATCTTCGGCGATAAATTTCAGCGCCTCCGCAGGAAAGGCGCTACTTCGCGGCGACGACCTCGACCTCGACCAGCATGGCCGGATCGGCGAGGCCGGCCACGATCAGGAGGGTCGAGGCAGGATAGGGCGCGTCTTTGATGAACTGGTCGCGCACCGTGCGGTACGGACCGACGAAGCGGCTGTCGGTCAGGAAGACCGTGACCTTGACGATGTTCTTGTAGCTCATGCCGCCGCTCTTCAGGACCTGGGCGATGTTCTTCCAGACCTGCGCCGCCTGCTTCTCGAACGTCGGCTGCAGTTTGCCGCGCGAATCGACGCCGACCTGACCCGACACGTAGAGCATCCGCGCGCCCTCCGGCACTTCGGCGCCGAGGCTGTACTTGCCCGAGAACGACACGCTCGCGGGATTGTGGAACTTGATCGCCATTGACGTCTCTCCCCTTCCGGAAACCTCCACGGTTTCAGGTCGGGGAGCGCGACGTCAAGCTACTTCGCCGCCACCACCTCGACCTCGACGAACATGCCGGGATCGGCGAGACCCGAGACGACGATCAGGGTCGCGGCCGGATAGGGGCTCTTCAGGAACTTGGCGCGGGCGTCGCGGTAGGGCGCAATGAAGCGCGAATCGGTGATGAAGCCGGTGACCCGCACGATGTTGCCATAACCCATGCCGGCGCTCTTCAGGATCTGGCCGATGTTCTTCCAGGTGAGGTCGCACTGCTTCTCGAAGCTGGGCGCCAGCTTGCCCTTGGAATCGTAGCCGACCTGGCCCGCCAGGAAGAGCAGCCGCGCATCGGCGGGCACCTCGACGCCCAGGCTGTACTTGCCGGTGAGCGCGACGGACTTGGGATTGTGGAACTTGATCGCCATGACGGTATCTCCCATGTAAGGAGGCGCACGGTATTCAGGTCGGAGAGCATGGCGTCAAGCATCAAGCACGTGCACATCGTGGGCGGCGGCCTCGCGGGCAGCGAAGCCGCGTGGCAGCTTGCCGAGGCGGGCGTACCGGTGGTGCTGCACGAGATGCGACCCGTGCGCGGCACCGAAGCACATCTCACCGAAAATCTCGCCGAGCTCGTCTGCTCCAACTCCTTCCGCTCCGACGATGCGCAGAACAACGCCGTCGGTCTCCTGCACGAGGAGATGCGGCGCGCCGGCTCGCTGATCATGCGCGCGGCCGATGCCCACAAGCTGCCGGCGGGTGGCGCGCTTGCCGTCGACCGTCACGGCTTCTCGGCGGCGGTGCAGGAAACGCTGCTCACCCATCCGCTGGTGACGCTGGAGCGCGCCGAAGTGGCGGGCCTGCCGCCCGAAGACTGGGACAGCGTGATCGTGGCCACCGGCCCCCTCACCTCGCCCGCTCTCGCCGAGGCGCTGGCAAAACTGACGGGCGAGGAGTCGCTCGCCTTCTTCGACGCCATCGCGCCGATCGTGCATCACGACAGCATCGATCTCTCGGTGGCGTGGAAGCAGTCGCGCTACGACAAGGGCGGACCCGGCGGTGACGGCGCCGACTATCTCAACTGCCCGATGGAGAAACCGCAGTACGAGGCGTTTGTCGCGGCACTCCTCGCCGGCGACAAGACCGAGTTCAAGGAGTGGGAAGCCAACACCCCCTACTTCAACGGCTGCCAGCCGATCGAGGTGATCGCGGCCACCGGCCCGCAGACCCTGCGCTTCGGGCCGATGAAGCCGGTCGGCCTGCGCGATCCGCGCACCGATCGTCGTCCGTGGGCCGTCGTGCAGCTTCGCCAGGACAATGCGCTGGGCACGCTGTGGAACATCGTGGGCTTCCAGACCAAGCTGAAGCACGGCGAGCAGGCCCGGATCTTCCGCACCATCCCCGGCCTCGAGAAGGCGGAGTTTGCGCGGCTCGGGGGCTTGCATCGCAACACCTTCCTCAACAGTCCGCGCCTGCTCGATGCCACCTTGCGCCTCAAGGCGATGCCGCGTCTGCGGTTCGCGGGCCAGATCACCGGCTGCGAGGGCTATGTCGAGAGCGCCGCCGTCGGCCTGATGACGGGCCGCTTTGCGGCGGCCGAGCGGCTGGGCCGCACGCAGCCGCCGCCACCGCCGACCACGGCGATGGGTGCCCTGCTGGGCCACATCACCGGCGGCGCGGACGCCACCACCTTCCAGCCGATGAACGTCAACTTTGGCCTGTTCCCGCCGATTGACGGCGCCTTCAAGGGCAAGGAGCGCAAGCAGGCGATGAGCGCACGCGCGCTCCAGGACTTCGATCGCTGGGTAGCGTAGCCGGAAACAATCCGTAACGATCGGCAACGTTGGGTAACCAAACGTTATTTCACAGGCGCCGGCGAATGAGGTGACATGGTCTCACCCTTCGACGGAGAGAGCCATGCTCGCCACACAGGAACGGGTCGCCGATGTCGGCCCCGATAGCGGCCACATCGTGATGCAGGAGATCTTCCGCCTGCTGTCGCCCTATCAGGTCGGCAGCAAGGGCATCACGCCGCAGACCGTGATCTCGACCGGCCTCACGGTCGATTCGCTCACGATCATGGATGTGATCATGGAACTGGAAGACCGCTTCGACGTCACCATCCCGCTCAACACCGTGGCCGAGATCGACACGATCGACCAATTGGCCGAAACCGTCATGCGGCTGCGTGCCGGGCGTTGATACCCTCATGAGATAAGTTCGCGAGCGCCGGGCGCGGCGCGTGCTAACTAGTCCGCAATGACCCCCGCAGAACGCCGGCAGATGATGCTGGCCGGGCCGATCGTGCCCACCATCCTGGCCCTGGCCACCCCCAATGTGCTGAACGTGGCCATGCAGAGCCTGGTCAGCATTGGCGACGGCTTCTTCGTCGGCCAGCTCGGCAGCACCACCGCGCTGGCGGCGCTGGCCCTCGTATTTCCGGCGCAGATGACCTTAGGCATGATGTCGGCCGGCGCCATGGGCGGCGGCATTTCCTCCTCGGTGGCGCGCGCGCTGGGCTCGGGCAACAAGGCGGCGGCGGAAGCGGCAGCGGCGCATGCGCTGGTCATCGCGCTCGGCATGGCCGCCCTGTTCGCCGTCGTCTTCGTGGGCTTCGGCCGGCTGATCTTCGGCGCGTTGGGCGGTAGCGGCGGCGCACTCGACGGCGCCGAGGCCTTCGCCACCATCCTCTTCCTGGGCTGCATCGTGCATTGGGTCGCCAACTCCATGGCCTCGGTGTTGCGCGGCACCGGCGACATGAAGACGCCGGGCTACGCCCTCGTGGCGAGTGCGGCGCTGCAGATCCCGCTGACCGGCGCCTTGACGCTCGGCTGGTTCGGCCTGCCGGCTCTGGGCATTCGCGGGCCGGCGTTGGCGGCCGTGATCTCCTTCGCCTTCGCCGCGGTCTGGATGCTGTCGCGCCTCATCGGCGAGAAGGCCACGATCCGGCTGCGCTGGCCGGTCGACGGCTTCCGCTGGCGCGCCTTCCGCGACATTTTGAAGGTGGGCGCAGTGGCCTGCCTGGTCGTGATCCTGACCAACGGCACGGTGCTGATCGTGACCGGTCTCATCGGACGCCAGGGCGATGCCGCCATCGCGGGCTACGGCATCGGCTCGCGGCTTGAATACATGCTGATCCCGATCAGCTTCGGCATCGGCGCCACGCTCACGGCGCTGGTCGGCACCAACATCGGCGCCAAACAGTATGCCCGCGCCCAGCGCCTGGCCTGGACCGGCGCGCTGATGGCGGGCTGCGTCGCCACCCTCATCGGCATCGTCGTGGCGATCTGGCCCGACCTCTGGCTCGGCATGTTCACCAGCGATCCCGGCGCGCTCGCCTCGGGCCGCCACTACCTCCGCATCGTGGGTCCCGTCTACGGCTTCTTCGGCGTCGCCATGGCGCTCTACTTCGCCTCGCAGGGCACCGGCGAGATGATCTGGCCGATCGGCGCCAACATCACGCGCATCACCATCGCCGCCGGCGGCAGCCTCCTCGCCCTCGACACGTTCGGCTGGGGCGTCTCGGGCCTCTATGCCGCGGTCGCCGCCGGTATCGTGGCCTTCTCCCTGGTGCTGGCCTTCTCGACCACGCGCCGCGCGTGGACCGGCTAGATTAGACCGGCGCTACTTCCAGGGCGTCGGCGGCGGGATCGGGCACGGGCCCTCGACATCGACCGTGGTGAAATCGGCCGGGCCCACGATCTCGAGATATTCCATGTCGGCCGAGTAATCGAACAGGTAGTGCCGGATGCCCGGGCGCTGGTGGACGCAGTCGCCCGCCTTCACCAGGGTCTCCTCGGTCTCGTACATGAAGCGTGCCCAACCTTTGAGCATGATGACGATGTGGAATTTGGCCTCGTGATAGTGCCAGCCGGTGCCCTCCTCGGGCGGCAGGTTGGCCTTCACGAGCTGGGCGATCACCTGGCCGCCCGTCGCCTCGACGATCCCGAGGTCGCGATAAAGGAAGAAATCGCGCAATCCGCCCGATTTATACTCAGTGTCGCCCTGGGCAATATGCGAGAAGGCAGTGGCAATCAGGGCCGCAGTGGCGGCACTTTGAGGCTTGGCAAGGGTGTCGACGGTCATGGCAACCTCCTGCTGGGGTGCCGGATACCGAGCAAATTTTGTGCCGCGAAAACGAGGCGACCGTGAAGAGGCGAGCGTGAAGAAGATCCTCATCATCGGGATCGGGGCCGGAGACCCGGACTACATCACCGTGCAGGCCGTAAAAGCCCTGAACCGGGCCGACCTGTTCTTCCTGATGGACAAGGGTCCGGCCAAGACGAAGCTCCGGGCGCTGCGCGAGGAGATCTGCCGCCGCCACATCGCCCCGGGCCATCCGCACCGTTTCGTCGAGGCGCCGAGCCCGTCGCGCGATACCGCCCCAGCCGACTACCGCGCCAGCGTCGATGAGCTGAACGAGGCCAAGCAGGCCGTGTTCGAGGCGATGATCCGGGACGAGATGAACGACGGCGAGACCGCCGGCATCCTCGTCTGGGGCGACCCCATGCTCTACGACAGCACCATCCGCAACATCGAGGCGATCGCGGCCTCGGGACGTCAGTCGATCAGCTACGAAGTCATCCCGGGCATCACAGCGGTCCAGGCGCTGGCGGCGCGGCACGGAATCCCGCTCAACCGCATCGCCGAGCCGGTGCTGCTGACCACGGGGCGAAAGCTCGCCGAGGGATTTCCCGACGGCATCGACAGCGCGGCCGTGTTGCTCGATGGCGAGGACACCTATCGCCGCTTCGCCGATCAGGATGTCGAGATCTACTGGGGCGCCTATCTCGGCACGCCCGACGAAATCCTGATCTCTGGAAGGCTCAAGGATGTCGCCGACGAAATCCACCGCCGCCGCGCCGAAGCGCGGCAGAAGAACGGCTGGATCATGGATACGTATTTGCTGAGGCGCAGATAACGTCTGGACCTTGGCGCTTCAACGGTCACACGTAGCGCTTGAGCAGCGGCAGTGCGTGCTGAACGCAGTGTCGGCCTTCGGCGATCGCTTGCCGCGCCTTGGTAAACTCCATCAGGCCAATGTTCGCCAACCGCGGGACGAGCAGCACATCGGGCGGTTCGCCCGCAAGACGGGTGCGGGTGATGTGGTCCTGCATGATGTTGAGGGAGTTGGCGAGGACGTCGAGATAGCCCGGCGCCGACGACACCTGAGGCAGCAGGTCCGGGGCAATCTCCACCGCCTGCTCAGGGCGAGCGCCCGGCAGTTGGCCCAGCATCCGCCTGAAGAGTTCCGTCGTCACGCGCGACGGTGCGGCCGCAGGCGGCGGTGTCCGCGCCTTGTCGAAGCGCCGTCCGACCAGATCGCCGTTGAGATTGACCGCAATGATTACTTCCGCGCCGAGGGCCCGGCACACAGAGATGGGAACCGGATTGGTAAGGCCGCCATCGACCAGCCATTTGCCGTCGATCTCCACCGGGCTGACGATTCCCGGCAGGGCGATCGAGGCGCGCACGGCCTCGTGGATCGGTCCGGTCTGCAGCCAGACCTCGCGGCCGCTCGCCAGATCGGTGGCGACGGCGGCATAGCGCTTGGCGTAGCTCTCGATCGGCGCATCAATGCCGAGCCTGCGCAGAAGGGCCACCACCTGCTTGCCGTCGATCAACCCGCCGCCCATCAGCCGGACATCCATCAGCCGAACGACCTGGCGCCAGGTCGCCGTCTCCGCCCAGTGTCGCAGGCCGGCCAGTTTGCCCGCAACATAGGCCGCGCCGACCAGCGCGCCGATCGAGGTCCCGCAGACGACGTCGGGCTCGATACCGGCCTCGATCAACGCGTCGAGCACGCCGATGTGCGACAGGCCGCGCGCCGAGCCGCTGCCGAGCGCGAGGCCAATGCGGGGATGTGTCATGCCAGGCATCCTACAAAGATCGCGGCTGTTCGTCCCCGCTTGTTCATCATGGCGGCGCTTGGCATAAGCGGCCCAGCAAACAAACACCGGGAGAGAGCGCATGAGCGACACCAGCAAGATTTCGGGACTGCAGCTGCGCTCCCTGATCAGCAAGGACGGCACGCTCGAACTGTCGCTGACCAAGGTTGACGTGCCCGAGCCCGGTCCCGACCAGGTCGTGGTCAGAGTCGAGGCGAGCCCGATCAATCCGTCGGACCTCGGCCTGTTGCTGGGGCCGGCCGACATGGCGACGTTCAAGACGAGCGGCAGCGGCGAGAGCGTCAAGGTGACGGCCAAGGTGCCCGCCGCGTCGCTCCCCTTCCTCGCGACGCGCCTGGGCGAATCCATGCCGGTCGGCAACGAGGGCGCCGGCACGGTGATCAAGGCGGGCTCCTCGGAGGCCGCCCAGGCGCTCAAGAGCAAGACCGTGTCGATGGTCGGCGGCTCGATGTATGCGCAGTACCGGCTGCTGAACGCGCGTGACTGCCAGCCGCTGCCGGCCGGCACGACCGCCGCCGAGGGCGCCTCGTGGTTCGTCAATCCGCTGACCGCCCTCGGCATGACCGAGACCATGAAACGCGAGGGCCACAAGGCGCTGGTGCATACCGCGGCGGCCTCCAACCTCGGCCAGATGCTGAACAAGATCTGCAACGAGGACGGAATCGGCCTCGTCAACATCGTGCGCAGCGCAGAGCAGGCCAAGCTGCTGAAAGGCATCGGCGCCAAGCATGTGGTCGATTCGAGTGCGGCGAGCTTCACCGACGATCTCACCCAGGCGCTGGTCGAGACCGGCGCCACGATCGCCTTCGACGCTATCGGCGGCGGGAAGCTCGCGAGCCAGATCCTCACCTGCATGGAGATCGCCATCAACAAGACGGCGACGACCTACAATCGCTACGGCTCCTCGGTGCACAAGCAGGTCTATATCTACGGCAGCCTCAACACCGGCGCGGTCGAGCTCACCCGCAACTACGGCATGGCCTGGGGCGTCGGCGGCTGGCTGCTGACGCCGTTCCTGCAGAAGATCGGCCGGCCCGACCAGCAGCGCCTGCGCGAGCGCGTGGTCAATTCGCTGAAGACGACCTTCGCCAGCCACTACACCAAGGTCGTATCGCTGCCCGAGGTGCTCGACCTCAAGAACATCGCCAGCTACGCCAAACGCGCAACCGGCGAGAAGTTCCTGATCAATCCGAACAAAGGCTGACGCCAAGTGAGCGGAGGTCCGAAGGGCGGCGTTGCCATGGCGTCTCTCCGTGCCGCCCTGTTCGCTGTCCTTTGGTCTCTTCTGGGCACCTTCCTGCCCTCGTCGGCGTTCGCCAAGCCCGAGGACTTCCGCGACTTCGTCCTCTGGTCCCTTCCGCCCGGCGGCCAGAAAGTGCCCGTCGTGATCCTCATCGAGGGCAACGGCGGCACGCGTCCGAACGCCCGCAGCCCATGGGTCGACTGGTTCAACGCGCGCGGCGTCGCCGTCGCCCAGGTCCGCAGCGCTGCCTCGCGCAATCGCCAGGACTGGAGCGGCACCAGTTGCGGCCTGCAATACAGCGGCGACGCCCGCGACGTCATCGACCTCGCCCGCACGGACCAGCCGAGGATCGATACGTCCCGCTTTGCGGTGATGGGATTCTCGCGCGGCGGGACTGAAGCCCTCAACTCGGCGAAAAGCTTCCGCGGCGCCACGGCGCAGCCCACCGCAGTCTTCTCGTTCTACCCAGGCTGCGAAGGCTGGTGCTCCACGGACTATGCCAAGGATGGCGCCACGGCCGTTCACATCCTCTATGGCGACATCGACGAGTGGGGAAAATACCGCGACACCTACGGGCAGTGCCGTCGCCTGGCCGGCGGCCGGATCGTCTTCCACAACATTCCCGGCGCGCACCACGGGTTTGACAACCGTTCCAGCGGAACCTTCCGCGCGTCGAATCAGTCCTTCCGCTACGAACCCAATGCGCAGGCACTCGAGATGGCCCGTGCCATTGTCTGGCAGACCCTCGCACCGGCATGGGGCCTGCCGAACTAGCGTCAGACGATGCGAGGCTTACGCCAGCTTCCCGTCGAGCACCCTCTCCCAGACGGCATCGCCATCATCACAGTCGTGGCCGCGCCACGCGACGTGGGTGTCGGGACGCACCAGCACCAGCTTCGCGCCGTAGATTGGAGCAAGCCGGGATTCGGCGACGTTGACGATCTCGAGCGGCACCGGCGCCGCATCGATCAGCGGTGACGGATCTGCATCGCCGAAGCGCAGCAGGGTGAACCAAGGCCCGAGATGGTCGTAGAGCGCACTGCCGTCGGCCAGGAAGACGCTGGGCAGGCGCGCGCCGGGCGCGGTCGTGGGTTGGTATCTCAGCGGATCGCCCTCGACGCCGTCATAGCGGTAGCCGAACTCGATGCCCCAGCTTTCGTTCTCGGCGTTGCCGAGGGCGGCGATAGCGCGGCCCCGCGCATCGGGGTCGCGCTCGCTCTGGTAGAGCTCGGCGATCTTCAGGCGCACGCCGGTGTGACGTTCCGAGGCGAGGCGGTTGCGATAGCCGACGGGCCGGCGCTCGCTCTCGTAGGACGCGAGCAGGCCCGGCGCGGCAAAGCCCTTTACGGCGGTGGCGAGTTTCCAGCCGAGGTCGACCGCATCGCCGATGCCGGTGTTCATGCCGTAGCCGCCGGTCGGGATGTATTGGTGGGCGGCGTCGCCCGCCAGAAAGACACGGGCAGCCTGGTAGCGCTCGGCCAGCAGCAAATGCGTGAACCAGGGATTGGCCACCAGGATCTCGCGCGGAAAGCGGCGGCCGGCCCAGGCATCAAGGATCGCATTCGGATCGATGTCGTTCGGATCGACGCCGGCCGGTGGACGTGTCTGCAGGGTCCAGGTGTCTTTGTCGTCCTGCGCGATCAGCGTGCCCTTGTCGGTCTGGTAATGCCAGGCGACGCCGAAGGCTTGCAGCAACTCGCGTGCCCCGGAGCGGAAATGGATCATGTAGCGGTGTGCCACGGCGGCGCGGCCTTCGAGCGCTATGCCCAGTCGCTCGCGCACGCGGCTGGTACCGCCGTCGCAGCCGGCGAGGAAATCGCATCGCACCCGCTCGGTAGCGCCGGTCTCCTCGCTGCGCAACGTGACCGTGACGCCCGCCTCGTCCTGCTCGAAATCCTCCAGGGCGACGCTCCAGCGTGCGTCGACCAGCGGATGATCCACGATGGCGTCGCGCAATACCGGCTCAATCATCACCTGGCTCACACGCATGGCGGGCTCGCGTGGCTGGGTGCCGTCGTTGCAGGCAAGGATTTCGGCGCGCTTCTCTGCCACGCTGGGATAGCGGAAGCGGTGGAGTTCGCGGCCTCCTGCTTCCCGTGCGAGCGACGTGATCCAGGAGATGTCGAAGTTGTTCTCCTCCGGCACGGCCACGGCGCGCAGCCTGTCGGCGACGCCAAGACGGCGGAACAGCTCCATGGAGCGGCCGTTGGTGATGTCCATCTTAGGGTGCCGCGTCGTCGCGGGATGACGCTCGACCAGCAGGGAACGCACGCCGAAAGAAGCCAGCGTGCGAGCCACGGTCATGCCCACCGGCCCGCCTCCCACGATCAGGACGGGAACGTGCTTCACGTCAGGCGCGTTTGGCCGCGGCTTCCTTCTCGGCCATCTTCTGCTTCAGCTGCTCGGGCGTGAGGCGGACGATGTGTTCGTTCTGGTGGCTGAAGATGCCGTACTTGGCGACATCGAGGTCCTCGAGCACGATCTCGCGGTCGAGCACCTTCTGTTTCCAGGCCGCGTGCTCGGCCTCGGCGGCATGGAATTCCGGCATCACTTCCTTAGCGAACAGCTCGAGCGACTCGCAGATATCCCGGTGGCTGGTCTTGCCGGCCTGGTTGAGCAGGATCACCTGGTCGACGCGGCTCGCCTGGAATTGGCGGAGCTTTTTCGCGATCGTCGCAGGCGAGCCGATCAGGCCCGACTCCAGCGCCTTCTTCTCCTCCGGCCCGCCCCGCCACGCCTGGTACTCGTCCCACAGGTTCGACGTGCCGGGTGCGTCGACACCTTTGCGGCCGTAGTAGCTCAGCGCAAAGATGAAGAAGGTCCAGCCGGCGGCCTTGGCCTGGGCTTCCTCGTCGGTGGCTGCGCACATGAAGCCCGAGACCATCGCGACGTTGGGATTGCTCGGATAGTCGGCGAGCTTCTTCGAATTGTTGAGGAGGTTGTTATAATACTTGTGTACCCAGGCGCGCGCGGCTTCGGGCGTCACGAAGGTGAAGCCCAAGGCACCCATGCCCCATTCACCGGCCTTGCCGATGGTGGCGATGTTCGAGCAGGCGACCCAGAGCGGCGGGTGCGGCTTCTGCAGCGGTTTGGGAACGACGTTGCGCGCGGGGAAGTCGTAATACTCGCCGTGGAACTCCCAGCTTTCCTTGGTGAACATCGGGACGATGGCCTTCACCGCCTCCTCCCAACGCTCGCGCTTGTCGCGCACCTTTATGCCGAACGGATGCAGCTCGGCCGGCCCGGCCGCCTCGCCCATGCCGAGTTCGACGCGGCCGCCTGACAGGAGATCGAGCGTCGCCACCTTCTCGGCGACGCGGTGCGGGTTGTTGGTGGTCAGCTGGATCACGCCGTGGCCGAGGCGGATGCGCTTGGTGCGCTGGCTGGCGGCGCCGAGGAACACTTCGGGCGCCGAGGAGTGGGAGTATTCCTCGAGGAAGTGATGCTCGACCTCCCAAGCGTAGTCGTAGCCCAGCCTGTCGGCGAGCTCGATCTGCGTCAGCGAATCCTGCAGGAGCTGGTACTCGCTCTTCGGGCCCCACGGGCGCGGCAGCTGGTGTTCGTAGAAGATGCCGAATTTCATGGCGTGGTCCTCACGCGGCTTTGCAGAAGGTGGCGATGCGGTCGACGATGGCGGGGACAAGCTGCGGCGGGAAATCGTGGCCCCAGCCAGGAATGGTCTGGAGCTCGGCGCCCGGCACCAGCCGGGCCACGTCGCGGCCGCACTCGACCGGCAGCAGCGGGTCTTCTTCGCCATGCATGACGAGCGTCGGTACCTTGACCGTCTTCAGCATCTCGACGCGGTCGCCCGAGGCCATCACCGAGAGATACTGCCGGGCCGCCCCTTCGGGATACCAGCGGCGATCGACGTTTTTCTCGACCAGGGCCCGCAACTCGCCTTCCGGGGTCGGATAGGCGGGACTGCCGATGGTCTGGCGCAGCTTCATGCCGTACGTCACGCGTTGTTCGCGCGCCGGCCCTTCCGGCTGTGCCGTCAGCATCGCCAACGCCTCGGGCTTGCCCGGCGGCAGGCCCGGGCGGCCGCTCGTCGAATAGATCGACACCATCGACCGCGTACGCGCCGCGTGTTGCGCCGCCACGATCTGCACGATCATGCCGCCCATCGAAGCGCCGACCATGTGCGCACGGTCGATGCCCAGCGCGTCGAGCAAGCCGATCGCATCGGCCGCCATGTCGGACAGGACGTACGGCGCGTCGAGCTTCTCGCCCTTCATCGCCTTCATGAAGGCGGCCGGGATGTTGGGCACGCCCCATGATCCGAAGTTGCTCGACAGGCCAGTGTCGCGATTGTCGTAGCGGATGACATGGAAACCTCGATCCGCCAGGCCCTTGAACAGGGAATCGGGCCAGATGGTGAGCTGGGCGCCAAGCCCCATGACCAGCAACAGCGCCGGATCGGCCTTGCTGCCGACCGCCTCGTACTCGATCTCGATGCCGTTGGCTTTGACCCGCGTCACGCTTCCTCCCCTGTATTGCCGGTTCAGTATCGCCCGCGCCGAGCAGCCCACCAATAGGTGAGCGGGCGACGCCAGGCACTCGCCGCATCATCGAGCGCCAGCGCCGGCAACAGGACCGGCAGCGCCGCCGGGTCGATCTCGCATCGCCGCGCCCGCGCTTCTGCGAGCAGCGCGTCGCGTTC